>NZ_JBVVPT010000028.1:0-103423 GCF_055811715.1 Bradyrhizobium sp. WSM4872 | reverse complement strand
CGGCATCCGCGGCTACCCCCCTCCCTGCCCCTCCCCCACAAGGGGGGAGGGAACGCAGCGGCGCAGGCCGTTCAAGTTTGCTCCCAATTGCAAGGCAGAAGGAGGAGCACCCCATGCTGACCATGATCGGCAAGCGCCTGATGTTCGCGATTCCCTCGCTGATCGGGGTCGTCATCGTCACTTTCCTGCTCACACGCGCGCTGCCGGGTGATCCCGCTGCGTACTTCGCCGGCCCCGCCGCAACGAAAGAAGCCGTCGAGCAAATCCGTAAAAAGCTTGGCCTCGACAAGCCGCTGATCGAGCAGTTCTTCCGTTACACCAACGATCTCGCCCATGGCGATTTCGGCAACTCGCTCACGACGGGCCAGCCGGTCGCGGCCGAGATCCGCAATCGCCTGCCAGCCTCCGCCGAGCTGACGCTGCTCGGCCTCATCGTCTCGATCGTGATCGCCATCCCGCTCGGCGTGCTGGCGGCGACGCGGCCGGGATCGTGGGTCGATCATCTCTGTCGTGTGACGACGACGGCCGGCGTGTCCCTGCCGGTGTTCTTCACCGGCCTGGTGCTGGTCTATGTCTTCTATTTCCGGCTCGGCTGGTCGCCCGCGCCGCTCGGCCGGCTCGATGTGTTCTACAGCGCGCCGCCGACGGTGACGGGCTTCTATCTGATCGACACCCTGATCGCGCGCGACTTCGAGGCGTTCCGTTCGGCATGCAGCCAGCTCATCCTGCCGGCGACGACGCTTGCGATCTTCTCGCTGGCGCCGATCGCGCGCATGACGCGCGCCTCGATGCTGGCGGTGCTGTCGTCGGAATTTGTGCGCACCGCGCGCGCCAGCGGCCTGTCGCCGGCGACCGTCATCGTCACCTACGCCTTCCGCAACGCGATGCTACCCGTCATCACCACGCTGAGCATGGTGTTCTCGTTCCTGCTCGGCGCCAACGTGCTCGTGGAAAAAGTGTTCGCCTGGCCCGGCATCGGCTCCTATGCGGTGGAGGCGCTGATCTCGTCGGACTTCGCTCCGGTGCAGGGTTTCGTGCTGACCATGGCGGTCATGTACGTGCTGCTCAATCTCGTGATCGACATTCTTTATGGGGTGATCGATCCGCGCGTGCGCTTGGAAGGGTAGGGGAACACAATGAGCTCCGTTGCGCCTGCTGTTGAACCTGTCGGTCCCGCGCGGACGTCAGGGTTCGTCGCGCTCCTCGAACAGACCCGCTACGTGCTCGGCGAGAACAAGGTCACCGGTTTTGCCTTCGCGTTGCTGATCGTGATCCTCCTTGCCGCGATCTTCGGCCCCTATGTGGTGCCGTATGACCCGCTGGCGTCCGACACCGCGGCGTCGCTGAAGCCACCCTCGGCCGCGCACTGGTTCGGCACCGACCAACTGGGCCGTGACATCTTCAGCCGGGTCGTGGTGGCGACGCGGCTCGATACGTTCATCGCGGTCGCCTCCGTCGTGCTGGTGTTTTTGATGGGCGGACTCGCCGGCATCGCGGCCGGCTATTTCGGCGGCTGGACCGATCGCATCGTCGGCCGCATCGCCGACACCATCATGGCGTTCCCGTTGTTCGTGCTCGCGATGGGCATCGTTGCCGCGCTCGGCAACACCGTGCAGAACATCATCCTGGCCACGGCCATCGTGAACTTTCCGCTCTACGCCCGCGTCGCGCGCGCCGAAGCCAATGTCCGCCGCAACGCCGGCTTCGTGCAGGCCGCGCGTCTGTCCGGCAACGGCGAATTCCGCATTCTCCTCGTGCATATCCTGCCGAACATCATGCCGATCATGATCGTGCAGATGTCGCTGACCATGGGCTACGCCATCCTCAATGCCGCAGGTCTGTCCTTCATCGGCCTCGGCGTCCGCCCGCCGACGGCGGAATGGGGCATCATGGTCGCCGAAGGCGCCGGCTTCATGGTGTCAGGCGAATGGTGGATCGCGCTATTCCCGGGCCTCGCTTTGATGATCGCCGTGTTCTGCTTCAACCTCCTCGGCGACGGCCTGCGCGACATCGTCGACCCCCAGCGGAGGACGTGATGGCTGGTTTATGCGCGAATTTCCGCTCAAAATTCTCCAATAAAATCAATCCCGTTCTACTGTGCATGGGGTTGTTTTCGATGTTTTTGTTTGGGAGGCATCCATGACCGCCCAGCCGCTGCTCGACGTCCAGGACCTCACCGTCGAATTCACCACCCGCCGCGGCATCGTGAAAGCAGTGCAGCACGTCAACATCTCCGTCGCCAAGGGCGAGACGCTGGCGATCGTCGGCGAGTCCGGCTCCGGCAAGTCGGTGACCTCCTATGCCGTGATGCGCATCCTCGACCGTGCCGGGCGGATCGCCGAGGGCTCGGTGATGTTCTCGGGCATCGACGTCAAGGCTGCGACCGAGGACCAGATGCGCGATTTGCGCGGTCGCGAAGTCTCGATGATCTTCCAGAACCCGCGCGCCGCGCTCAACCCGATCCGGAAGGTCGGCGACCAGATCGAAGACGTGCTGCGCACCCATGTCCAGCAGGCCATGGTTTCGGACCGCGGCGAAAAGGCGATCGAGGCGCTGGAACAGGTCAAGATCGCCCGCCCGCGCGAGCGCTATCACGCCTATCCGTTCGAATTGTCGGGCGGCATGTGCCAGCGCGTCGTCATCGCGCTCGCGCTCGCCTGCAATCCCCAGCTGCTGATCGCGGACGAGCCGACGACCGGATTGGACGTCACCACGCAGAAGGCGGTGATGGATCTGATGGTCGAGCTGACCAAGCGCAAGGCGATGTCCACCATCCTGATCACGCACGACCTCGGCTTGGCCGCCGCCTATTGCGACCGCGTCGTGGTGATGGAAAAGGGCCGGGTGGTCGAGACCGCGAAAGCCGCCGACATCTTCGCCAACCCGCAGCACCCCTACACGAAGAAGCTGATGCGCGCGACGCCCAGGCTCGGCGTGAGCCTGCGGGATCTGTTGCCGGAGGAGGAGGGCGCAGCTGTCGTGGCCGGGCCTGACCCGGCCATCCATCAGGCTTCGCAAGACGAGGCCAAGAAGGACGGGCAGCCCCTTCTCCTGATCGACAAGCTGGTCAAGGAATATCCCCGTCAGGGCGCCACGGCCACGCTCGGCAAATTGTTCGGCCGCAAGCCGCCGGTGGAGCCGGATGTGTTCCGCGCGGTCGACGGCATCAGCTTCTCGGTCGGTCACGGCGAGAGCGTCGGCCTGGTCGGCGAGTCCGGCTGCGGCAAATCGACCACCTCGATGATGGTGATGCGGCTCCTGGACCAGACCTCGGGCCTGATCCAGTTCGACGGCGAGGACATCGGCGCCATCGCGCCCGCCGGCTTTGCCCGGCTGCCGCAGCGCAGCCGCATCCAGATGGTGTTCCAGGATCCGACCGACAGCCTCAACCCGCGCTTCACCGCCGTGCGCGCCATCGCCGATCCCATCATGCAGCTCGGCGACATCAGGGGGCGCGACGCGCTCCGCTCCCGCTGCGAGGAGCTCGCCACCATGGTGGGCCTGCCGCACAATCTGCTGGATCGCTTCCCGCACCAATTGTCGGGCGGCCAGAAGGCCCGCGTCGGCATCGCCCGCGCCATTGCCCTGCACCCGAAACTCGTCATCCTGGACGAGCCGACCGCCGCGCTCGACGTCTCGGTCCAGGCGGTGGTCCTCAATCTGCTCCAGGACCTCAAGGCGCGGCTAGGTATGAGTTATCTGTTCGTCTCGCATGATTTGAACGTAGTGCGCTTGTTGTGCGATCGTGTCATTGTCATGCGGTCGGGTCGAATCGTCGAGGAAGGATCTTCCGAGAGGGTCTTGAGCGATCCGCAGGACGACTACACCAAGGAGCTGCTGACGGCGATCCCGCATCCGCCGCTGCAGACACTGGGCGCACACTGAGAGCTTGTTTGGGAGCGTAATGGCCGAACCGCTGGACGATTATATCGACGCTGTCACGAAAGCGTTGGCGTTGCCCGTCGAGGAAGCATGGAGGTCGTCCATTCGCGCCAATCTCGAGGTCTCGCTGCGGCTCGGCCGCCTCGTCGACGAATTCGCGCTGCCGGACGAGACCGAGCCGGCGCCCGTGTTCACGGTCTGACGTCGCCATGACGACCAAGCCAGAGATGACGGCCTCCGAGATCGCGAGCGCGGTTGCGGGCCGCAAGATGTCCGCGCTCGATGCGACCGAAGCAGCGCTTGCGCGCATCAAGCAGCACGACACCATCCTCAACGCCTTCACCGACATCACCGCCGATCGCGCCCGTGCCAAAGCGCGCGCGATCGATGCCGATATCGCTGCCGGCAAGGCCGTCGGTCCATTGGCCGGCGTGCCCTTCGCGGTCAAGAATTTGTTCGACGTCGCAGGCCTCGCCACGCGCGCAGGCTCGAAGATCAACCGCGACCGCGTGCCCGCCACGCGCGATGCCACGCTGATCGAGCGCATGGAAGCGGCCGGCGCCGTGCTGGTCGGTGCGCTCAACATGGGCGAATACGCCTACGACTTCACCGGCGAGAACGTCCATGACGGTCCCTCGCGCAATCCGCATGACACCACGCGGATGAGCGGCGGCTCCTCCGGTGGCTCCGGCAGTGCCGTCGGCGGCGCGCTGGTGCCGATCGCGCTCGGCTCCGACACCAATGGTTCGATCCGCGTGCCGTCCTCATTCTGCGGCATCTTCGGCCTGAAGCCCACCTACGGCCGGCTCTCGCGCGCGCGCTCTTTCCCGTTCGTCGCGAGCCTCGATCATCTCGGCCCGTTCGCGCGTTCCGTCACCGATCTCGCGCTGGCCTATGACGCCATGCAGGGACCGGATGCGGACGACGCCGCCTGCACCACCACACGTGGTCTGGAGCCGACGCTGCCGCTGCTTGCCAATCCGGTTTCGGACCTGCGCATCGCCATCGCCGGCGGGTACTTCCAGACCAATTTGTTTCCGGAAGCCGTCGAAGCCGTCAGCCGCGTCGCCAAGGCGCTGGGCGCAACGCGCGTGGTGGACGTGCCCGAAGCCGCGCGGGCCCGTGCGGCGGCCTATGTCATCACCACCACCGAAGGCGCCTCGCTGCATCTCGACCGGCTGCGCAAGCGGCCGAACGATTTCGATCCCGCCGTGCGCGACCGGCTGATCGCGGGCGCCATGGTGCCGGCGCCGCTGCTCGACCGCGCGCAAAAATTCCGCCGCTGGTATCGCGCGCAGCTCGCGGAGATTTTCAAATCCGTCGACGTGCTGCTTGCGCCCGCGACGCCATGCACCGCGCCAAAGCTCGGCCAGGTCAATTTCAATCTTGGCGGCGTCGAGCTGCCGGTGCGGGCCAATATCGGCATCCACACCCAGCCGATCTCCTTCATCGGCCTGCCCGTGGTCGCCGTCCCGGTGCCGCTCGAGCCGTTGCCGATCGGCGTGCAGATCATCGCCGCGCCCTGGCGCGAGGACATCGCGTTGCGCGTCGCGTACGCGTTGGAGAAGATGGGCGTCGCCGCCGCGCCCAGCCCAAAAGGATTTTGAGATGGAGATTGATCTCCCCGACGTGATCGCGGACGTCAAAGCCGCGTTCGAGCGCTATGAGCAGGCCCTGATCACAAACGACGTCGCGGTGCTCGGCGAGCTCTTCCGGAACGATCCTCGCACGCTGCGCTATGGCATCGGCGAGAACCTCTACGGCTATGAAGCGATCTCCGGCTTTCGCGCCGGGCGCTTGCCGGTCGGCCTCAACCGCCGCACCGCGAAAACCGTGATCACCAGCTATGGGCGCGACACGGCGGTCGCCTCCACCCTGTTCTATCGCGACACGATGCCGGGCAAGGTCGGCCGGCAGATGCAGACCTGGGTAAAATTCCCGGAGGGCTGGCGCGTCGTCGCCGCTCATGTCAGCATCATCGACGAGTCGAAAGAGACCTGACCGTATGATGCTTGACGATCTTCCGCCCGGAACGCTGCCGGCCGAACCGGCGGTGCCGCGTGTCGACCGGGCGTCGCCATCAGCCCACAAAATCACGCGCGCCGAGGAGCTGCGCCTGCAGCTCGCCGATGAGATCGTACGCGGAGCTCTGCCGCCCGGCGCGCCGCTTGATGAGACCGATATCGCGCGCCGCTTCAGCGTTTCGCGTACCCCGGTGCGGGAAGCGCTGCGCCAGCTCGTGGCAAGCGGCCTCGTCGAAGCACGCGCCCATCGCGGCGCGGTGGTGGCACAGCCTTCGTTCGAACGGCTGACGGGCATGTTCGAGGCGATGGCGGAGCTGGAAGCGCTGTGCGCGGGCCTTGCCGCGGAACGCATGTCGGCTGCCGAGCGTCACGGTCTGGAGGCCATCCACGAAGAGCTGCGGGTGTTGAGCTACGCCGGCAATCCCGAGCGTTTTCACGAGGTCAACGAGCGCTTCCACAACGCGATCTATGCGGGATCGCAGAACGGCTACATCGCCGAGATCACGCTGGCGACGCGGGTGCGCGTGCAGCCGTTCCGCCGCGCCCAGTTCCGCAACCTCGGCCGCCTCGCCAAGTCGCAAGCCGAGCACGACCGCGTCGTCGTCGCCATCATGCGCGGCGACAAGCAGGGCGCCGCCGCCGCGATGCGCGCGCATATCGAGCTCGTGCGCGGGGAGTACGAGATCTACGCGGTGTCGGTGTAGGGCAACGGCGGGTCAATTTACTCGCTGTCGTCCCGGCGAAGGCCGGGACCCATAACCCCAGGGAGTGGTTGTGGCGCGAGATGGTAACTCCGAGTCTTCGCCAAACTTCGTCCTGTGGTTATGGGTCCCGGATCTGCGCTTCGCTTGTCCGGGACGACCGTGGTATTGAGCTCAGGCCCTCGCTGCTTCCGCCATATATTTCCGCCATCCACCATACGCGGTGATATCTCGCGCCTCGCCCAGCACCTCGGGCTCGACGAGAAATCCCTTCACGCTGCGGCCATCGGCGAGCCGCACCGTGCCGATCGCCATCGGCGCGGGAATCGCGTTGACGAATTTGCCGAAGGCGGACGACGACAGCGACCAGATCTCCAGCTCGATCGACGCGCCCTTGCCGGTTTCGACGCGCAGCATGCCCGGCTTCGGCGGCGTGGTCGTCAATGCGTAGAGCTTGTAGTCCGCCGCGGTCCTGGTCGCCTCGATCAGGCGCCCGTTCAGCGCTTTCAATTCGCCGTTCAGCGCCATGCCGGAGAGATGCGCGCCGACCACGGCGATGGGAATCTCGTCGCTGCCACTTGCGGCAAGCGACGCCAGCGCGGGTTGCGCTACGCCCTTTGCGCCAAGCGTCAACTTGGTGTCCGCATGGAACACGCGGCCGATGCTCGCGAGCAGCGCGTCGTGGCCCGTGGGCGCAAGCAGCGTGATGCCGAACGGGATGCCGTCGGCGCGCATTGCCGCAGGCAGCGCGAGACCGCAGAGGTCGAGCAGATTGACAAAGTTGGTGTAGGTGCCGAGCCGGCTGTTGAGCTCGATCGGATTGGCCAGCACCTGCGCGGTCGTGTAGGCCGTTGGCGCCGTCGGCAACACCATCGCGTCGATATTGGTGAAGGTGCGCTCGGCGATCTTGCGCAGGCCCTGCAGGCGATAGAGCGCGGAAAAGGTGTCCGCCGCCGTCAGCCGCGCGCCGGCGGCGGTGATCTCGCGCGTCACGGGATGGATCGCATCCGGCGCGGAGGCGAGCAGGTCGCGGATCACGAGGTAACGCTCCGTGACCCACGGTCCCTCGTAGAGCAGCCGCGCCGTCTCGTAGAACGGCTCGAGGTCGAATTCGACGAGCGTTGCGCCAAGCGCGGTCCAGCGCTTCAGCGCATCGGCGTAAGCCGCTTCCGCCTTCTTGTCGCCGAAGAAGATCAGCTGCCCGCTGCGCGGCACGCCGAGGCGCAGGTTTGCCGGGAGCGGGGTGAGCGCGCCAAGCGGCCGGTCGCGCGAGAACGGATCGGCCTGGTCGGGACCTGCCATCACCGACAGTGCGAGCGCGGCGTCGTCGACCGTCAAAGCGAATACCGAGATGCAGTCGAGCGTCCGGCAGGCCGGCACCAGGCCAGCGGTCGAGATCATGCCGAGGCTCGGCTTGAGGCCGACGATGTTGTTGAGCATTGCCGGCACGCGCCCGCTGCCGGCGGTATCGGTGCCGAGCGACAGCGGCACCAGCCCGGCGCCGACGGCGGTGGCCGATCCCGAGCTCGATCCGCCGGGAATGAGGTCCTCGCGGATCGCGTTTCGGGGGATGCCGTAGGGTGAGCGCACGCCGACCAGGCCGGTCGCGAACTGGTCGAGATTGGTCTTGCCGATGATGATGGCGCCCGCGGCACGCAGCCGCTGCACCGCGGTCGAATCGTGTGTCGGGGTGTACGAGAAGGCCGGGCACGCCGCGGTGGTCGGAAATCCCAGCGCGTCGATATTGTCCTTCACCACGAGCGGTACGCCATAGAGCGGCAGGGTGGCTGCCTCCTTGGTGGCGAGCTTCTCGGCTTCCGCGATTGCGTCCTTCTCGTCGCGCAGGCTGATGAAGACGGCGGGATCGTTGTGGTCGCGGATGCGCTGATAGGTGCGCGCGACCGTCTGCGCCGGGGTGAGCGTGCCCGCGCGATGCGCGGCCACGATCGCGGCGATCGTTTCAGGCTGCTCAGCCCCCATTTCAGCCCTCATGTCGACAAACTCCGGCTACGTCTCTTCAGCCGGATCGAAGCAAGCGATGTGCCATTGTGTACAGAATTCGGGCAGGACAAGTGCTCCGGATATTATCGAGAGATCAGTGGCTTGTGGGATAATTCGAGCGCCGGCGGGCCCGCGTGTCAGCGCCCTGTTACGGGCATTTGCGCAAATAATGGGCAGCTCGCCCTGCCCGAGCTTGCGCCCCAACAATTGTCGTGGCCAACATGCCGGCCAACGCGGTCCGGACGAGGCTGCGGCCGGTCCCGGCTCCGGGCGAGGAGGAAACCATGACAGCCGCCCCTCGCGGTGATGCTTCGAGCTTGTTCGCGACACCCAGAACCGTAGCTGACCATCGCGCCGACGGCAGCATCGTGCTGCGCTCGCCCGAGCCCCTGGGCAATGGCGCGCGTTGCGTCGGCGACTGGCTAGAGCAATGGGCGAGGCAGAGGCCCGATGCGATTTTCCTCGCGGAGCGCGGCAGCGCCGAAGCGCCATGGACCACCGTCACCTATGCGCAGGCGCTGCGCCAGGTGCGCGCGGCAGCGTCATGGATTCTGGCGCAAGGTCTCAGTCCGGAGCGCCCGCTCGCGATCCTCTCCGACAACAGCGTCGATCATGCGCTGCTGGCACTCGCGGCCCAGCATGTCGGCGTGCCCTCGGCGGCGATCTCCCCGGCCTATTCGCTGATGTCGAAGGATTTTGACAAGCTCAAGAGCATGATTACGCTGCTTGAGCCCGCCGCGATCTATGTCTCCGCGACGAGGCCGTTTGCGGCGGCGCTGGCCGCGATCAAGCCCCTGCATAGCGCGCAGATCATCAGCGGCAATGCCGACGATACCGATGCGCTGGCCTTCCGCACCATCGCGGCAACGCCGGAGAGCCCCGACGTCGCAACGGCTTTCTCCGCAGTGACGTCCGATACGATCGCGAAATTCCTGTTTACCTCCGGCTCGACCGGCACGCCGAAAGCCGTGATCAACACCCACCGCATGCTCACGTCCAGCCAGCAGGCCAAGGCCCAGACGTGGACCTTTCTCGAACAGGCGCGCGAAGATCTCGTCATTCTCGACTGGCTGCCCTGGAGTCACACGTTCGGCGCCAACCACAATTTCAATCTGGTGCTGCGCAATGGCGGCTCGCTCTATATCGACGGCGGCAAGCCGGCGCCCGGCCTGTTTGCGACGTCACTCGGCAATCTCAGAAGCGTGATGCCGACGGTCTATTTCAACGTGCCGCGCGGCTTCGACATGTTGATTGCGGCGCTGCGCGACGACGAGGAGTTGTGTCGCCGCTTCTTCAGCGAGGTGAAATTCGCCTTCTACGCAGGGGCTGCGCTGCCGCAGAATCTCTGGGACGCGCTCGAACAGCTCTCCATCAAGACCGTTGGCCGCGCGATGCCGATGGTCTCGGCGTGGGGCTCGACCGAGACATCGCCGCTGGCGACCGACTGCCATTTCCTCGCGGAGCGCTCGGGCAATATCGGCGTGCCCATACCCGGCACCGAATTGAAACTCGTCACCTCCGGCGACAAACTGGAGGTGCGTGTGCGCGGCCCCAACGTCACGCCGGGCTACTGGAAGGCGCCGGAGCTGACCAGGCAGGCGTTTGACGACGAGGGCTTTTATCTTATCGGTGACGCCGTGAAGTTCGCCGATGCGAACCGGCCTGAGCGCGGCCTGTTCTTCGACGGCCGCGTCGCGGAGGACTTCAAGCTCAATTCGGGCACCTGGGTCAATGTCGGCACGCTGCGCGTCGCCGGCATCGCCGCGCTGGCGCCGCTCGCGCAGGACATCGTCGTCACCGGCCATGGCGGCGACGAGGTGCGCTTCCTGGTCTTTCCCAACATCTCTGCGTGCCGCGCGCATGCCGGCCTGCCCGAGACCGCAGGCGTCAACGACGTGCTCGCGCATGACAAGGTCAGAGTCGCGATCGCGCAGGGTCTGGCGAAGCTCAAGCAACACGGCGCCAATTCCTCCGGCCACGCCACGCGCGCGCTGCTGCTCGCGGAGCCGCCGTCGGTCGACGGCGGCGAGATCACCGACAAGGGCTACATCAACCAGCGCGCCGTGCTGACGCGGCGCGCCGATGCCCTGGCGCGGTTGGATGACGATGTCTCGGGTGAGTGGATCGGTTGCGGCAGTTAGCCCGTCCACGCCCGCGCTAGCTGCTCTCGTGCCCCGGACGCAGCGCAGCACGCAGTGATGCGCTGCAGAGCCGGGGCCTATCTTGCTTAATGCGCGCGGTCGCATGGATCCCGGCTCTGCGCAGCAGCGTTTCACGCTGCAGCGCGTCCGGGACACGAGAGTTGGGCAAGCCTAAATACGCCAGCCAACCTGCCGCATTCTGCTGCATGATTCTTTTGTTGCCTCGGCAACTAATTTATGCGAACCGTTCCAGACAAGGATGACGGCGGAAGGAACCGCCGCGTCGGATCGGAGGAAGCAATGCTCGGCAGAGAGGGCGCCGCGGGCGAGCGCCTGCGCATGCGTGAACATGACGGCGACCGCAGCTCGCTGCGTGGCCCGTCAGGTCTCGGTGCTGCCGGTCACCGCGCCGAGATTCTCGTGCAGGCGGCGCAAGAGGTCGATCAGCACCTCGCGCTCGTCCTTGTCCAGGCAGGACAACAGGCGCCGTTCGCGCTCGAATGCCGCGACGATCACCTTGTCATGGATGGCGCGGCCCTTCGCGGTCAGCGCGATCGAATGGGTGCGCCCGTCGTTGGGATCGGTGCGGATCGAGATCAGCGCCCGCTTTTCCAGGCCGGCCAGCGTCCGGCTCACCGGGCCCTTGTCGAAACCGATGACATGGCAGATGCGCGAGGCGGGGATGCCGGGCTCGATCGCCAGCAGCGACATGATCCGCCATTCCGTGACGTTGACGCCGAACTGCCGCTGATAGAACGCGGTGGCGCTGTTGGAGAGCTTGTTGGCGATGAAGGTGATGAACGCCGGGACGTAGCGGTCGAGATCGAGCGTCGGTCCCGTTTCGGCGGGCGCAGGTTTTTGGCGGGCTCTGGTCGAAGACGGCGGCATGTCGGGATTCTGTCTCGCGGCGTGTCTGGAGACCTAAGAGGAAGCGCCGCCCTTTCACAAGTTCAAAATGAGGGAGGACTTCCATGAGCACTTCCAGCTCCCCGGAAATCACCGGTTCGTCGCCTGTCCCGCATCTCGACGTCGATCCTTTCGCAATGGAGTTTTTCGCCGATCCCTATCCCACGCATGAGCTGTTGCGGGAGGCCGGACCTGTCGTCTATCTCGACAAGTGGAGCGTCTATGGCGTGGCGCGCTATGCCGAAGTTCATGCCGTGCTGAATGATCCCGCGACCTTCTGCTCCAGCCGCGGCGTCGGCCTCTCCGACTTCAAGAAGGAGACGCCGTGGCGGCCGCCGAGCCTGATCCTCGAAGCCGATCCGCCCGCGCACACCCGCACCCGCGCGGTGCTGTCGAAAGTGCTGTCGCCGACCGTGATGAAGCAGGTGCGCGACCGCTTTGCGGCGGCGGCGGAGCAACGTGTTGATGCTCTGCTGGAGAAGCGCAGCTTCGATGCGATCACCGATCTCGCCGAGGCCTATCCGCTCTCGATCTTCCCGGATGCGTTGGGCTTGAAGCCCGAAGGCCGCGAGCATCTCATCCCCTATGCGAGCCTCGTCTTCAACGCGTTCGGCCCGCCGAACCAGCTGCGGCAGGACGCGATCGCGCGCTCGGCGCCGCACCAGGCCTATGTCACCGAGCAGTGCCAGCGCGACAATCTCGCGCCCGGCGGCTTCGGCGCCTGCATTCACGCCCGTGTCGACGACGGCGAGATCACGGCGACCGAGGCGCCGCTGCTGGTGCGCTCGCTGCTGTCCGCCGGCCTCGACACCACCGTGAACGGCATCGGCGCCGCCGTCTATTGCCTCGCGCGCTTCCCCGACCAGTGGCAACGCTTGCGCGACGATCTCACGCTGGCGCGCAACGCTTTCGAGGAAGCCGTCCGCTTCGAGAGCCCGGTGCAGACGTTTTTCCGCACCACCACGCGCGAGGTCGAGCTGTCCGGCGCAACGATCGGCGAGGGCGAGAAGGTGCTGATGTTCCTCGCCGCCGCCAATCGCGATCCGCGGCGCTGGGACAAGCCGGACAGTTACGACATCACCCGGCGTTCGTCCGGCCATGTCGGCTTCGGCTCCGGCATCCACATGTGCGTCGGCCAGCTCGTCGCGCGTCTCGAGGGCGAGGTGATGCTGACCGCACTGGCGAAGCGCATCGCTGCGATCGAAATCACCGGCGAGCCGAAGCGCCGCTTCAACAACACGCTGCGTGGGCTCGACAGCCTGCCTGTGACCATCACTCCGGCCTGACGAGGAGTTCTATGCCCGCCATCACCTTCATTCATCCCGACGGCAAGTCCGAGCGTATCGAAATCAGCGTCGGCGAGAGCGCCATGCAGGCTGCCACCCGTCACGGCCTCGACGGCATTCTGGCCGAATGCGGCGGCAACGCGATGTGCGCGACCTGCCACGTCTATGTCGACGACACCTGGCTCGCGCTTTTGCCGGCAGTGGCCGATGACGAGGACGCGCTGCTCGACGGCACCGCGACCGAGCGGCTGCCGAACAGCCGCCTGTCGTGTCAGATCCACATCACGCCCGCGCTGGACGGGCTCGTGCTGAGACTGCCGGAGCGGCAAGTCTGAGTCTTCAACGTGCCGGCAACGACCGGCGCGGCATCACATCGAACAGGGGAGGGAACCATGAGACATCTGAAGTGGACGCTTGCGTTGGCGGCGAGCCTGATTGGCGGCGCGGCAAATGCCGAGATCTCGGACAACGTCGTGCGCGTCGGCGTGCTCAACGACATCTCCGGCATCTTCCAGGACACCAACGGCATGGGCTCGGTCGAGGCCGCGCGCATGGCCGCTGAGGATTTCAACGGCGGCGGCAAAGGCATCAAGGTCGATATCGTCTATGCCGATCACCAGAACAAGGCCGACGTCGGCAACGCCATCGCGCGCAAATGGCTCGATGTCGAGGGCGTCGACGCCATCGTCGACGTGCCGAACTCGGCCGTTGGCCTCTCCATCAACACGCTGCTGCGCGACAGCCGCATGACGTTTCTCGCATCGTCCACCGCGAGCTCCGATCTCACCGGCAAGGCCTGCTCGCCCAACACCATCCAATGGGTCAACGACACCTGGGCGACCGGCAACACCACGGCGGCCGCCATGGTGTCGCGCGGCGGCAAGGAGTGGTATTTCCTCACGGTCGATTTTGCGCTCGGCAAGGGCATCGAGACGGAAGCCCAGAAATACATCGAGGCGCATGGCGGCAAGGTGATCGGATCCAGCAAGCATCCGCTCGGCACGTCCGACTTCGCGTCGTTCCTGTTGCAGGCGCAGGGCTCGAAGGCGCAGGTGATCGGGCTCGCCAATGCCGGCGGCGATACCATCAACGCGGTGAAGCAAGCGGCCGAGTTCGGGATCCAGCAGGGCGGACAAAAGCTCGTCGCCTTCCTGCTCTTCATCAACGACGTCCACGGCATGGGCATCAAGGTCGCGCAAGGCCTCCAGCTCATGGAGGCCTTCTATTGGGACATGAACGACGACACCCGCGCCTTCGCCAAGCGGTTCGCCGCGCGGCCCGGCATGAACGGCAAGATGCCGAGCGGCAACCAGGCCGGAGTTTATGCCTCCACGCTGGCTTATCTCAACGCGGTCGCCGCAACCGGCAGCGACAATGCCAAGGATGCCGTGCCCGAGATGAAGAAGTTCAAGGGCAAGGACAAGCTGTTCGGCGACACCACGATCCGCCAGGATGGCCGCGTCGTGCATCCGATGTATCTGTTCGAAGTGAAGAAGCCGGAGGAGTCGAAATATCCGTACGACTATTACAAGCTGGTCTCGACGATCTCCGCGGAGCAGGCGTTTCGACCGCTGGCGGAGGGTGGCTGCGGGTTGGTGAAGTGATCGTAGCCAAGAGCGTAGCTGCACCCTCTCCCCTTGCGGGAGAGGGTGGCTTCGCGTGAGCGAAGGCGGGTGAGGGGTTCTATCCTCACGAATGGTCTTGCGAGTGGAGAGAACCCCTTATCCGGCGCTTCGCGCCACCTTCTCCCGCAAGGGGAGAAGGAAACAACCTACACCACCTTGCTGCTTCCCTGCGTGATCAGCCGCGCGGCGCGCTGGTCGCGGGCGTAGATCCAAAGCCAGCTCAACGCGACGCTGAGGCGGTGGCGCAAGCCGATCAGGAAGTAGATGTGGGCGATGCCCCAGATCCACCACGCGATGGTGCCGCGCAATTTGATGCGCCCGAAGTCGATCACCGCGAGCCGCTTGCCGATCTGCGCGAGGCTGCCGGAGTGCTTGTAGCGGAACGGGCCGGTCGGCTCCTGGCGCAGCCGCGCCTTGATGGTCTCGGCCACGTGGCGGCCCTGCTGCTTGGCGGCCGGCGCGATGCCGGGCACAGGCTTGCCGTCCCAGGCGTTGATCAAGACGGTATCGCCGATCGCAAAGATTTCGGGATGACCGGGGATGGTAAGATCGTCTTCGACCTGCACGCGCCCGGCACGATCGGCCGGTGCGCCCAGCCACTCGGCCGCGGGCGAGGCGCGCACACCGGCGGCCCAGATTCGTGTCTTGGCTTCGAGCAGCTTGCCGCCGAACACTACGCCCTCGCGATTGATCTCGGTGACGGCCTGTCCGAGCACGACCTCGACACCGATTTTTTCCAGCGAGGCCTGCGCATAGGCCGAGAGATCATCGGGAAAGCCTGCGAGCACGCGCGGGCCGGCCTCGATCAGCACCACCCGCGCCTTGTTGGTGTCGATGTTGCGGAAGTCGGCGGGCAATGTGTGGTGCGCCATTTCGGCGATGGTGCCAGCGAGCTCCACGCCGGTGGGGCCGGCGCCGACGATGACGAAAGTCAGTCGCGCCGCGCGCTTTTCGGGATCGGTCTCGCGCTCGGCGCGCTCGAACGCCACCAGGATGTGACGGCGCAGCGTCGTCGCGTCCTCCAGCGTCTTCAGGCCTGGCGCGAACTGTTCCCATTCGTCGTGGCCGAAATAGGCATGCCGCGCGCCGGTGGCGAGCACCAGCGTGTCGTAAGGCACCTCGCTGCCGTCGTCGATCAGTACGCAGCGCCTGCCGGCGTCGATGCCGCTGACGGTCGCAAACAGCGTCGTCACATCGCGCCGGTCGCGCATCAGGTGCCGGACCGGCCATGCGATCTCGCTGGTGGCGAGCGAGGCGGTGGCGACCTGGTAGAGCAGCGGCTGGAACAAATGATGGTTGCGACGGTCGATCAGCGTGATCTCGACCGGGCTGCCGGCAAGCCGGTAGGTCGTCTCCAGCCCGCCGAAACCGGCTCCGACGATGACGACGCGATGCGGTGTCGTGGTCATGACGGCGGCCCTTCGTACCTAGCTTTGTGCCCTCCATCTATTTAGCAAGGACCGGGTCCTCATCCAATACCGCAGCTGATTGCTCAAGGTCTCCGAGCTCAAGGCCGTAGCCACACCGGACTCTCGGTCGAGATGCCCTTCCAGTCAGTACTTGGTGATCAAAACGCGCAGCAGAAGAAGATAGGCAATAAACGCCAAAACGCGGGCGAGAACCTCCCTTGTCGTTTCTGCCGTGCACGTTGCCAGGTCCGAGCAAGAGGGGACGTGGATGATTCGCCACGCGAGCCAGCCGCCCAGCCACAAGACGAGAGCCACGACGATCGGGAATATGATGCGGGATGATTTTCCCAGGATTCTGGACCAGAGCGGCTGACTTGTTGCGAAACCCCCCAAGTCGTCGAGAAAACTCCTCTGTGTCTTCCTTTGCTGCTGCGTCCTGGGCTTGTTCAGCCAGGGGATTTCTCCCGTCACGACGAAACTTGCAATGTCGCCCCAGTGCAATTCGCGGATGGCCGCATCATGGGTACCTTCCACATATTGCAGTTGCAGAACCCGCTTGCTACTCAGGGCTTCGCGGGCAGCCGCCAGCGTCCCGGCCTGCCGAAGCGGATAGGCCTTATAGAAGCCATCATGGCCGGCGCCTCCAAGATCAATAGGCCTGAGCCATTGCATTGCCTTCGGGAACGCCGCCACGACCCAATCGCTCGTCGCAACATAGTTGAGGACTCTTTCGAGTCTTGGCGCCTGGCATAGCTCTTGCGGATCGGGTGTTGCCAGAGCGTCCCAGTCGCAATCGCTGCGCACCACGCTGCCGGCGAACACGATTCGGTTGAATCTCGCTGCCGGGTAGTCCTTGAGCGCTCTGGCGACGAGATAGGTGCCGTTGGAATGGCCGACATAGGAGAACCTGGCGTTGGGGTAACGAACCTTTGCCTCAGTGTACTGATCCATCAGCCAGGCTACCTTCCGGATCCGAACGGGCTGCAGGACAAAGGGCGCCATCGCGAAATAGCCGTAGCTCGCTGTCACGGAGCGATAGGGAAGCTTGTTGAGTTGCTTTGGTTTGGTTGGATCGGTCCGGGCGAACTGCTTGACGCGGCGCGCGATCTTCTGGGTCCAAAAGCCCTTATCGCGGATACCATGGATGACGAAGACGACGTCGGTGACGTCCCACGCGGGTTCATCCGGCATCACATCCGAGACGTCTTCCCAGGCGATCGCAATGTTTTTCAACTCTTCGCGGCTCTTGGTGAGAGCCACCGTGAACTGAAAATAGCGCTGATGCTTGGGGTCGTCCCAGTCGAGCGCACGTTTCTCGCTGACGGCTCCATCGTGGTGAGGCGGCCGCTCCATGTCTATGATCTTCGCGTGCGTGGAGTGAGGGACCTCCTGGACGAAGTAGTTGCTGTTCTCCATCTCGACGCTGTTGTCGAGCATGTCGTCCGGCGACACCGTGTCATCCTGTGTGCCCAGAAGCTGGATCAGGTCGAAGTCGGGCTGGAGTTTTCGACAGACGTCCTCAAACCGTGCGGAATCTGACGTCGCCGGTTTCCACTTCCCTTGCAGGCACATTTGCCGCATCACAAGCGCGAGCCATTGCAGCCGGGTCTGGACCAAGAAGGGAGCGCCGCGCCGCACGCTGAAGACCGTAAAGGGCTTTCCTGTCGTCCATGCAACGAGTTCGCCGTAAACCTCGAGCACGCCCCAGGTGAATGCTTGCCACCAGCTCTTGGCGGACGCGACGGACCAGCCGCGGCTCAAGCCAGCCAGCATGATGATGCGCTTGATGGCAGGCGCGAAGTCACTGGGGGCTCGGTAGGCCTCGAACGCAGGCTCGAACGGCGTGCCGGGCGTTTCGCCATACGCCAGAATGGTGATCTTGCGGACGATCACGCCGCCGATGCTGTGTCCTACCAGTGTAATCTCCCCGTAGGCTCTCTGATCCTCGCGCTCATTCCGCTGCTGCCAGAACTTGCGGATGGCGCACATCTGTTCTCTGACGATGTCTTGGATGGGCCTGCGCGAGAGGGTGCCGATCACGCCGCCATAGCTGAGATTCGGACAGTAGATGTCTGCATGCTTCTTCTCGGCACGAATGGCCGCCAGCACGCCTGCCATCGCCTTCCTGGAGAGGCTAAGGCCGTGCAAAACAACAATCAGCTCCAGGCTATCGCCGTGCTTCTCAAATCCCGTTTCGTTCATGGAATTACCTCGCGAAAAATGCGCCGCAATGGTTCGAGGAAATCGCTGCCCATCTGAGCGGCAAATGCTTCCGAACGCTATAGGGATCATGATGCGCGGGTGCACGTTGAGCGTGCGCCCTCGCCGGGCGAGCGGACAGACATGGCGTCGCAGGGCACGCAAGTAGAATTATATTTCTTGCTATCGCCGATCGCGGCGAAATATGGTGCAGGGGCGGGCGCTGAGCCATTGGCGGCGCGACAGATTTTGCGTTCAATAGAGATGACCCGGGGCGGCAATCACCCCGCTTCCGGGCATAATAATATGGAGGGGAGTGGTTATGAGGACGGCATTCTGGCTGGCGGGCGCAGCGGCGCTGGTGCTGGCAGGCCCGGCATTCGCCGGCGACACCATCAAGATCGGGTTCGTTTCGACCTTCAGCGGCCCGACTGCCGTGATCGGCAACGACATGCGCAACTCCTTCGAGCTCGCGCTCGATCACCTCGGCCGCAAGATGGACGGCAAGCCGGTCGAGGTGATCTACGAGGACGACGGGCAGAAGCCCGACGTCGGCAAGCAGAAGACCGAGAAGCTGGTGCAGTCCGACAAGGTCGATTTCATCGTCGGCTACATCTGGTCGAACGTGCTGCTGGCCTCGCTGAAGACCGCGGTGGACTCGCAGACCTTCCTGATCTCGGCCAATGCAGGCCCGTCCCAGCTCGCCGGCGAGCTCTGCTCGCCCTATGTGTTCTCGACCTCCTGGCAGAACGACCAGACGCCGGCCGCCATGGGCCTCTACATGAACGCGAACGGCGTCAAGAGCGTGTTCCTGATCGGCCCGAACTATGCTGCGGGCAAGGACATGCTCTCGGGCGTGAAGAGCACCTTCAAAGGCGAGATCAAGGGCGAGGAGTATACGGTCTGGCCGAGCCAGCTCGACTTCTCCGCCGAACTGGCGAAAGCCCGTGCCTCCGGCGCCGAATCGATCTTCGTGTTCTATCCCGGTGCGGCCGGCGCGCAGTTCCTCAATCAATATGTCCAGGCCGGCCTCAAGAGCACCATGCCGCTCTACACCGCCTTCACTGTCGACGAGACGACGTTGCCGTTGCAGAAGGAGAATGCGTTCGGGGTGTCTGGTGCGCAGGAGTGGGTGAACGACCTCCCGAACGAGCAGAACAAGAAGTTCGTCGCCGACTACCGCAAGAAATATCCGGGCGCCCGGCCGAGCTATTACGGTGCGCAGGCCTATGACGCGGCGCAGCTCATCAATAGCGCGGTGGTCGCCGTCGGCGGCGACACCAGCAAGAAGGATGCGATGAAAGCCGAGATGGAGAAGGCCAACTTCAAGTCGCTGCGCGGCCCTTTCAAATACGGCAACAACCACATCCCAATCCAGAACTTCTATTTGCAGGACGTGGTGAAGGGCGCCGGGGGCGAGCTTACGCTGAAGACCGCCGCCACCATCGTCACGGCCGACCAGGACCGCTTCCACGACAAGTGCCCGATGAAGTGAGCTGATTGCTTCTCCCTCTCCCCGTTCTTAAGGGGAGAGGATAGGGGTGAGGGGCTGTCTCTACGAGCTGCCCAGTCGCCGAACTCTCACGTTCTCACCACGTCATTGCGAGCGCCGCGAAGCAATCCAGAATCTTTCTGCGGAGGAATTCTGGATTGCTTCATCGCAAGGCTCCTCGCAATGACGGCGTGGAGAGATTCTACACCCGCGGCATGCTCACAGGCCGCACCTCTCGGGCCTGCGCCGCAAGCCTGATGCCGGCATTGGCCGCGCCGAATCCCTGATAGTCCCTTCGCTCCACGATCTCGAAAAAGAAGCGCTCGTCGAAGATGTGGGTATAGACCTGGAAGAACTCCCCGTCGCCTTCGCGATCGTAGAGAATGTGGTTGGCGCGCAGCTGGGCCATCAGCTCGGGTGGGAGGTCGTATTTGGCTTCGATGTCGTCGTAGTAATTGTCGGGGATATCCAGGAAATCCGCGCCGCGCTTGCGCATCTCCGCGACCGCCGCAAAGATGTCCCGGCATGTGAACGCGACGTGCTGCACGCCCGAGCCGAAAAACTCCGAGATGAAGCGGGCCGGCAGCGTGCGGTTAGCGGATGAGCCGTTGAGCACGAAGCGCAGGCTTTGGTCGCCGTTGATGACGGCCTGGCTTTGCACGAGGCCCCTGGGATCGGCGATCTCCATCTGCGGCAGCCGCTCGAGGTCGAGGATGCCGGTGTAGAACAGCAGCCACGACAGCATCTCGTCATAGGGCATCGACTGCGCGATGTGATCGACGGCGAGCAGGGCGTCGGCGCCGGCGTCGCTCGGTACCTGTTCGAAATCCGTGTCCCAGTTCTTGCCGGCCTGGTCCAGGAAGTAAAGCAGGCTGCCGCCGACGCCGTGGATCGCGGGGATCTCCAACTCGCCCGGTCCGACCGGCTGGTAGAAGGTGCGCGCTTTCAGTGTCTCGGCGCGCTGCATAACAAGGCCGGCATTGTCGACATCGAGCGCGATGGCGCAGACGCCGGGGCCATGCGTCACGTAGTGCGAATGCGCAAAGCCGTCGGTCTCGGAGTTGACGACGAGCTCGACCTTGCCCTGCGACCAGCGCTCTACCGCCTTGCTGCGATGCTTGCCGGTCTTTCGGAAACCGAGCTGCGAAAGCAGGCGGGCGAGTTCGCCGGCCTTGGTCTCGTTGACGGCAAACTCGATGAATCCCGTGCCTCCACTTTTGGGCTTGGGCGCCAAGGGTTCGCTGATGAGCTTTGGCCAATCCGGTGCAAGCTGGTCCTCCAGCAGGATCAGCGAACGCAGGCCGTCGACCGCGGTCTGCACGGCCGAGCCGGCGCGGAACTGGTCGTTGAAGATCTCCAGCGACAGTGGCCCGGCGTAGCCGGTCGCCGCGATCGCCGCCATGAACTCGCCGACCGGGAGATCGCCCTGGCCGGGGAAGGAGCGGAAGTGCCGGCTCCACGACAAGATGTCGAGCTCGAGCTTCGGCGCATCCGCAAGCTGGACCAGGAAGATCTTGTCACCGGGGATCGAGGCCATCGCGCGGACCGGAAAGCCGGGGGCCAGTGCGTGAAAGCTGTCGAGGATGATTCCGATCGCGGGGTGATCGGCACGGCGCACGATCTCCCAGGCGTCGCGGTAGTCGTTGACGTGGCGTCCCCAGGCCAATGCCTCGTAGCCGACGCGCAAAGATCGTTTGGCCGCGCGCTCGCCGAGCTCGCGAAAATCATCCGCGGCGCGGTCGATGCCGCCGAGCGAGGCCGGCGACACGTTGGAGCAGATCAGCAGCAGGTCGGTGCCGAGCTCCTGCATCAGGTCGAACTTGCGTTCGGCGCGGGCAAAGTTGCGCGACCGCTGCGGCTCCGGCATGCCCTCGAAATCGCGGAACGGCTGAAACGCACAGATCTCGAGATTGAGGCCCCGGCAGAGCTTTGCGATGTCACGCGGGCCGGCGCCGAACGACAGCAGATCGTTCTCGAAAATCTCGACGGCGTCGAAGCCGGCGGCTGCAATGGCGCGGAGCTTCTCGTCGAGGGCGCCGGAGAGAGAGACCGTTGCGATCGAGCGTTTGGTCATGCTGCGTTCTCCTCCATCGCTCCGCCCAGGAACAATTGTCCGATGCGGGGATCATTCAAAATGCGCTTCGCGCCGTCGATCATGCGGGTCTGGCCGAGTTCGAGCACGATGCCGATGTCGGAAATCTCCAGCGCCGAGCGTGCGTTCTGCTCGATCATCAGAATGGTGACGCCGCGGTCGCGCAGGGATTTCAGGATATCGAAAGTCTGCTGCACCATCAGCGGTGACAGGCCGATCGAGGGTTCGTCGATCAGCACGAGCTTCGGCTCGAGCAGCAGCGAGCGGGCGATTTCGAGCTGTTTCTGCTCGCCGCCGGACAGCGTGGAGGCCTGCTGCGTCGATTTCCGCCGCAGCGCCGGGAACAGGTCGAGAGCGGCCTCGATCCGGCTCCGCAGGTCGATGCCCTTGCCCGCCGAAACGCCGCCAAGCTCGATGTTGTGGCGCACCGACAGCTCCGGAAAGATGTTGCGGCCCTGCGGCACGTAGCAGATGCCGGCATTGAGCAGCGCGCGCTGGCTCAAATGGGTGACGTCGCGGCCGGCGAAGTTGATCTTGCCCTCGCGCAGCTTGAGCAGGCCGAAGATCGCCTTGAACACGGTGGATTTGCCGGCGCCGTTCGGGCCGATGATGGTGGTGATGGTGGCCTGCGGCACGGCGAAGGTGGTGCCGTTCAGGATCGTCATCTTGCCGTAACCGCCGACGAGATTGTGAACCGAAAGGATCGGATCGCTCATGATGGCTCTCCCTAGTGTCCGAGATAGGCTTCGATCACGGCAGGGTTCTTGCGGACCTCGTCGGGCCGTCCCATCGCCAGCACCTTGCCTTCCGCCATCACCATCACGCGCGAGCACAGCGACATCACGAATTCCATGTTGTGCTCGATCACGACGAAGGTGGCGTTCTTCTCGCGGTTGATCGCCACCAGCCGCTCCTTCAAATCCGTCAACATCGACGGGTTGACGCCGCCGGCGGGCTCGTCGAGCAGCACCAGCCGCGGTCCGCCCATGAAGGCCATGGCGGCGTCGAGCAGTTTTTGCTGGCCATAGGATAAACCGCAGGCCGGCTCGTCGGCGAGATGATCGAGCTTGAAAAAGCCGATCATCTGGTTGGCGGCCTCCGTGAGGCCGGCATCGGAGCGGCCGACCAGCCGCGAGGCCATGCTGCCCTGGTGCTCCTGGCCTGCGAGGATCAGGTTCTCGCGCACCGAGAGTTTTGGGAACACCTGCAGAAGCTGGAAGGTGCGGCTGACCCCGAGCTTGTTGAGCTCGGCGGGGCGCAAGCCCGTGACGACCTTGCCGTCGAGCTTGACCTCGCCGCCGCTCGGCGTGAGCTGGCCGAGGATGCAGTTGAACAGGGTCGACTTGCCGCAGCCGTTCGGTCCGATCAGGCCGAGGATCTCGCCCTCGCGGACGTCGAAAGAGACGCCGCCGACGGCGCTGATGCCGCCAAAATTCTTCTTGATGTCGGTGACTTCGAGGACAGCGCTCATTGCACCGTCTCCAGCCGGGACTTTGCGACGGCGCGCTGAGCCGAGGCCGCTTTGGTTCGGCGCTCGGCGAGATAGCGGTCGAGGATTCCCAAAATGCCGGTCGGTGACCAGATCAGCAGCCCCATCACCGCGATCGCGTAGAGCATCAGATAATAGCCCTCGGTGAAGCGTAGCCATTCCGGCAGCAGCACCGCGATCATCGCGCCGAGGAACGGACCCAGGAAGAATCCGGCGCCGCCGACGATCACCATCATCAGGAGGTCGAGCGAGAGCGACAGGTTGAACGGCACGGGATCGATATATTGCGTCAGCGGCGCGTAGAACGCGCCGGCGACCCCGCCGAGCGCGGAGCCGATCGCGAACGCCATCAGCGTATAGCGTCGCGTGTCAACGCCTAGCGACTGCGCCCGTAGCGGGTTTTCGCGCAGCGCCATGAAGGCGCGGCCCCAGGGCGAGCGGATCAGCCACCACACTGCGAGCGACACGATCGCGAGCGAGCCGAGACAGACATAGTAGAACGGCAGCGGCTTGTTGGTCGCGATGCCGAAAATATGGGGCCGCGGAATGTTGGAGATGCCGTAGATGCCGCCGGTGAGCCAGCTCTCGTTGCGAAACACCAGGAAGGCCAGCGTAGAGAAGGCGAGCGTGACGAAGGCGAGGTAGTGGTGCTGGACCCGCAGCGCCGGATAGCCGAGCACCCAGCCGACCGCGAAGCTCAAGGCCATCGCGACGACGATCGCCGCCGGCAGCGGCCAGCCATGGGTGGTCATGATCGCCGCGGCGTAAGCGCCGATGCCGACGAAGGCGCCCTGTGCCAGCGACACCTGGCCGGCATAACCGAGCGTGAGGTTGAGGCCCATTGCGGCGATGGCCATCACCGCCCACTGGCTCAGGATGAACAGGCCGTAGCGGTTGAAGTTCATGGGGGCAACGATCAGCGCAGCGATGACGACGAGGCCGAACGCGATCTTGAGAGGTTTGGCGAAGCCGCTCATACGGTGCGTTCCTCGGCGCGGCCGAGCAAGCCCTGCGGCCGGAACAGGATGACGGCGATCAGGAAGATCATCGGCACGGCGGCGCGGTACTGCGTCGAGACATAGGCGGCCGCGAGATTGTCGAGCACGCCGATCAGGAGACCGCCTGCGATCGCGCCGCGTACCTGGTTGAACCCGCCGACGATCGCGGCGATGAAGGCGGCCTGGCCCAGCACCTCGCCGGACGTGAATTTCGCGAGGTAGATCGGCGTGATCAACAGCGAGGCGAGAGCGACCAGGAATGCGTTGATCAGGAAAGTCAGGAGAATCATCCGTTCGACGGGGACGCCGATGATGCGCGCCACCGTCGGGTTCTGCGCCGCCGCCTGCATCTGGTGGCCGAGCGAGGTGCGGTTGAGAAGCGCAGTCAGGCCGAAGACGGCAAGGATGGCGAGGACGAGGACGCCGATGCTTTGCAGCGAGACGGCATGGCCGAGGATGGAGACGTCGCCGGTCGGCACGATCGAGGGGAAGGGTGAGGCTTCGGCGCTGAAGAACTGCTTTACGGCCTCCTTGAGGCCGATCGCGAGCGCCATGGTCGCGATCGCGAGCGGCAGCACGCCGTGGCGCATCATCGGATCCACCAGCAGCATCTTGAAGGCGAGGCCGAGCAAAAGCATCGAGAGCAGGATGCCGAGGATGATCGCGAGCCAGAACGGCGCGCCGGCATGCATCGCCGCCAGCATCAGGAACGCCGGCAGCATCACGAACTCGCCCTGCGCGAAATTGATGGTCTGCGATGTCTGCCACAGCAGCGTGAAGCCGACCGCGACCAGCGCATAGATCGCTCCGGTGGCAAGTCCCGCGACCAGAAGATCGAACAGATTGGACATTTTCCCCTCTCTCTCTCCTGCCTCTCCCCGCTTGCGGGGAGAGGGTCGGGGTGAGGGGGAGCCTCCGCGAGGTCGCTGAGAGTTGGACTCGTGGAGGCTCCCCCTCACCCGGAATTTGCTTGCGCAAATTCCGACCTCTCCCCGCACGCGGGGAGAGGCGAAGAACACCTCACTTCACCTTCGGCAGCACCTGCTTCACGATCTGCTTGCCTTCGACCACCTCGACCAGAAAGCTCTGGCGGTCGATGTCGCCGGTGTCGCTGAAGGTGACGTCCATCAGGATGCCCGGCTCGTCAGCGGCCTTGATAGTCAGGCCGTGCAGGGTGTCGGCGAACGCCTTGGAATCGACCTTGCCCATCTTGTCGGTGGTGGCCTTCACCATGTAGACGGCGAGATAGCCTTTCAGCCCATTATGGTCGGGCACGTAATTGTACTTCTTCGCGAACTTGTCGCGAAACGCCTTGATCAGGTCGACCGGCGCATCGGTGGTGAGACCGACATGGCCGCGCGCGCCGTTGGCGGCATCGCCCGCGAGCTCGATCACCTTCTGCCCGATCAGCGTGGTTTCGCCCATCAGCGGCGCGGTGACGCCCTGGCGCTTCAGCTCCTTGAGGATGCGCGCGCTCTCTTCCTCGTTCAAATAGACGAACACGGCGTCGGGATTGGCGGCCTTGATCTTGCCGACGTCGGCGGCGAAATCGACTTGACCCGCTTCGGTGGAGAGATCGGCGACGACCTTGGAGCCGAGACGGTCGAGCTCCTTGACGACGACATCGCGACCGCCGCGGCCAAAATCATTGTTGACCCAGACCACCGCGACCGACTTCGCCTTCATGTCGTCGTGAATGTATTTGGCGACCTTCGGCATCGACGATTGCTGGCCGAACGAGGTGCGGAACAGGAATTTGTTTCCGCCTTGCGTCAGCTCGGCGGCTTCGCCGCCCATGATCTGCGCGATGCCGGCCTCGGCCGCCAGCGGCGCGGTCACCTTCACGGACCCGGAATAGCCGGGTCCGAGCAGCACATAGGGCTCGGCGTCCAGCGCCTTCTGCACCTGCGCGCGCGCGACGCCCGGGTTGGATTGCGAATCCGCATGAGTGACTTCCAGCTTGCGGCCGAGCACGCCGCCCTTGGCGTTGATCTCCTCGATCGCGAGATCGATGCCGTTCTTCCAGTTGGTGCCGACGGTAGCGCCGCCGCCGGACAGCTCGGCGACGTCGGCAAGCTTGATCGCCTGGGCGTGGACGCTGGATGCAGTCGCGAAGGCAAGCAGGGCGCCCGCCAGAATGGTCGATTTCATGGTCTCTCCTCCCATTTTTCGTTGATGTTGTGCGCGGCCTTGTGTCCGGCCGCTTCGGTTACGCTGCGTGATAGGCCGGACTTCGTGCCGCCATCACCTCGTCGAATGCCTCTCCCATGATCTCGGTGGATGGGGCAAGGCCAGTGAACAGTTCGAAAGCGTCGGCGGCCTGGTAGATCGCAAGCTCCCGGCCGGTCATGATCCGCGCGCCCTTGGCTTGGGCAGCCGCCAGCAGCGGCGTGATCAGCGGCGAATAGACGGCGTCGGCGACCCACAGGTTCTGACGCAACAGCGTCGGCGCGACCGGCGTTTCCCGGTTCGGCAGCATGCCGACCGGCGTGCCGTTGACGAGGCCGGTTGCGCCGTCGAGCGCGTCCTCGATGCTTGCGGCGACCCTGGCGCCACCCTGCTTGACGAGCAGCGCGGCGAGTTTTTCGGCGCGTGCCGGCTCGCTGTCGAAGATGCGGATGTCGGTCACGTCAAGGCTCGCCAGCGCAAAGGCGATTGCCTTGCCGACGCCGCCGGTGCCGATCACGGCGACCGCGTTTCCAGAGGCCGCCAGCAGCGGCGCGACGGCGCGCGCAAAGCCCGTCGTGTCGGTGTTGTGGCCGATCAGCCGGCCGTTGCTGACGACGACGGTGTTGACCGCCCCCATCGCGGCCGCGCCCGGTGCCAGTTCATCGAGCAGCGGGACCACCGCCTCCTTGTACGGAAACGTGACGTTGACGCCGGCAAAGCCGAGGCGCCGCACGCCTTCCAGCATCATGGCGAGCTCGGCCGAGCCGGCGCCGGCCACTTCGATGAGCTGATAATGTCCGCGCAGGCCAAGCCCCTCCGCGGCGCGCTCATGCATGGCGGGGGAGGCGGAATGCGCGATGGGTGCGCCGATCAGGCCGGTCAGGAGCTTTTTGGATGCGGCAGGTCCGCGCTTTGACATGGTTCGCTATCGTCTCGTTGGGAGCGTTTGGTCCCGGCCACTAGCGGGGAAATCCGCTCAATTCCAAGGGGCTTCCCCTGGCAACGATAGCCTTTCCTCGGCCTAACACAATTACCCTTTTGTCCTGCAAACCTAACATAATGTTATCTCTTCCGCCCCCGTGGCGGCGCGGCCCTGCCTTTGCCCCGCGACGGCTCGACCGCGCGCATCTCCGCGCGCAGGGACTCGATGAAATACTCGACATGAAGCGACAGCGGCGCGCCGCGCTTCACCGCGATATAGGTCTCGAATCGCGTCGGCTCGGTGATCTTGATCAGTTCGATGCCGGGATAGCCCCCATGGGCCACCGTGAACTGGTCGATGATGGCGATGCCGAGCCCTGCCTTCACCAGCGCGCAGACCGTGGTGCCGAAGCGGGCGCGGATGGTGATGTTGTACTCGAGGCGGTGGCGCGCGAAGATCTCGGCCATGATCCGCCCGTAGGGATCGTTGGGATCGATGCCGATCAGCGGATAGCGGGTGATCTCGGCGGCGGAGACCTGCTTGCGGCCGGCGAGCTCGTGGCCCGGCGGCACGATGCAATAGAGCTCGCCCGAGGCGAGCGGCATGAAGTCGAGCCCGGAATGCTCCAGGCGGTAGCTCATCGCCACGCACTCGCCGCGGCCGAGCATGAGGTAGTCGATGGCTTCCTCGAGCTTTAGAATGTTGATATCGATGCCCAAATCCGGATAGCGCCGCCGGACCCGCTCGATTGCGCGCGGCACCATGACTTGCGAAATGCTCGGCACCGAGCCGATGCGCAGCTCCGACAATCCGCCGCGTCCGATCTTGGAGATAATCTCGGAGAGGTCGTCGACCTTCTTGTAGACGCCATTGATCTGCTCGAAGATGTTCTCGGCTTCCGGCGTCGGGAAATAGCGGCCGTTCTGGCGCTGGAAGAAGCGGATGCCGAGCGAGCGCTCGGTGTATTTGACGAGGCGGCTGATGCCCGGCGCCGAAACGTTCAGCAGCTTCGCCGCGCCGCCGATAGTGCCCGTCACCATCACGGCACGGATCACTTCAACCTGGCGCAGCGTCATCATTTTCTGGGCATCCGAATGATCATCGTTGGCGGCGCTGAGTTTCCCCCTCCCCTTGTGGGGGAGGGTGGACCGCCGCGATAGGGCGAGACGGGTGAGGGGTTCTCTCCCCGCGCGAGCCTCGCGCATTTGAACGCGTGGAAACAACCCCTCATCCGGCGCCATGGCCGATCCGAAGCATCGGCGTTTTGTTTTAAGAACGGCGGTCGAAGGCCGCCTACGCCACTTCTCCCACAAGGGGAGAAGGAAGGAAACATTCGCGTTCGGTTCAGATCAGAGCAAGGCATGGCACCGAACGGACCGTTCGTGCGCTCACGGCAATTGCGTGCTAGCTCGCCGGTCCGTCCGGCGAGGCGCTCTCGGCCGGCTTGCTGCGCTCGCTTTGCAGCACCCCGCGTGCGAACTCGATGATCTTTTGCTTGTTTGCCGTTTCGCGGACGGCGAAAAATACGCGGTTGAGTTCCAGGCCGAGCACGCTGTTGAGGGCGATGTCCTCGTCTTCCATCGTGGTTTCCCCGCTTCAGACATTGCAGGTGTAACTTGACGTCACTTCTTCCACAAGTAGATTAAGCCTTCGGGGTCAATGAGATACCGGGAAACTACGGAAGCGGTGAATTGAGGCAGTCGCCAGGACGTGCTATACCAATAGCAAGGGTCAGGAAACGCACCGATGTCCGCCGTGGATTATGGCCGGGAAGCGCTCGACTTCATTGAGGGGCTTGGAGCCTATACCAAGGTTCCGGACGTCATGGATGCGCTTGCGACCGCGTTCGGGCGCTACGGCTTCGAGCACATCATCGTAACCGGCTTGCCGAATCCCGATCAGCGTTTTTCCCAGATGGTGCTCGCCAAGAAGTGGCCGGCGGAGTGGTTCAGCCTCTATACCCAAAAAGGCTACGACCGCGTCGATCCCGTGATCCGCAAATGCCGGCAGACGGTGAACCCTTTCGAGTGGTCCGAGGCGCCGTACGATCCAGAGCTGGAGCCGGGCGCGGTAGAGGTGATGCGGCGCGCTGCCGATTTCCGTATGTCGCGCGGCTTCGTCGTGCCGATCCACGGATTGACCGGCTACGAGGCCGGCGTCTCGCTCGGTGGCGTTCACCTCGATCTCAATGCGCGCAGCAAGCCGGCGCTGCACCTGATCGGCATGTACGGCTTCGATCACATTCGCCGCTTGCTCGATCCGGCGCCGCATCGATCGATGCGCCTTACCCCGCGCGAGCGCGAGGTGCTCGCCTGGGCTTCGCAGGGCAAGTCGGCTTGGGAAATCGGTGAGATCCTGCACATCACGCAGCGCACCGCCGAAGAGCATCTCGCAACTGCCGCGCGCAAACTTGGTGCCGTCAACCGGACGCATGCGGTTGCGATCGCAATCCGCCACAGAATCATCACCCCCTGAAATCCGCGCCTACTGGGAAATTTCCCAGTAGTCGCTTTGGCCGCTTTCCGTGAGTGTTCCCCTTATTTCGAACAACGGGGGAATAAATGATTCATGTGATTTCTGCCGCCAACCGGCACCTCTACGAGGACGTTCTCGAGCAACATTTCAGGGTGCGTCACGAGATTTTTGTCGAGGAGCGGAAATGGGAGGCGCTGCGCAAGCCCGATCGCCGCGAGGTCGATACCTACGACAATGAGGACGCGGTTTACCTGCTGGCGCTCGAAAATCGCCGGGTGCTCGGCGGCTCCCGCCTGTATCCTACCACCAAGCCGACGATGATGAGCGAGGTCTTCCCGCATCTCGCTGCAGTGCGCGGTTGCCCCTCGAACCCGTTGGTATGGGAGTGGTCACGTTTCTTCGTTTCGCGCGAGCGCCGCGATGGCGCGTTCAATTGGCAATTGATGGCAGCGGCACAGGAGTTCTGTCTCGATCAGGGCATCGAGCGTCTCTGTCTTGTCATGGAGACCTGGTGGCTGCCGCGCTTCCACGAGATCGGATTCATCGTCACGCCGCTGGGATTGCCGGCGCTGGTCGAGAATTCCTGGACGATGGCGGCCACGATCGAGATCCGTCAAGAGTCGCTGGATGCCGTGTGTGACCGTATCGGGATGACAAACGTCGTGCATCAGGACGGTCCGCGTATCGATTGCATAGCCCTTGCCAACCTCTGCGGCCTCGCTGCCGCGCAACGAAAGAGCGCCTGAGATGTCGAACATGATGCGGGACAGCCAGATCATGGCTCAGATCAAGGACGAAAATCTCGGCTACATGTCCGACATGGCGCTTGAGCTCGCGCAGATGGCGGAAGACACCGGACTGGCGACGCTCGCCTATCTGTTCCGGATGGCGGCGCTGGAGGCCTCGACCGCCAATAGCGTGCTTGCCGAGCCGGATGACCTTCCCCGGCAGATGACGTCGCACTAGGCGTCTCCATCCCATACGTTGCGACGAATTTCACACCCTCTTTCCGGCAACGGAGGGAGGGTGATCCGCTTTGGGTGCGGCAGGTTGACCCATCCTGCGCGGCAGTCTTCTTGCAGGGCAAATTACAGGGCCAGGATCGATCGCATGCATCGGCATGCAACAAAGTGCATGTTTGGTGTCGAATCGCTCTTGCCTCGGAACGATACTGCCATTACCCATTTTTCCGCCTTGTAGAGGCAGGGGGAGCTCTTTCACTGATGGCGACCGTGTTCGAACATCGGCGCGAACCTGCGTGCGCCTGAAAGAGTTTTGATGCTGCTCGTCGTCGAACAGTTCTTGAACGGATTGCAGTTTGGCCTGCTGCTGTTCCTGCTCGCCGCCGGCCTGACGCTGGTGTTCGGGATCATGGATCTCGTCAACCTAGCGCACGGCTCGCTCTACATGATGGGCGCCTATTTCGCCGCGACCTTCGCAGCCTGGACCGGCAGCTTCCTGCTCGGCGCGCTGCTGGCGCTCGGCGCGACGCTCGTGCTCGGCATCGTGCTCGAGATGACCGCACTGCGGCATCTTTATGGACGCGACCATCTCGACCATGTGCTCGCGACCTTCGGCCTGATCCTGTTCTTCAATGAAGCCGTGCGGCTGATCTGGGGCCCGGCCGGGCTTGCGCTGCCGCTCCCGGCATGGCTCACCGTGCCGGTGCCGATCCTGCCGGGCATTCACTATCCCGCTTATCGCCTCGCCATCATCGTCGTGGCGCTGCTGGTTGCGCTGCTGCTCTATCTCGGCGTGATGCGCACCCGCATCGGCATGCTGATCCGGGCCGGTGCTTCCAATCGCGAGATGATCGGTGCGCTCGGCATCAACATCAAGCTGCTCTACACCCTGGTGTTCGGCCTCGGTGCCGCGCTCGCCGGTCTTGCCGGATTGATGCAGGCGCCGATCCTCACCGTGCAGATCGGCATGGGCGAGAACATCCTGATCCTCGCCTTCGTCATCATCGTGATCGGCGGCATCGGTTCGATCCGCGGCGCGTTCCTGGCCGCGATCTTCGTCGGCATGATCGACACGCTCGGCCGCGCCTTCCTGCCCAATTTGTTGCGGCAGGTGCTGAGCGGCGCCGCCGCCTCCACCGCCGCGCCCGCGCTGTCGTCCATGCTGATCTATCTGCTGATGGCGATCGTGCTGGTGGTACGTCCGGAGGGGCTGTTTCCGGCCAATCGCCGATGAAGGCTTTCACTGTGAGCAAGGCCGTCACGGCCCTGATGCTGGCGGGCCTCGTGCTGCTCCCGCTCTATTCGCAAGCTTCCGGCAACGTCTTCATCCTGACGCTGTTCACCCGCATCGTCATCCTGGCGCTGGCGGCCGCGAGCCTCAACCTCATCATGGGTTTTGGCGGCATGATGAGTTTTGGCCACGCCGCTTATCTCGGCATCGGCGGTTACGCGGTCGGCATGCTGGCGCAGGAAGGCGTCGGAAGCGGCTTCATCCAGTTTCCCGTCGCGCTCGCGGCGTCCGCGACTTACGCGCTGGTGATCGGCGCGCTCTCGCTTCGCACGCGTGGCGTTTACTTCATCATGATCACGCTCGCCTTCGCGCAGATGGCCTATTATGTCGCCTCGGGGCTGGCGCGTTACGGCGGCGATGACGGCCTCACCGTCTACAAGCGCAGCGACTTCTCCGGGCTGATCAATCTGTCGAACCGCACGCAGTTCTATTATCTCTGCCTCGCCTGCCTGTTCGGCGTGGTCTTCCTGATCTGGCGCATCGCCAATTCGCGCTTCGGTCTCGTCCTGCAGGGCCTGCGCTCCAACGAGCAGCGCATGCAGGCGATCGGCTTTCCCTCGAAACGCTACCAGCTGGTCTGCTTCGTCATCTCCGGCATGATGTGCGGCCTTGCCGGCGCGCTGCTCGCCAACAACACCGATTTCGTCAGCCCGGCCGTGATGTACTGGACGCGCTCCGGCGACCTCATGGTGATGGTGATCCTCGGGGGCATGGGCACGCTGTTCGGTCCGGTCATCGGCGCGGTGGTGTATTTGCTGCTGGAAGAGTTCCTGTCGCAGCTAACCGAATACTGGGCGCTGATCATGGGCCCGCTGCTGCTGCTGATCGTGCTGTTTGGCCGCGGCGGCATCATGGGCCTGCTCGGGAGGCTCAATCGTGGCTGAGCCGCTGCTCCGCGTCGACAAGCTGGTGCGCCGCTTCGGCGGCATCGTTGCGACCGACAACGTCTCGCTCGACGTCGCCGCGGGTGAGCTGCACGCCATCATCGGCCCGAACGGCGCCGGCAAGACCACGCTGATCAGCCAGCTCACCGGGCATCTGGAGCCGCATTCCGGCAGCGTCTCGCTGGCGGGGCGCGACATCACCTATCTGCCGGCCTATCGCCGCTGCGCACTGGGCCTGGCACGTTCGTTCCAGATCACCTCGCTGCTGCTCGATTTCACCGCCGCCGACAATGTCGCGCTCGCGGCGCAAGCGCATGCCGGCACCTCGTTCCGCTTCTTCGCCAATGCACGCAAGGAGAAGGGCCTGCGCGATGCCGCGCATGCCGCGCTCGACCGCGTCGGTCTCGCTCATCGTGCCGATGTGCTGGTGTCCAGGCTCAGTCATGGCGAGCGTCGCCAGATCGAGCTGGCGGTTGCGCTGGCAAGCAAGCCGAAGCTTTTGCTGCTCGACGAGCCGATGGCGGGCCTCGGAGTCACCGAATCTCAGCGCATGGTGCAGCTGCTGCAGGAGCTGCGCAAAGAGGTATCGATCGTGCTGGTCGAGCACGACATGCCGGCGGTGTTTGCGCTCGCCGACCGCATCTCGGTGCTGGTCTATGGTCGCGTCATCGCCTCCGGCGATCCGGCCGCGATCCGGGCGAACGAGGATGTCAAGCGCGCCTATCTCGGCGAGGCGCATGTGGTGACGCACCATGTCTGAAAAAGGGATGGGTGACACGCTGCTCGAGGTCGACGGCATCGAGACCTGCTACGGCCTGTCCCAGGTGCTGTTCGGCCTGTCGCTGTCGGTCAAATCAGGCGAGATGGTCTCGCTGATGGGCCGCAACGGCATGGGCAAGACCACAACCATCCGCTCCATCATGGGCCTGACGCCGGCGCGCGCGGGCAGCATCCGCTTTGCGGGCTCCGAAGTGCGGACGCAACCGTCCTACCGGATCGCAAAGCTCGGTGTCGGCCTCGTCCCCGAGGGGCGGCAGATCTTCCCGAACCTCACCGTGCGCGAAAACCTGGTCGCGGCCGCCGCCGATCGTTTCGACAGCAGCAATCCCTGGACGCTGGCGGCGATCTACGTGATGTTTCCACGCCTCGCCGAGCGCGCCTCCAACATGGGCAACCAGCTCTCCGGCGGCGAGCAGCAGATGCTCGCAATCGGCCGCGCACTGATGACCAACCCGAAGCTCCTCATCCTGGATGAAGCGACCGAAGGCCTGGCACCCCTGATCCGCGAAGAGATCTGGAGCTGCCTGTCGCTGCTCAAGAGCCGGGGACAGTCGATCCTGGTCGTTGACAAGAACGTCGACCACCTCGCCCGCATCTGCGACCGCCACACCATCATCGAGCGCGGCAAGACGGTGTGGAGCGGCACCTCGGACGAGCTGTTGGCTGAGCCGGATCTGCAGCACAAATATCTGGGGATTTGAGGCTGGGCGGTGAGGTGAGTTACGCCGTGGCCGCTTCCCTTGGTGTGGTCCTGGCGAAAGCCAGGACCCATACCGCGAGGTCCATCTATTGTGGGCAGTATAAGTACCGAACGGCAGTCTTCGCCAAACGCCTTGTTGGGGTGATGGGTCCTGGCTTTCGCCAGGACGACGTTGGCAATCACCAATAAATCCCGTGCCGATGCAGTTCGCGGATCACGCGTGCCTCGGTGGATGGCTGGCGACGTTTCGGCTTGGCCGTTTCCCTCGCGCTGGCAACCGGCGCGGCACTGGACTGGGTTGCGGCCGGAGCGATCGCGGTGGTCGTCGCAGTCGCTGCCGGGGGCGTTGAAGTTGGGGCTGTGGTCGCCGTCTGGACATTGGTGGGCGCTGCCGCCGGAGCTTGTGGCGGCGTGGCTGCTGTCGTTGCCGGCTGCTCGGCGGTCTGCGGGCTCGCATTTGTCGCCGCAAGGCTAAGGCTTCGTGGTCCGCCGGCATAGGCCTGGCTCGCCAGCAGCGACATTGCCGCGATCAGGATCAGCTTTCGCATGACACCCTCCGTTACTTGGTCAACCCGTCTTGCCTAATTCGCCGGGCCTCTATCGCGACGAGCGGCCCATCCCGATTTCGATCAGGGTGGCACGGCAGGACAGGCGATAAATCAAGCTGAACAGATGATCCCACATGATCGAACTCCGTTGTTGATCAATCCCGGCATCCTAACCCTCCATCGTTTCCGGCGATCTTCGCGGGGGCGGAAAAATGACTTCGTCGGCAAAGTCAAAGGTTTCGTCGGAAGCACCGGCGCGAAACTGGCTCACGCCGGCGTGAGGGCCTGTCGGAGTGGCGGTCGTTGGCTCGGCGCCCCGGCGATCCTAATCGTGGACCAACATCAGCCGGCCATCCTCGAGGCCGAACACGAGTGCGGGACGATCGCGGTATTTCACGCCGCCGATATTCGTCGCGATCCTTGCCGGAAGCCTGATGCGCGCGATGTCATGCGGGCCTGCGACGAACCCGATGAGCCGCAGCGTTCGCCGTTCGAGGTCCGGTACCGCGAGATCTGGATGGCCGTCGCCATCAAAATCGGCCGTAAAGCTCATGTGCAGCGATCGCGAGCCGATGAAATGGTTCGATACGTCGGAAGTTTCCGCCGATTTTTCCAAACGATCATGCCGCCACGACCACATTTCGAGAATCCCGACCACATGAGGCTGGCGGACAAGCACGATATCCGTGGTGCCATCGCCGTCGAAATCGGCGATGCCGGCCGGGTTGAGCCAAGCATGGGCGTGGCCGATCGGAGGCGTCTCCGCAACGATGGCCGTCGAGACGGGATCGATGACAGCCAGCGCGGAGCCTCGCTTCAGATAGGATTTGACCAACACAATTCTTTCGCGGCCACCGATCGCAGCGACGCGCGGCTCCAAGTCTTCGAACACGGCGTCACCATCCAGGCGTAGCGTGCGTTGTCCGCCCTCGCGCGGCTCGATCACCAGGCTACCGGCCTCGATGGCATGGCCGAGGACGCCGTGGCGATAGCGTTCGGTCGGCTCGGCGAGCCAAGCACGCACGACGGTGTCGCGGCCTGTCGCGATACGCCCATCCGCAAGCGCCCCGGTCGGCGGCGCCGGATGTTCGAGCGCTGCGGCGGGCACCATGCGCATCGCTTTCGCGTCGAATTGGTACCAATTCGTGCCAATTGCAATTCGGACGTCGCTATCCGCCAAATCAATTTCGCTGACGCGGCCGGGGGTGCGTACGGTGCTCGCCTGCCAGTCGGCCAGGGCTGGCGCGGACAAGGCTGGCGCGGACAGGATCAGGGAAAATAGCAGGGCCGCCGGGCGCAACCGCATCATGGTACTCCTGGAAAATCCGGCTGCGTTGCGGGGATCGGCGGCGGTTGGCGGCGGCTCAAAATATCTCGAAATATTCGCGGTGCTCCCAGTCGGTCACCTCGGACAGGAAGCGGTCGATCTCGGCATTCTTGATGTGGGTGTAATAATCGACGAACTCAGGCCCGAGCTTTTCGCGGAAGAACGGATCGTCCTTCAGGGCGGCGACCGCATCGCGCAGCGACTTCGGCAACAGCGGCGCCTTGGTTTCGTAGGGCGTGTCGGCTGACGGGCCGGGATCGAGCTTGCGGTCGACGCCGTCGAGGCCGGAGAGGATTTGCGAGGCCATGTAGAGATACGGATTGGCGGCGGGCTCGCCGATGCGGTTTTCCAGGCGCGTGGCGGCGTCGCCGGCAGCGCCGAGCACACGGATCATCACGCCGCGATTGTCGCGGCCCCAGATCGCGCGGTCCGGCGCCAGCGAATAGGAGCGGTAGCGCTTGTAGCCATTGATGGTCGGGGTGGTGAACACCGTCGACGCGCGGGCGTGGTCGAGCAGGCCGGCAAGCCAGGCGCGGCCGAACGCGCTGAGCGGCTCGCCGCCGTCTTTGGCCATGAACTGATTCTCGCCGCTCGTGCGTGAGACGACCGATTGGTGCAGATGCCAGCCGCTCGCGAACAGGTTCGGCAGCTTCGGCCGGCACATGAAGGTGGCGTGATAGCCGTGGCGATGCGCGATCTGCTTCACGGCGCTCCGAAACAGCACCATGTTGTCCGCGGGCTCCAGCCCTTTCTTCGGCGCGAAGGTGAACTCGCACTGGCTCGGCCCAAACTCGACCTCGACCGAGCGCAAGGGCAATCCGAGCGCGACGATGTCACGCCGCAAAATCTCCAGCACCGGCTCCATCTGATCGAAGCGCTGCTCGGTGAGGTATTGATAGCCGTGGCTGAGCAGGCCCACCGAAGGCGGCGTGCCGGGCTGGCCGGCATCTTCCGGGCGCATATGCGGATCGTCGAGCTTGAAGATGTGGAATTCGACCTCGAGCCCCGCCACGAAATCGTGGCCGCGGCGTCCGAGCTCATCGAGCGCCTTGCGATAGAGCCCGCGCGTCGCGAACGGCACCGGCCGGCCGTCGTTGAAATAGAGGTCGCAGAGAACCCAGCCGGTGGTCGGTGCCCACGGCAGAACGCGAAAACTAGTGGGATCGGCAACCATCAGCGCGTCGGCCGCGCCCTCCATCTCCTTCATGCCGAAGCCGCCGCCTGATGTGAACACCGGAAACACCGTGCGGTGCGAGGTGTCCTTGGCGAGCATGGTGGTGGTGATGGAGCAGCCGCTCTCCAGCGAAGCGATCGCCTCGGCGGCGATGATGGTCTTGCCGCGTAAGATGCCGTGCTGGTCGGGGAAAGCGAGGCGGATGACCTCGAGGTTCTTCTCCTCGACGATGCGGCGCATGCGCGCCGCCGCGTCCTTCTGCTCATCCGACCACAGCGCATGACGCGCAACGAAAGTCACTTTGGCAGTTCCTTCTTGCTCGGCGAGAGTATAGCGCACACTGTCATCGTCCGCGAAGGCGGACGATCCAGTATTCCAGAGACGTCCGTGTATCCACGAGAGGCCGCGGCGTACTGGATGCCCCGCCTTCGCGGAGCATGACAGCGGAGAATGTGGAGCCGCCGTCTCGCCCCGCCAGCGGCGAACTGCATTATCACTCCGCCGCCGTCAGCCGATGCACGTTGTCCGCAATCTCCTTCGGTACCGGCGCCGTCCACGGCGCGCTGCGGCGGCGCTTGACGTCGACTTCCATCCAGTAGATCTCCCAGCCTCGTGTCGGCCCGATGCCGTCCATGGTCGCCGGGCCCTGGATCGAACGTGCGCTGGCCTCGTCGAGATGCAGCATCGGCTTCTCGCCGCCTGCGACCTTCTCGATCTCCTGCCGCAGCAGGCGGCGGTATTGCACGATTGCCTTGTCGCTCGTGCCGAGGTGCTCCCGGGTGCGGTCCTGGATCGCGCCCATCGACTCCACCGCCCATTGGTCGTGCACGTTGATGTCGGTGCCCATGCCGGTATAGGTCGCCGTCTGCTGCTCGTGCGGATCGAAGCCGTAATCGTTGGTCCTGTTCTTGCGAGATTTGTAATCCGGCAGCTCATAGAGCTCGAGCCGCTGGTCGCGCATCTTCTTCTTGTCCACGGGGTTCGAATAGCTGGTGAAGATCGCGTACCAATAGCAGTTCTCGTCGTCGATCGGCACGTGCCACTGCGTGATCGTCATCTCCGTGCTCATGGGGATGACGAAACCGTGTGGGAAGAGCTGGTTGGTGACGCGCACATGGGTGCGCTCCTCGTCGATCTCGCGCAGCGCGATCAGCCGCAGGCCGTATTCGGTATGCTCGACATTGATGATGGGGCGGTCGTACTCGCGCAAAATCTTTGTCATCGGCAAGTCGGAGCCTGCCGATGCGCCGCGGAACTGCTTGCCGTAGGCCGTCGAGGTGTCCTCGTCCTCGAAGAAGCGATGCAGATAGGAGGCGTGTGCGGGATCGATGCCGACTTCGAGCGCCTGGAGCCAGTTGCAGGCCATGTGCCCCTTGAACGCAAAGGTGTGGGTATCAGGCGCGACGAAACAGTCGAGCTCCGGAAAGGCCGGCGGTTCGCCCTCGCCGAGATAAGCCCAGAGGATGCCGCTCTTCTCCACCACGGGATAAGAGCGCTGGCGGACGTTCTGGCAGAGTTTTGAATCCTTCGGCTCCGCCGGCGTCTCGATGCATTGCCCGGTGGCGTCGAACAGCCAGCCGTGGAAGGCGCAGCGCAGGCCGCCATGCTCGAGCCGTCCGAACGCGAGATCGGCGCCGCGATGCGCGCAGTGCCGATCGATCAGGCCGGAACGCCCGCTCTCGTCGCGGAACAGCACCAGGTTTTCGCCGAGCAATCTGACGGGGCGGATCGGTCGATCGCCGTCGAGCTCGTCCACCAGCGCCGCCGGCTGCCAATAGCTCCGCATCAGCTTCCCGCAGGGGTCCTTCGCGCCGGTGCGGGTGATCAGGTCGTTCTGCTCCTGGCTCATCATGGCGAGTGCATCCTTTGTGGAGTGGCGATTGTTCGCCTATTGAACGAATGGGCGAATTATGACATGCCTTGATCCGTCAGCAAGCACTATTTTGCAGGATCCAGACGCCCATGCCCAAGCTGAAGCGAAGCGACAGCGACGAACGCGCGACGGATTTCGTCGAGAGCCTCGATCGCGGCCTGCGCCTGCTGCAATGTTTCGGCACCACGACTGGCCCGATGACCCTGAGCGATCTCGCTCGTGCCGCCGAGCTTCCACGCGCCACCGCGCGGCGCATGCTGTTCACGCTCCAGCGTGGCGGCTTCGTCAGCGGCGACGGCAAGCTGTTCTCGCTGACGCCACACGTGCTGACACTGGCCGCGTCGTATCTGCGGTCGAGCCAACTCGTCACGGTCCTGCAACCGGTGCTCGACCGCGTCGCGACAGCAGCCAACGAAATCGCCTCGCTCGCGGTGCTCGACGGCGACGAGGTCGTGTTCATCGCGCGCAGCAGTCCAGCGCGCATGTTTTCAGGTGGGCTGGACATCGGCTACCGTCTGCCGGCCTTCTGTACCTCGGTCGGCCGCGCCATGCTCGGTCAACTCGACGATGCCGAGCTTGCTGCGCGTCTGAAAGCGATGAAGCGCGAGGCGCTGACGCCACAGACGGAGACCGATCCCAAGCTCTTGCTTGCGCGCATCGTCGCCGACCGCGCGCAGGGTTACGCGCTGGTCGATCGCGAGGCCGAGCCGCATTTCCGCTCGATCTCAGTCCCGGTGCGTCGTTATGACGATGTCATCGTCGCCGCCATCAACATGGGCGCCCATGTCGACCGGGTGCCGGCTCAGGAGTTGATCGAGCGATTTTTGCCGCTGCTGCATGAGGGCGCGGAGGCGGTGCGGTCGCAACTCTTGTAGCCCAGGTGAGCGAAGCGATACCCGGGAAAGTCATCGTGAAGCCCCGGACGTCGCTTCGCTCATCCGGGCTGCGCGCCTGTGCAAAATCGCTACCGGTTGCGCATCCAGTCGGCGAGGCCGGACAGCGCCTTGTCGAGGTCCTGCCGCGCGGCAACGTCCACAACCGTTTCCTCAAGCGCGCCGCGCATGCAGAGCATCCAAGCGTCCCGCTCGGCATCGCCGATGGCAAAGCCGATGTGGCGTTGGCGCAGCCGTGGGTGGCCCTTCTCGACCGAATAGAGTTTTGGGCCGCCGGTCCACTCAGTGAGATAGCGCTTGAGCACATCCCTGATGAGGCCAAGGTCGTCCGCATGCATCGCGCGGATGATCTTCGCCTCCGGCAGCGTATCCATCCGCTCATAGAAGCGATCGACCAACAGGTCGATCGTGGTGCTGCCACCGATCCGCTCGAACATGGAGATCGCAAGGTCGCTGTCGGTCATGGGAGTTCGGACCTACAGCGCGACGCTGCGCAGCCCAAAGCTGCGCGCTTCGTTCTGCAGCACCGGCCGCACCGCATCAACCAGGCGCGCCGCGGCGGCATCGACGGACAGTCCCGCCGTGTCCACCACCGCCGTCGCGCGCGCATACAGCGGCTCGCGGCTCAAGAGGATGTTGCGCAGCTCCGCCATGGCGGAGCGGTCGTCGGCCATCGGGCGCAAATCGCCCTGGCGACGGACGCGGGCCATGTGCTCCTCCGGCTCGGCCTTCAGCCAGATCGTGTAGAACGACGACAGGATCTGGTCGAACGTCAGGGGCTCCGAGACGATGCCGCCGCCGGTCGCCAGCACCATCAGCTCGTTGCGTGCGAGCAGCTGTTGCAGCGCCGCCTGCTCCATGCGGCGAAAGCCTTCCTGGCCGTAGAGCGCGATGATCTCGGCGACCGAGAGGCCGTTCTGCTGCTCGACCTCCTTGTTGAGCTCGACAAAACTCCAGCCGACCTTCTTCGCCAGCATCCGTCCAAGCGTCGATTTGCCGGCGCCGCGCAGGCCGATCAGCGCGATGCCGCAGAACGGCGCGCGCCGCGGCGCGGAGGCGCTGCCGCCCGCGAGCAGATCCTTGGCTTGCGCGATCTGCGCCGGCGTCGCCTTGCGCAGGAGATCGCGAAACATCTGCCAGTCCGGGGTCGGATCGGCCGAGGGAAGCAGGTCTTCGAGATGCGCGCCCATCGCGTCGGAGACGCGGCGTAGCAGCACGATCGAGACATTGCCCTTGCCGCTTTCGAGCTGCGCGATGTAGCGCTCCGATATTCCTGATACCTTGGCGAGCACCTTGCGCGACATGCCGCGCAGCGCGCGCATGGTGCGCACGCGCTGGCCCAGCTGTTCCAGAAATCGGGATTCGGCGTCGGGACTGTCGGTCATGGACTACGGATCACGGGCTTCTTGTGCGGAGGTCCTGCGGCGCGTATTAATGAAACATAGTGCCTGCTGGCATTGACAGCAAGCCAATGCGGTGTCTTTCTATGAATTATAATTCTAAATTCAGGGGAGAAGTCCGTGAGCGAGGGATCCTATAACGCGGTGACCTGGCTGCTCGACCGGAACGTCGAGGAGGGACGCGGCAACAAGCTCGCCTTCGACGACACCGTCTCACGGCTCACCTATGGCGAGCTCCAGCGCGAAACGCGGCGCGCCGCCAACATGCTGCGCCGGCTCGGTGTCCGCCGCGAAGAGCGCGTGGCGATGATCATGCTGGATACGGTCGACTTCCCCCTTCTGTTCCTGGGCGCGATCCGCGCCGGCATCGTGCCGGTGCCGCTGAACACGCTGCTGACATCGGATCAATACGCCTACATCCTCGCCGATTGCCGCGCGCGCGTGCTGTTCATCTCGGACGCGCTCTATCCCGTCATCAAGGATGTCGTCGGCCGCATGCCGGATCTCGAGCATGTCGTGGTGTCCGGCGCCAAGCAGAACGGCCACAAGCAGCTCGCCGAGGAGATCGCGGACGAGAGCGACCGGTTCACCACTGCTGCGACGCATCCGGATGAGCCGGCATTCTGGCTGTACTCGTCAGGCTCGACCGGCATGCCCAAGGGCGTACGCCACATCCATTCGAACATGCAGGCGACCGCGGACACTTATGCGAAGCAGGTGCTCGGCATTCGCGAGAACGACGTTTGTCTTTCCGCGGCAAAGCTGTTCTTCGCCTACGGCCTCGGCAACGCGTTGACCTTTCCAATGTCGGTCGGCGCCACCGTGGTGCTCAACAGCGAACGGCCGACGCCGGCGCGCATGTTCGACCTGATGAACCGCTATAATCCCTCGATCTTCTACGGCGTGCCGACCCTGTTCGCGGCGATGCTCAATGACGAGGCGATGAAGAGCGAGCGCGGCGGCGGCGCCCTGCGCATCTGCACCTCCGCCGGCGAGGCATTGCCGGAATCCGTCGGCAACAGCTGGAAGGCGCGCTTCGGCGTCGACATTCTCGACGGCGTCGGCTCGACCGAGCTGTTGCACATCTTCCTGTCGAATGCTCCCGGCGATATCAAGTACGGCTCCTCCGGCAAGCCAGTGCCGGGCTATGCTGTGCGGCTCGTCAACGAGGCCGGACAGGATGTCGCCGACGGCGAGGTCGGCGAACTCCTTGTCGATGCGCCCTCCGCCGGCGAAGGCTACTGGAACCAGCGCCACAAGAGCCGCCGCACGTTCGAGGGGCCGTGGACCCGCACCGGCGACAAATATGTCAGGGATGCCGAGGGCCGCTACACCTTCTGCGGCCGCGCCGACGACATGTTCAAGGTCTCGGGCATCTGGGTCTCGCCGTTCGAGGTCGAGAGCGCGCTGATCACGCATCCTGCGGTGCTGGAAGCCGCGGTCGTGCCCGAGGCCGATCCGGAGGGCCTGCTGAAGCCGAAGGCCTTCGTCGTGCTGCGCCCGGGCGCGACGACGACGGGCCTGCAGGAGATGCTCAAGGACCACGTCAAGCAGAAGATCGGCCCATGGAAATATCCGCGCTGGATCGACGTGGTGGACTCGCTGCCGAAGACGGCAACGGGAAAGATCCAGCGGTTCAAGCTGCGGGACGGGGCGAACTAGAAACAAGCCGTCATGGCCGGGCAAAAGTGCGAAGCGCGTCTTGAGCAAAGTGTCCCGGCCATCCACGCGCGACTGCGATTGAGGAACGACGTGGATGCCCGGGTCAAGCCCGGGCATGACGACGGAGAGAAGAGTGACAGCATGACCAATCTCGCCCCCACCGGCTTTCTCAGCATCGATGGCGCCAGTCTCGAGTACAAATGGCTGGCGCCGCAGAGTGCCGATGCACCCACCATCGTCATGCTGCATGAAGGCCTCGGCTCGGTCGGGCTCTGGGGTGACTTCCCGGAAAAGCTGCAGCACGCAACCTCCGCCGGCATCTTTGCCTATTCGCGTGCAGGCTATGGCCAATCGAGCAAGGTCGCGTTGCCGCGGCCGCTCGACTACATGCAGCGCGAGGCTCTGGACGTGCTGCCAAAGATTCTCGATGCGATCGGTTTCAGGCGCGGCCTGCTGCTCGGCCATTCCGACGGAGCCTCGATCGCGACGATCTATGCCGGCGCGCATCAGGATCATCGCCTCAACGGCCTCATGCTGATCGCGCCGCATTTCATCGTCGAGGACATCTCGGTGAAGTCGATTGCGGACATCAAGACCACCTTCGAGACCACCGACCTGAAGTCAAAGCTCGCGCGCTGGCACAAGGACGTCGACAACGCCTTCTACGGCTGGAACGCCGCCTGGCTCGATCTGAAATTCCGCGACTGGGATATCTCGGAATATCTCGCCTATATCCGCGTTCCGGTGCTGGTCATCCAAGGCGTGGACGACCAATACGGGACGCTGCGTCAGGCCGAGATCGCGCAACAAGAATGCTATTGCCCGGTCGATTTGAAAGTCATGTCAGGCGCGGCGCATTCTCCGCATCGCGAGGCGCCGGGAGCGACCCTTGACGCGATTGAGCAATTTGCAGCAGCGGCCCTGCGAGAAGATATGCAACAAAATGCATGTGGGAGCCGTTAAGGACTAGACGCGCGCAATAATATGCATTATTGTGCATCTAACGGTAAAACCAAGACGAGCTCAAGGGTGGCCCATGGCCGGGGAAGATCGGCGCCTCGCAGGCGGCGCGACATTCATCGATTTCCAGACCGAGCCGTCCCGCTACCGGCACTGGAAGCTCGCGGTCGACGGTGACGTCGCCACCCTGACCATGGACGTCGACGAGAATGGCGGCCTGTTCGAGGGCTATCTGCTCAAGCTCAATTCCTACGATCTCGGCGTCGACATCGAGCTTGCCGACGCGGTCCAGCGCCTGCGCTTCGAACACCCCGAGGTGAAGGTCGTGGTGATGCGCTCGGCCAAGAACCGCGTGTTCTGCGCCGGCGCCAATATCCGCATGCTCGCCGGCTCGACGCATGCCCACAAGGTCAATTTCTGCAAGTTCACCAACGAGACGCGCAACGGCATGGAAGATTCGTCGGAGAATTCCGGCCAGCGCTTCATCACCGTCGTGAACGGCTCCGCCGCCGGCGGCGGCTATGAGCTCGCGCTCGCCACCGACCACATCATGCTTGCCGATGACGGCGCGTCCGCCGTCGCCTTGCCCGAAGTGCCGCTGCTTGCGGTGCTGCCGGGCACCGGCGGCCTCACGCGCGTGGTCGACAAGCGCAAGGTCCGCCGCGATCATGCCGATTTCTTCTGCACCATCGAAGAAGGCGTGAAGGGCAAGCGCGCCGTGCAATGGCGCCTGGTCGACGAGATCGCGCCGAACAGCAAGCTCGAAGGCATGGTTGCCGAGCGCGCGAGAGAATTCGCCGACGCCTCCAAGCGCAAGGGCAGCGGCAAGGGCATCGCGCTGACGCCGCTCAAGCGCATCATCGATGAGACCAGCATCCGCTACGGCTTTGTCACCGTCGACCTCGACCGTGCCGCGCGCATCGCCACGATCTCAATCAAGGCGCCTGAAGCCGCGCCGCCCGGCGACATCGACGGCATGATGGCGCAGGGTGTCGCGTTCTGGCCGCTCCAGGTTGCGCGCGAACTCGACGACGCCATCCTGCATCTGCGCATCAACGAGCTCGAGATCGCCATGCTGGTGTTCAAGAGCCATGGCGACCGCGCCCATGTGCTCGCCTGCGATGCCTTCCTCGAGGCCAACAAGGCGCACTGGCTGGTCAACGAGATCAGGCACTACTGGAAACGCGTCTTGAAGCGCATCGACGTCACCTCGCGCACGCTGGTGACGCTGGTCGAGCCCGGCTCCTGCTTTGCAGGCACGCTCGCCGAGCTCGTCTTCGCCGCCGACCGCTCCTACATGCTGATCGGCACGCGCCAGGGTGACAACCGCCCGCCGCCGTCGATCGAACTGTCAGCGATGAATTTCGGTCCGTATCCGATGAGCCATGGCCTGACGCGGCTTCAGTCGCGCTTCCAGGCCGATCCGGCCGATGTGGAACGCGCGGAAGCCACGATGGGCACCGCTCTGGACGCCGAGCAGGCCGAAGAGCTCGGTCTCGTCACCTTCGCGCTCGACGACATCGACTGGGACGACGAGGTCCGCGTGTTCCTGGAGGAACGCGCCAGCTTCTCGCCGGACAGCCTCACCGGCATGGAAGCCAACCTGCGCTTCGTCGGCCCCGAGACGATGGAATCGAAAATCTTCTCGCGCCTCACCGCGTGGCAGAACTGGATCTTCCAGCGCCCGAACGCGGTCGGCGAGGAAGGCGCGCTGCGCCGCTACGGCAGCGGCCAGAAGCCGAAATTCGATATGACGCGAGTGTAGAGCGCGAATGGGGAGTGGCGAATAGAGACGCCATTCGCCGCTCGCTATTCGCGATCCCACAATTCGATGCCCGCGATCTAATGAACTAGTCCCACACGGGAGGTCCTCCATGAACATCATGAACGTCGACTACTCGACCAAGATTCCGAACAACGTCAATCTGGCCGAAGACCGCCAGGTGCTCAAAGCGCTGGAAGGCTGGCATCCCGGCTACATGGACTGGTGGAAAGACATGGGGCCGGAAGGCTTCCAGGAATCGCTGGTGTACTTGCGCACCGCCTATTCGGTCGATCCGCGCGGCTGGGCCAAATTCGACTACGTGCGGATGCCCGAGTATCGCTGGGGCATTCTCCTTGCTCCCCAGGAGGAGAACCGCGTCGTGCCGTTCGGCGAGCATTTTGGCGAGCCGGCCTGGCAGGAAGTCCCGGGCGAGTATCGCGCCATGCTGCGCCGTCTGATCGTGATCCAGGGCGACACCGAGCCTGCCTCGGTCGAGCAGCAGCGCCACCTCGGCAAGACCGCGCCCTCGCTGTACGACATGCGCAATCTGTTCCAGGTCAATGTCGAGGAAGGCCGTCACCTCTGGGCGATGGTGTACCTGCTGCAAAAGTACTTTGGGCGCGACGGACGTGAAGAGGCCGACGATTTGTTGCGCCGCCGCTCGGGTGACGCCGACTCGCCACGCATGCTGGGCGCCTTCAACGAGGCGACGCCGGACTGGCTGTCCTTTTTCATGTTCACCTATTTCACCGACCGCGACGGCAAGATGCAGTTGCACTCGCTGGCGCAGTCCGGCTTCGATCCCTTGTCGCGCACCTGCCGCTTCATGCTGACGGAAGAAGCGCACCACATGTTCGTCGGCGAGACCGGCATCACGCGTGTCGTGCAGCGCACCTGCGATGCGATGCGGGAAGCCGGCATCACCGATCCCACTGATATCGCGAAGGTCCGCGCTCTTGGTGTGATCGACCTGCCGACCATCCAGAAGAAGCTGAACCTGCACTATACGCTGTCGCTCGATCTGTTTGGCTCGGAAGTCTCGACCAACGCGGCGAACGCCTTCAACACCGGCATCAAGGGCCGCTATCACGAGACCCAGATCGACGACGATCATCAGCTCAAGAACGCCACCTATCCGGTGCTGAAGTTCATCGACGGTGAGATCAAGCTGGTGGACGAGCCGGCGCTGACCGCGCTCAACATGCGCCTGCGCGACGATTACAGCCAGGATTGCGTCAAGGGCATGCTGCGCTGGAACAAGGTGATCTCGACCTCCGGCTACCAGTTTCAGCTCAAGCTGCCCAACGTCGCCTTCCATCGCCATATCGGCGAGTTCAAGGGCATCCACGCGACGCCGGATGGTCTGTTGATCGACGACGCAACCTGGGCGAAGCGCAAGGACGAATGGCTGCCATCGACCGCCGACGGCGACTTCATCACCTCGCTGATGCAGCCCGTCACCGAGACCGGCCAGTTCGCTTCCTGGATCTCGCCGCCGAAAGTCGGCATCGACAACAAGCCCGGCGATTTCGAGTATGTGAGGATCGAGTCGTAACTACTTTACCTCTCCCCGCTTGCGGGGAGAGGTCGGATCGCCCTTGCGATCCGGGTGAGGGGGTACAGGTACGGCGACAATCTCACGTGTGGAGAGAAGCCCCTCACCCCAACCCTCTCCCCGCAAGAGCGGGGCGAGGGAGCGCTCCGCTGACGCCGCGAGCAGCGCGATGCCTCAAATATCCCAGCCGCTCCCCTTGATTCCCGGGTTCGCATAAACAATGCCGCCGTCCACCGCGATGGTCGCGCCCACCACATAATCTCCCGCGCGCGAGGCGAGATAGATCGCAGCGCCCGCCATGTCCTCGTCGGTGCCGACGCGGCCCGCGGGCACGCGGGTCGAGACCTCGTCGGCATGATCGCGTGCGGCCCGGTTCATGTCGGATTTGAACGGGCCCGGCGCGATCGCGGTGACCACGACGTGGTCGCCGATCAGCTTCACGGCCATGCGCCGCGTCAAATGGATCAGCCCCGCCTTGCTCGCCGCGTAGGAATAGGTCTCGCCCGGATTGACGAAGATGCCGTCGATCGAGGCGATGTTGATCACTTTCGCCGGCCGCTCTTCTGATGCCGCCGCGCGCAGCGTGGGCGCCAGCGCCTTGGTCAGGAAGAACGGCGCCTTGACGTTGAGGTTCATCACCTTGTCCCAGCCGCTCTCCGGAAACTCGTCGAACTCCGCGCCCCAGGCCGCGCCCGCATTGTTGACGAGGATGTCGAGTTTGGGCTCGCGCTTGGCGAATTCGCTCGCGAGCAGCTCGGCGCCGGCCAGCGTCGAGATGTCGATCGGCAGCGCGATGCATTCGCCGTCATATTGCGCGGAGAGCTCGTTCGCAGTCGCTTCGCAAGGCCCGGCCTTGCGCGCGGTGATGTAGACCTTCGCGGCCCCTGCACTGAGAAATCCCGCCGCGATCATCTTGCCGATGCCGCGCGAACCGCCGGTCACCAGCGCGACGCGGCCTTTGAGCGAGAACAGATCGTTGAACATGGTGCCTCCCCTTGGTGTTTGGCGACGTTTTGAGCGGGGTAGGGAGGGGAGTCAAGGAAGGCGCCGCCTCGTCGTCCTGGCGAAAGCCAGGACCCATTACCCCAAGACGGAATTGCCTGAATGAGCTATGGCCTCAGCGCGTCGCAAAGTGGACAGCGGTGGCAATGGGTCCTGGCTTTCGCCAGGACGACGTCTGAATTTGGGACGACAGCGGAGATTTGAAACTACGCCGCCGCGATCCTGCGGAAGCCGTTCCACATCGCGGTCGCGGCGCCCGAGGTCAGCACCGGCAGAATCCGCGTGTCCTGGTAATTGCCGTTGAGCGAGACGCGTGGCAGCGCGGTCATGTGGCCGGCGTTTTCGGCGAACAGCATGCCGGGCCGCGTCGTCACCGCGGTCTTGAAGCCGGAGGATGCAGCGAGCACGAATTCACGCTCGCCCGCCGCCTCCCGATCACCATAGGGATAGGCAAGATGCTGGACATTGCGGCCGAGCGCCTGCTCGATCCGGGCGCGGCTCCCGGCCATCTCCTGCGTGGCGATCGCTTCGCTTTGCTTGGCGAGATTGCAATGGCTGACGGAATGCGCGCCGATCGTGACCAGGGGATCGGCGGCAAATGTCTTCACCTCGTCCCAGGACAGGCAGAGGCTGCGGCACAGGGCGGCCATGTCGACACCGTACTTCGTGCAGAGCGCCTCGATCTCGCGCTTGAGATCGTGCTCGCCGGGCAATGCCCGCAACCAGTCGTGCAGGCGGTCGAACGCCGCCTGCTTGGCGGCTGGCGTCGTCGCATCGAGCCGCAGCGCGGCATTGCCGATCGTCACCTCGATCTGCTCGGTCTTGGCGATCACGGCCTCCAGCGCCTCCCACCACAGCCGGCCCGTGCCCTCTGCGAAATCGCTGGCGACATAGACTGCCAGAGGCGCGTCAAATTCGCGCAGAACCGGCAGCGCGAAATCGAGATTGTCGCGATAGCCATCGTCGAGGGTGAAGGCGGCGAAGCGGCGGTCGAACCGGCGCCGCACCAGCCGCTCATGCAGCTCGTCCATGCTGACGATGTCGATCTCGCGCGAGCGCAGATGGCGCAGGGTCGCGCGCAGGAATTCGGGGGTGACTTCGAGATGTCGGTTCGGCTGGAACGTCGCGGCGCGTGCCGGCCGCACGTGATGCAGCATGAAAATGGCGCCGACGCCCGACAAAAGCGGGCGCAACAGGTGGTGGGCGCCGCTGAAATAGAGTGCTTCCAGCCCGGCGCGGATGACGTTGTTACGAAGTTGTTTCATGACCCGCTGGCGGACTTTGGCATTCCGCCTTCAACTTACGGAAGAACCCTTGAAGAAAAAGTTATTCCAATTGTCCAGGCCCGGCCTTCGGAAGGGCGTCATTTCCGGTTTGACAGCCTGCCAAGGGTTTGTTTTGTCTCCGGTTCCAGAGTTCGGGTCGTCGAATGCACAAGCTTTTCAGGTGGGCCAGCAAATGGTGGCCGGGGCTCATCCCCCTGGCCGTCATGTGGGGATTTGCGGCCTGGAATAATACTTTGCCGGTCGAGGCCGACCTTTCCGCCCGCAGCTCGGCGGCTCTAAAGGATACCGTTCTGGACAAGACCCGGATCGCGGTGGACGGCCGCGACGTCAGCCTGGCTGCGGACGCCTTTTCCGAGGAGGGGCGCCGCGACGCTGTTGTGGCGGTCGAGTCTGTGCCCGGCGTGCGCCTGGTCGACGACCGGACCCGCCTCGTTCCCGAGGCAAAGCCCTTCGTCTGGAACGCCGAACGCGACGTGGTGCGGGTCACGCTGTCGGGCTCCGCGCCCCTGCCGTCGATGAAGGGCCGCCTGACCGAGGCGGCCCGCAAGGAAGTCGCCGGTACCGAGGTGGCCGATCAGATGGGTTTGGCGCGCGGCGCACCGCCGCGGTTCGAGGCGGCTGCGATGCTGCTGCTCGACCAGATCGGCAAGCTCAAGGACGGCAAGATCACGATCACAGACACCAAAGTCACTCTGTCGGGCATGGCGCGCGATCTCGGCGGCCGCGAAGCCGTCGCAGCGGCGCTGAAAAACCTGCCCGAGGGCTTTTCAATCGCCGCCAACGACGTCAAGGCGCCGCCTTACGTCTTCCAGGCTTACAAGGATCCGGTGGCTGCGACGGTGACGCTGACCGGCTATGTTCCCGACAACAACGTCCACGCGGCCATCGCTACCAGCGCGTCGCGCAAATTCTTCAACGAAAAGGTCGTCGACAATCTCAAGGCCAGCGTCGGCGCGCCCGGTTCCTTCAGCCTCGCCGTGGTCGCAGCGCTCGGCGCGCTGTCGCGACTGTCGACCGGCACGCTGGTCGTGTCCGACCGCGAGGTGAAGCTGTCGGGCGATGCGCTCTATGAAGGTGCCGCCAACGACATCCGCACAGGCCTTGGCAAGGATTTTCCGAAAAACTGGCAGTACAAGCCGGAAATCACGGTGAAACCCGCGGCCGGCCCGGTCGACGGCACCGTGTGCCAGCAATTGTTCTCCGAGCTCTTGGCCAAGGCCAAGATTCGCTTCGCGGCGAAGCGCGCCGACATCGATCCGGATTCCGCCGGCATTCTCGATCATCTGATCGAGACGGCATTGCGATGTCCCACCACCAATATCGAGGTCGCCGGGCATACCGATGCCGACGGCGAGGATTCCTTCAACCAGGCACTCTCGGAGAAGCGCGCGCAGGCGGTGATCGACTATCTGGTCAAGGCCGGCCTGCCTGCCAGCCGCTTCACCGCGGTCGGCTACGGCAGCACGCAGCCGGTCGCCGGCAATGACAGCGAAGACGCCAAGGCGCAGAACCGCCGCATCGAATTTCTGGTGAGGTGACGATGCCCTATCTCGTCTCGTTTCATCTGGGCTGGCTGATCGGCTCGCTGCTGCTCGGCTTCTCCATGGGCTGGATCTCGGTGGTCCAGCGCGGCAACGGCACCTCGAAGGTGACCGCGCGCTGGCTCGCCGTGCTTGCTGCCGGCCTGGTCGCGGCCTCGTTCGCGCGTGTGGTCCCCGGCCGCTTCGGCTACTGGCTCGACCTCGGCCTGATCATGTTCGCCTGCTACCTCGTCGGCGGCGCCATCGGCGCCTGGCTGCGCGACCGGGTGGTCGCGCGCACCGCGCCTCCTGCCGCTCTGTGATGTTGCCCTGCACCCTGACTGCGGAAGTCAGGAGCGCCGCTGCGCGGCCTTCCCCGCACATCGAAAACCGTGAACAAACGCTCCGGCCTCCCCTCTTTCAACAGGCGAGGGTACCCCATAGATTGACGTCGGCTTAAGCCGTGACGGAACATTGTGCGGTGGAAATCATCAAAACTTCATGGCCACTGCGCAGGATTGCCATGGAGATTCGCGTCAGTCTTGCCGCCGAAAGCGCCAAACCGTGCATCAGGAGCCCGCAACCCTGCCTAAAATATTGAAGGCACGAGTTTTTCTTCGAATTGCCGAATTCCACTCCGCCCGGAAACGCGCTAGTGGAGGGATAGCGGGTATGCGCGATGCCGGGACCGGCAGAGAGGGTTCGTCGGGTGCCTGCGTGTCATCCGCCTGTTCGCCGGCCACCCCGGCCGCTGAAGCGTTGTTCGAGGTCTAGATGCTGGAAGCCATACGCAGGGCGATGTCGTTTCTGCGCCAGAAGCAAATCCTGCATAAGCTTGGAGTTGTGATCAGCGTCGCGGTCATCGGCATCGCTTGCTATGTGCTCTACCACATGCTGCGCGGCATCGATGTCAACGAAGTCCTCGAGGCGATCAAGAGCACCGAGCCGAGCCAGATTGCACTGGCGGCTTTGTTCGTCGCCGCGGGCTATTTCACGCTGACCTTCTACGACCTGTTCGCCGTGCGCGCGATCGGCCACGCCCACGTGCCCTATCGGATCAACGCGCTCGCCGCTTTCACCAGCTATTCGATCGGCCACAATGTCGGCGCCAGCGTCTTCACCGGCGGCGCGGTGCGCTACCGCATCTATTCCGCCCACGGCCTGAACGCGATCGACGTCGCAAAGATCTGCTTCCTCGCCGGCCTGACCTTCTGGCTCGGCAATGCCGCGGTGCTGGGCCTCGGCATCTCCTATCATCCGGAGGCCGCGGCCTCGATCGACCAGCTTCCGCCCTGGCTGAACCGGACTCTGGCGATGATGATCATCGTCGGGCTGGTCGCTTACGTGGTCTGGGTCTGGACCCAGCCGCGGATGGTCGGCCGCGGGCCCTGGACCGTGATGCTGCCGGGCGGCCCGCTGACGTTGCTCCAGATCGCGATCGGCATCATCGATCTCGGCTTCTGCGCGCTGGCGATGTACGTGCTGGTCCCGGACGAGCCCAATCTCGGCTTCGTGGTGGTCGCGGTGATCTTCGTCTCGGCCACGCTGCTCGGCTTTGCCAGCCATTCGCCCGGAGGCCTTGGCGTGTTCGACGCGGCCATGCTGGTCGGGCTCTGGCAGATGGACCGCGAGGAGCTGCTGGGCGGCATGCTGCTGTTCCGCGTCCTCTATTATCTGTCCCCTTTCGTCATATCTGTAATCTTGCTGACGTTTCGCGAAGTTATCATCGGCGCACGATCGAAACGCCTGCAGCAGGCTGCGCTCAAGCTCGACCCTGGCCCCGCGCCTGAAGCCGCATACGTGAGAAAGCGCAGCGACAGCGGCGCCTGACCGGCGCAAGGTCCTTTGGAGAAGCCCGCCCCGATGGCGATCGACGCCCCATCTTCTCCCTCCTCCCAGCCCTGGTCCGACCGGCTGCGGCACTCGACCGTCATCTTGATCGCTGCGGCGCTGGCGCTGTCGGTGGTGGTCTCGCTGGGGGAATTATCGGCGCTGCATGCGATTGCGGTGTTCCTCTGCGTCGCGGCCGCAGCCCTGATCCCGTGGCGCCTGCACGATACCGCCGCCTCCCGCGAAGAGACCCGCCGGGTCAATCCGGTCGAGAGCGCGGCGGTGGCTGCGGTGGTCGCCGGCATGCCCGATCCCGCGGTGCTGCTCGACCGCGCCGGCCGCGTCATCCATCTCAACGCCGCGGCCGCCCAGCTCGCGCCGGCGCTGCGCCGGAATGAGCTCGCCCAGTTCGCGCTGCGCTCGCCCGAGATCATCACGGCGCTGCGCGAGTCGATCGCAACCACCGAGCCGCGGCGCGCGACCTATCTCGACCATGTCCCGGTCGATCGCTGGATGGAGCTGACCATCACGCCGGTGCCGGTGCCGACCACCTTTGGCGGCGCCGACAAATGCATGCTGATGACCTTCCACGACCAGACGCCGCTTCGTCGGGTCGAGGAGATGCGGGCCGATTTCGTCGCCAATGCCAGCCACGAGCTGCGCACGCCGCTGGCCGCGCTGTCCGGCTTCATCGACACGCTCCAGGGCCAGGCCAAGGACGATCCCAAGGCGCGCGAGCGCTTCCTCGGCATCATGCACAACCAGGCGACCCGCATGGCACGCCTGATCGACGATCTGCTGTCGCTGTCGCGGGTGGAGCTGTCGGCCCATGTGCGGCCCGACACCCTGGTCGACCTGCTGCCGATCATCTTGCAGGTCGCCGATGGGCTCGAGCCGCTGGCGCGGGAGCGCCAGGTCGAGGTCGAGACCCAGCTCCCCGAGAGCCCGGTGCTGATCGCGGGGGACCGCGAGGAGCTGCTCCGCCTGTTCGAGAATTTGATCGAGAACGCGCTCAAATACGGCGCCTCGGGCGGTCGCGTCATCGTGTCGCTGATTTCAGGCGCCGCGCCTGATGGAACTCAGGAAATCCGGGTCCTGGTCCGGGATTTCGGCCCCGGCATTGCGCCGGAGCATCTGCCGCGCCTGACCGAGCGCTTCTACCGGGTCGATGTCGGCGACAGCCGCTCGCAGGGTGGCACCGGGCTCGGATTATCGCTGGTGAAACATATTCTTAACCGCCACCGCGGCCGGCTTTTGATCGAAAGCGTGCCCAAACAGGGCGCCACTTTCACCGCCTGTTTTCCCCAGGGCAGGCCCGCGGCTCTGAGCTAAATTCCAGCGATTTCAGCTGCTTAACACTGTCATCCGACTGTCACCAAACCTTCGTAAAAGCTCAGCTGTCCGCTCCTAAAGGGGCGGCACGGGGAGCGCGATCGGGCGCGGATGGCGCTTCGCTCCCCTGTATGGAGACCAGCATGAATTTCCTCAAAACGATCGTTGCTGCTGGCTTGGTTGCCGCATCGACGACGGCGGCCTTTGCTGCCGACATCACCGGAGCCGGCGCGACGTTCCCGTTCCCGATCTATTCCAAATGGGCTGACGCCTACAAGAAGGAGACCGGCAACGGTCTGAACTACCAGTCGATCGGCTCCGGCGGCGGCATCAAGCAGATCCAGGCCAAGACCGTGACCTTCGGCGCCAGCGACGCGCCGCTCAAGGCCGAGCAGCTCGAGAAGGACGGCCTCGTCCAGTGGCCGATGGTGATGGGTGCCATCGTGCCCGTCGTCAACATCGAGGGCGTGAAGCCCGGTGAGATGGTGTTCGACGGCGAGACGCTGGCCAGCATCTATCTCGGCAAGATCACCAAGTGGGACGACGCCGCGATCAAGAAGCTGAACCCGAACGTGAAGCTGCCCTCGGAGGCCATCACCGTGGTCCGCCGTTCGGACGGTTCGGGCACCACCTTCAACTTCACCAACTACCTCGCCAAGGCCAGCGCGGACTGGAAGAGCAAGGTCGGTGAAGGTACCGCCGTCGAATGGCCGGTCGGCGTCGGCGCCAAGGGCAACGAAGGCGTGTCCGGCAACATCAGCCAGACCAAGAACTCGATCGGCTACGTCGAGTACGCCTATGCCAAGCAGAACAAGCTGACCTACACCGGTCTCGTCAACAAGGCCGGCAAGCCGGTGCAGCCCACCGTCGAAGCGTTCCAGGCGGCCGCCTCCAACGCCGACTGGGCCAAGGCTCCCGGCTACTACGTCATCCTGACCGACCAGCCCGGCGAGAAGTCCTGGCCGATCACGGCGGCGACCTTCATCCTCATGCACAAGGATGCCACCGACAAGGCGTCCTCGCAGGAAGCCATCAAGTTCTTCCGCTGGGCCTTCAAGAACGGCGGCAAGGCAGCCGAAGAGCTCGATTACATCCCGATGCCGGATCCGGTCGTTCAGCTGATCGAGAAGACTTGGGCTGCCGAGATCAAGAGCTAGGTACGCGACGCCCGTGCCCCGGATGCGCTGCGCCGCATCCGGGGCACGGACCAACAAAAAACGTATACTATTTTAGTACAGGGGATCGGCGTGGCAGAGATGGCCGTTCAGAGCGATGTAATCGACGACGCCGGACCGTATGATCGCGCCAAGGCCTTGAGCGCGTTCAAGCTCGGCGACGTCACCTTCTATTGGATCACGCGGCTCTCCGCGATCTCGGTGCTTCTGATCCTCGGCGGCATCATCATTTCGCTGATCGTCGGCGCCTTCCCGGCGATGAAGGAATTCGGGGTCTCGTTCCTGTGGACGCAGCGCTGGGCGCCGTCCGCCGATCCGCCGGTGCTCGGCGCGCTCGGGCCGATGTACGGCACGCTCGTCACCTCCTTCATCGCGATGCTGATCGCCATTCCCGTGGGTCTCGGCATTGCCATCTTCCTCACCGAGCTCTGCCCGCAATGGCTGCGCCGCCCGATCGGCATGGCGATCGAGCTGCTCGCCGGCATCCCCTCGATCATCTACGGCATGTGGGGCTTCTTCGTGTTGGGTCCGTTCCTCGCCAACACGTTCCAGCCCTTCATGATCAAGATATTCGACGGCGTGCCCGTGCTGGGCGCGATCTTCGCGGGACCGCCGTCCTATCTCAGCCTGTTCAATGCCGCGCTGATCCTCGCGATCATGGTGCTGCCATTCATCACCTCGATCTCGGTCGATGTGTTCAAGACGGTGCCTCCGGTCCTGAAGGAAGCCGCCTACGGCGTCGGCTGTACCACCTGGGAAGTCGTCCGCAGCGTGGTGATCCCCTACACCCGCGTCGGCGTCATCGGCGGGGTCATGCTGGCGCTGGGCCGCGCGCTCGGCGAGACCATGGCGGTGACCTTCATCATCGGCAACTCGTTCCGGATATCGTCGTCGATCTTCGCCCCCGGCACCACGATTTCGGCGGCGATCGCATCCGAGTTCGCCGAGAGCGACGGCCTGCACCAGTCCGGCCTGATCCTGCTCGGCCTCCTGCTGTTCGTGCTGACTTTCTTCGTGCTCGCAGCGGCGCGGCTGATGCTGATGCGGCTGGAAAAGAAGGCGGGGAACTAGCGCCATGAATCCGATCTATTCACGCCGCCGCCGCAAGGACATCGTCGTCCGCGGGCTCTGCATCGCCGCAACGGCCTTCGGCGTCACCTGGCTCGCGCTGATCCTGATCACGCTGCTCTACAACGGATTGGCGGGACTCAATGTCCAGCTGTTCACCGAGAACACGCCGCCACCCGGATCGAACGAGGGCGGTCTGCTCAACGCCATCGTCGGCTCGCTGATCATGACCGTGATCGGCGTCGGCATCGGCGCGCCGCTCGGCATGTTCGCCGGCACCTATCTCGCCGAATACGGCCGCAATGACCGGTTGACCTCGGTGATCCGCTTCATCAACGACATCCTGCTCTCGGCGCCCTCGATCATCATCGGCCTGTTCATCTACGGCGCGGTGGTGGTGCCGATGCGCGGCTTCTCGGCGATCGCGGGCTCGCTCGCGCTCGCGGTCATCGTGATCCCGGTGGTGCTGCGCACGACCGAGGACATGCTGCTGCTGGTGCCGAACGCGTTGCGCGAGGCGGCCTCGGCGCTCGGCCTGCCGCGTTCGCTGGTGATCAAGCGGATCGCTTATCGTGCTGCCCGATCGGGTCTCATCACCGGCGTGCTGCTCGCGACCGCCCGCGTCGCCGGTGAAACTGCGCCGCTGCTGTTCACAGCGCTGTCGAACCAGTTCTTCAGCCTCGGCCTGAACAAGACGATGGCGAACCTGCCTGTCACCATCAACAACTTCGTGCAGAGCCCCTATGCCTACTGGAAGCAGCTGGCCTGGAGCGGGGCGCTGCTCATCACGCTGACCGTTCTTGCCCTGAATATTGGCGCGCGCATCCTTGGCGCCGAGAGGACCGCAAAATGAGTGATCTTTCCGTATCGATGAGCGCGGCCGGTGGGCTGCCCCACGCGCCGGTGCTGCCGGAGGCGCCCCCCAAGGTGACCGTGCGCAACCTGAACTTCTATTACGGCGAGCACCACGCTCTGAAGAACATCAACCTGACGCTCGGCGCCAACCGCGTCACGGCGTTCATCGGTCCGTCGGGCTGCGGCAAGTCGACCCTGCTGCGCATCTTCAACCGGATGTACGACCTCTATCCCGGCCAGCGCGCCACCGGTCAGCTCATGCTCGATCAGACCAACATTCTCGACGGCAAGCTGGACCTCAATCTGCTGCGCGCCCGCGTCGGCATGGTGTTCCAGAAGCCGACGCCGTTCCCGATGACGATCTACGAGAACATCGCGTTCGGCATCCGTCTCTATGAGAAGATCTCGAAGTCCGAGATGGACGGCCGCGTCGAAAAGGCACTCCGCGGCGGCGCGCTGTGGAACGAGGTCAAGGACAAGCTCAACGCCTCCGGCCTGTCGCTCTCGGGCGGCCAGCAGCAGCGCCTCTGCATCGCCCGCACCGTCGCGGTGCGGCCCGAGGTGATCCTGTTCGACGAACCCTGTTCGGCGCTCGACCCGATCTCGACCGCCAAGGTCGAGGAGCTGATCCAGGAGCTGTCCGAGGATTACACGATCGCGATCGTCACTCACAACATGCAGCAGGCGGCGCGCGTCTCCGACAAGACCGCCTTCATGTATCTCGGCGAGCTGATCGAATTCGACGACACCAGCAAGATCTTCACGTCGCCGACTGACCGGCGCACGCAGGATTACATCACCGGCCGGTTCGGCTAGGAGACGCGACATGGGTTCTGAACATACCGCAAAGGCCTTCGATACCGACCTCCAGGAACTCACCCGCCTGGTCGCCGAGATGGGTGGCATCGCCGAGCGCATGATCGTCGAGTCCGTCGACGCGCTGATCCGCCGCGACGTCCCGCTCGGCCAGCGCGTCGTCGCCATCGACACAGAACTCGACGCGCTGCAGAAGCGCATCGAGGAGCGTGCGGTCCTCACCATCGCCCGCCGCCAGCCGATGGCGGTCGACCTGCGCGAGATCGTCGGCGCCATGCGCGTCGCGACCGATCTCGAGCGCATCGGCGACCTCGCCAAGAACATGGGCAAACGCGTCGCGGCGCTGGAGACGGACTTCCATCCGCTCAAGCTGTTTCGCGGCCTCGAGCACATGACCGACCTCGTGCAGCAGCAGGTCAAGTCGGTGCTGGACGCCTATGCCGCGCATGATCTGCCGGCGGCGATGGCGGTGTGGAAGGGCGACGAGGAGGTCGACGCCATCTGCACCTCGCTGTTCCGCGAGCTCCTTACCTACATGATGGAGGATCCGCGCAACATCTCGTTCTGTATCCATTTGATGTTCTGCGCCAAGAACATCGAGCGGATCGGCGACCACGCCACCAACATCGCCGAGACCGTGTTCTACATGATCGAGGGACAGGCGATCACCGACAAGCGGCCGAAGGGCGACATGACGACCTTCGCCAACACGGTACCGAACACTTAAGGAGCGACGACCCGATGGGCGCACGCATTATGGTGGTTGAGGACGAGGAAGCTCTGACGGAGCTTCTCCGCTACAACCTCGAAGGCGACGGCTATGACGTCGAGACGGTGATGCGCGGCGACGACGCCGACACTCGCCTCAAGGAGCACATCCCCGATCTGATCGTGCTCGACTGGATGCTGCCGGGCCTGTCAGGCATCGAATTGTGCCGGCGGCTTCGCACCCGTCCCGAGACCAAGCAGCTCCCGATCATCATGCTCACCGCGCGCGGCGAGGAGAGCGAACGGGTGCGGGGTCTTGCGACCGGCGCCGACGATTACATCGTCAAGCCGTTCTCGGTGCCGGAGCTGCTCGCGCGCGTGAAAGGCCTGCTGCGGCGCGCGAGCCCCGAGCGGCTCGCCACCGTGCTTGCTTTTGGCGACATCGAGCTCGACCGCGACAAGCGCCGCGTGGCGCGCTCGGGCCGGCCGATCGATCTCGGTCCGACCGAATATCGCCTGCTGGAGTTCTTCCTGGAGCATCCGGGCCGGGTGTTCTCGCGCGAGCAACTGCTCGACAGCGTTTGGGGCCGCGACATCTACATCGATGAGCGTACCGTCGACGTGCATATCGGCCGCCTGCGCAAGCTGCTCAATCTCGGCCGCGAGCAGGACCCGATCCGCACCGTCCGCGGCGCCGGCTACGCGCTGGATGATCGTTTTGCCAAGGCGGAGCAGGTGTAGGGTTGCAGGCTTGTTTGCTGGCGAGCTGTCCCCGAATTCTCCGACGTCGTCCCGGACAAGCGAGCGAAGCGAGCGCTGATCCGGGACCCATAACCACCGAACGTGGTTTGGCGAAGACTCGGAGTGACCCCTTCCGCACGACTACTGCGTGCTCGGAGTATGGGTCCTGGCTTTCGCCAGGACGACACTGAAATTGTTGAACTGTCTTCGCGCGACGACTTGCCGTGATTACCGCGGACCCGGCTTCACCGGTGCGCGGCGCCGATCCGATGCCGGCTGGTACGCGACGCGCGAGTGCTGGGCGCAATAGGGCAGGCCGGACAACGCACGGCCACCACAGAAGAAGAAGTCCGGGCTCGAGGGATCGCCGACCGGCCAGTGGCAGGTCGCCTCGTTCAATTCCAGCAGCGACAGCCGCTGGCTCATCGGCACCACGTTGTCGTATGTGACCGGATCCGGCTCAGCCTCGACCTCAAAGGCCTGCGCCAGCGCGGTGTTGCCGCGCGAGATCGGGCGGCTCACCCGCATCATGTGCTGCGCGGGACGCGCCTTGCGCGGCCGGGGCGCTGCCGACGAAGGGCTCTTGGCGCGGCCCGAAAGGCCGAGCCTGTGCACTTTGCCGATCACGGCATTGCGGGTCACATTGCCGAGCTCCGCCGCGATCTGGCTGGCCGAAAGTCCGGCCTCCCAGAGCTTTTTCAGCTGCTCGACGCGATCATCGGACCAGGTCAAAACCGTCATTGCACCCTTTCCCTCGCTGCGCGCCAGCCATCCTGGGGCCTCGCAGCGAATGCCTAAGCCTTCAAAAACCCGTGCCGCCAGAATCCCTTAAGGCTCGCCGGGCGCGTCTTGAACGCCCGAACGTTTACGCCGGTACATAAGGACTTAAAGATCAGAACCACTGCACGAGATGTCGTATCTGACAATCCAAACGCTACAATATGGCGTGACTCCCGCGCAAGAGTCCGCCGACTCGCTTCCACATGTTCCGTGGCTAAATCCCGCAAAATCGGCACCGCAAGACTACGGATTCAGCGTTTCGCGAGGCTTTCCGGGCGGCATTGACACCCGTTTCACCAGGCCTAAGATAGTCGTGCGTGCCGCCCTCAAGAGGCGGCACGTTTCGTTTTCCGGGCCGGTCGATGGTGCGTTGCGCAATGCACGCTCACACCGTCCGCAACATTCAAGTGACCGCCATGACTAACAGCGCAGCGCCGCATTTGCTCCCCGTTTTCGCCAGATCCGACCTCGGTTTCGAGCGTGGCGAAGGCTGCTGGCTGATCGCGACTAATGGCGAGCGCTATCTCGATTTCACCTCGGGGGTGGCGGTGAACGCGCTCGGCCATGCCCATCCGGCGCTGGTCGCGGCGTTGCAGGAGCAGGCGACCAAGCTCTGGCACATGTCGAACCTGTTCCAGAGCCCGGACGGCGAAAAGCTCGCCGCGCGCCTGTGCAATGAAAGTTTCGCGGACTTCGTGTTCTTCTGCAATTCCGGCGCCGAAGCGCTGGAATGCGTGATCAAGGTCGTGCGCCGTTATCACGCCGCGAAGGGCCATCCCGACCGCTATCGCATGATCACCTTCGAAGGCGCCTTCCATGGCCGCACGCTGGCGACGCTGGCGGCGACGGGGTCGGCGAAATATCTCGAAGGTTTCGGCCCCCCGATGGAGGGCTTCGACCAGGTTGCGCATGGCGATCTCGAGGCAGTGAAAAAGGCGATCGGTCCGCAGACCGCCGGCATCCTGATCGAGCCGATCCAGGGCGAGGGCGGTGTGCGTTCGGCAACGCCCGCCTTCCTGAGGGCGTTGCGTCAGCTCTGCGACGAGAAGGGTCTGTTGCTCGCCTTCGACGAGGTGCAGACCGGCATGGGCCGCACCGGCGATCTGTTCGCGTACCGCCGCCTCGGCGTCGAACCCGACGTGATGTCGCTGGCCAAGGCGCTCGGCGGCGGCTTTCCGATCGGCGCCTGCCTTGCGACCGCGGAAGCGGCATCCGGCATGACGCCGGGCTCGCACGGCTCGACCTTCGGCGGCAATCCGCTCGCGATCGCGGCTGCGAACGCCGTGCTCGACGTCATGCTCAAGCCCGGCTTCTTCGATCACGTGCAGAGGATGTCGCTGCTGCTCAAGCAGAAGCTCGCCTCCGTGATCGACCGTCACTCTGATGTCGTCAGCGAAGTGCGCGGCGAGGGCCTCCTGATCGGCATCAAGGCCGTGGTACCTTCGGGCGATCTCGTTGCCGCCTTGCGCGCAGAGAAGCTGCTCACCGTCGGCGCCGGCGACAATGTCGTGCGTTTCCTGCCGCCTTTGATCGTCACCGAAGCCGAGATCGAGGACAGCGTCATGCGGCTCGAGCGCGCCTGCACTGCGTTGTCCGGCAACAAGCGGGCGGCAAGCTGATGAGCAAGTCGCCCGATAAAGCACCCAAGAAAACACCGAAGCACTTCCTCGATATCAACGAGCTGCCGCTGTCGGAGCTCAAGCGCATGCTGGCCGCGTCCTCCGCGATGAAGGCGAAGCAGAAGGCGCATCAGCCGGTCAGGCCGCTCGAAGGCAAGACGCTGGCGATGATCTTCGAGCGCCCCTCGACGCGGACGCGGGTGTCTTTCGACGTCGCCATGCGCCAGCTCGGCGGCGAGCCCATCATGCTCACGGGCGCCGAGATGCAGCTCGGCCGCGGCGAGACCATCGCCGACACCGCGCGCGTGCTGTCGCGCTATGTCGACGCCATCATGATCCGCATCCTCAACCACGATGCCCTGCTTGAGCTTGCGGCGAACGCCACCGTTCCGGTCATCAACGGCCTGACGCGGCGCTCGCATCCCTGCCAGGTGATGGCCGACCTCATGACGTACGAGGAACATCGCGGCCCGATCGAGGGCAAGACGGTGGCCTGGACCGGCGACGACAACAACGTGCTGGCGTCCTGGGCGCACGCCGCCGAGCGCTTCAAGTTCCAGCTCAATGTCGCGACGCCTCCGGAGCTCGCGCCGAAAAAGGCGATGCGCGACTTCATCAAGGCGACCGGCGCGCCGATCATGCTCGGCACGGATGCCGAAGCCGCCGTGCGCGGCGCCGATTGTGTCGTGACCGACACCTGGGTGTCGATGGGCGACAAGGAAGGCGAGCACCGCCATAACGTGCTCAAGCCTTATCAGGTCAATGCCCAGCTGATGTCGCTGGCCAAGCCCGATGCGCTGTTCATGCACTGCCTGCCCGCCCATCGCGGCGAGGAGGTCACCGACGAGGTGATCGACGGTCCGCAATCCGTCGTGTTCGACGAGGCCGAAAACCGCCTGCACGCGCAGAAGGGCATTCTGGCCTGGTGCTTCGACGCGGTGAAGTGATCTCGCTGGAATCCCGGCGGCCACCTCACATATGATCGTCGTCCCGGACAAGCGCAGCTTCTGGCAACGCGCAGCGTTGTCCAGAACGGAGCGCCGATCCGGGACCCATAACCACAGGAAGTCGTTTGGCGAGGATTCGGAGTTGTCATCTCGCGGAGTAGCGTAATCCTGTGGTTATGGGTCCCGGATCTGCGCTAGCGCTTGTCCGGGACGACACCGAGGTTGAGGTTGCTTCGTACAGTTCCCCAACCCCCTTCCAATTCCGCCTTCCGACCCCAGATAAAGCGCCATGGTTTCCCAATCCCCTGACATGAAAACCGGGCCCGAAGGCCCGGTTCGCGCGCCATCCGCGGTTCCCGTCGATGACGCCGTGCTGCCCTACGAGGTTGACGCGCTCGACGTGCGCGGTCGGCTGGTGCGGCTTGGTCCGGCGCTCGACGAGATCCTGACCAAGCACGATTATCCGGCGCCGGTCGGCAAGCTGCTCGGCGAGGCCATCGTGCTGACCACGCTGCTCGGCTCGTCGCTGAAGTTCGAAGGCCGCTTCATCCTGCAGGCCCAGACCGACGGTCCGGTGTCATTCCTCGTCGTGGACTATCAGGCGCCGGATCGCCTGCGCGCCTATGCGCGCTACGACGCCGCGCGCCTCGGGGATGCAAAAGATTCCGGCGCGCTGCTGGGTCACGGTCATCTCGCCATGACCATCGACCAGGGCCCCGACATGAGCCGCTACCAGGGCCTGGTCGCGCTCGACGGCGGCAGCCTCGAAGACGCCGCTCACGAATATTTCCTGCGCTCCGAGCAGATCCCGACGCGCGTGCGTCTCGCCGTCGGCGAGGAGTGGCGTTCGAACGACGGTGGCAAGCATCGCTGGCGAGCCGGCGGCATGCTGATGCAGTTCCTGCCGAAGGCGCCCGAGCGCGCGCGGCAGGCCGATCTGCATCCCGGCGATGCGCCCGAAGGCGTCGAGGTCCATGCCGTCGCTGAAGACGATGCCTGGGTCGAGGCGCGCTCGCTGATCGAAACCGTCGAAGACGTCGAGCTGATCGATCCCGAGCTGTCCGGCGAGCGGCTGCTCTACCGTCTTTTCCACGAGCGCGGCGTGCGCGTGTTCAATCCGCTGCCCTTGAAAGCGCAATGCTCCTGCTCGCGCGATGCGGTCGCATCGATGCTGAAGAGCTTTTCGTCCGACGACCGTGCCGCGATGGTCAAGGACGACAAGGTCGTCGTGACCTGCGAGTTCTGCTCATCGGTGTACGAGTTCACACCGGACGAGGCGGGCGTCCAGGACGCGTAGCGCGGTGCCGTAGGGTGGGCAAAGCGAAGCGCGCCCACCATTTCCAGCGCTAATTCAGCACCCTCTTGTTATCCGGGCTGTCCAGCGAGAACGTCGGCACGTCGATCTCGAAGCGCTCGCCGGTGGCACTGACCATCTGGTAGCGGCCGGTCATGAAGCCCGAGGCGGTCGTGAGCGGTACGCCGGAGGTATATTCGAAGCGTTCGCCGGGGGCGAGCGTCGGCTGCTCGCCGACGACACCCTCGCCCTTCACCTCCTGCTGCCGGCCGGTGGCGTCGGTGATGATCCAGTGCCGCGTCTTGAGCTGCACGGTCTCGTCGCCGGAATTGGTGATGACGATGGTGTAGGCCCAGAAATAACGGGAGCGGTCAGCCGACGACTGCTCCGGAACAAAGTTCGGCTCGACGGTCACTTCGATCTGGCGGGTCACGGCGCGGTACATGATTGCCATCATACCGAAAACCGCCCGGGAACCAAACGCCGGAGGCGGCCTTGGCGACATCGTCCCGCCAGATTTCGCAGGGAAGTACACGTCCAAATGGACTTGCAAATGTACTTGCATGTGATCCGGCCGCTTTGCGAGATGACGGCCGAACCGGTACACTCCTTGCCACGTCGCGATTTGCGGAAGGGTTTTTAGGCCCCCGATGACCATTGCCGACCAAGTGACGGGATCGACGATCGCGGGAACCGCCAAGCCTGTGGAGGTCAAGTCCGCGGGGGCAAAGCGGCGCGCGGCCGCGCCGGCCATTTCGCTGCCCGCCATCGGCGAGCGCGAGCTCCGGCTCGACCTGTTCCGCGGCCTCGCGCTGTGGCTGATCTTCATCGACCATTTGCCGCCGAGCCTTCTGACCTGGTTCACGATCCGCAATTACGGCTTCAGCGACGCCACCGAGATCTTCATCTTCATCTCCGGCTATACCGCCGCCTTCGTCTACGGTCGGGCGATGCTGGAGTCCGGCATCGTCGTCGCCACCGCGCGCATCCTGCGGCGCGTCTGGCAGATCTATGTCGCCCACGTCTTCCTGTTCACGATCTTCCTTGCCGAAATCTCCTACGTCGCGACCCGGTTCGAGAACCCGCTCTACACCGAAGAGATGGGCATCATGGATTTCCTCAAGCAGCCCGACGTCACGATCGTGCAGGCGCTGCTGCTGCGCTTCCGTCCGGTCAACATGGACGTGCTGCCGCTCTACATCGTGCTGATGCTGGCGCTGCCCTTGATCCTGTGGCTGATGAAATGGCGGCCCGACGTGACGCTCGGCCTCTCGGTCGCGCTCTACGCGGTGACTTGGGAATACGACCTCTATCTGTCGGCCTATCCGAACGGCTTCTGGGCCTTCAATCCCTTCGCCTGGCAATTGCTGTTTGTGTTCGGGGCATGGTGCGCGCTCGGGGGTGCGCGGCGCATGTCGCACATTCTGGCTTCGCGGGTGACGATGTGGATCGCGATCGTCTATCTGGTCGCCGCATTCTACGTGACGCTGACCTGGTATGTGCCGCAGCTCTCCCACTTCATGCCGAAGCGGCTCGAGCAGTGGATGTATCCGATCGACAAGGCCGACCTTGACGTGCTGCGCTTCACGCATTTCCTGGCGCTGGCCGCGCTCACCGTGCGCGTCCTGCCGCGTGACTGGCCGGGCCTGAAATCGCCCTGGCTGCGGCCGCTGATCCTGTGCGGCTCGCATTCCCTGGAGATATTCTGTCTCGGCGTCTTCCTCGCCTTTGCCGGCCATTTCATCCTGGCCGAGGTCTCGGGCGGCCCGGTCATGCATGCGCTAATTAGTCTCTCCGGAATCCTGATCATGTGGGCCATGGCTTGGCTGATTTCGTGGTACAAGCGGGTGGCTGACAAGAGCGGTTCGAAAACCAAAAGCGCCGTCGGCAGCGCCGATATGGCGGGAGGGGGCTGATGAAGGCGAAGGTTTTCCTGAGCCTGATCCTGCTGTGCGGTGGTCTCGCCGCGCCTCCGGCGCGCGCGGACGATGCTGCGCCGGCTGCTTCAGCCGCGCCCGCAGCCTGTGAAGTGCCCTCCTATCTGCTCACCAGCGAAAGCCAGCTTCCCAAGGTCGCCGATGCCGTGAAGGCCGGCAAGCCGCTCGAAATCCTGGTCATCGGCAGTCGCTCGACCACGATTCCGGCTTCCGAGGACGCCTCTTATCCGGCGCGGATGCAGGCCATCCTGAAGGACAAGCTGCCGCCGACGGAGACGGTGCATGTCTCCGTAGAAATACAGAGCAAGAAGACGGCCGAGGAGGCGGCCGCCAGCTTCGTTAAGCTGATGGAAGCAAAGACGCCTACTTTGGTCATCTGGCAGACCGGGACCGTCGATGCTATCCGAGCCATCGATCCCGATGATTTTCGTGGCGCGGTGACCGAAGGGGTTGTTGCGTTGCAAAAGGCAGGGGCTGACGTCGTCTTGATGAACTTGCAGTACAGTCCGCGTACCGAAACCATGATCTCGGTGCCGCCATACCTCGACAATATGCGGGTGGTGGCGCAGGAGCACGATATTCCGCTGTTCGATCGGTTCGCGATCATGCGGCAGTGGAATGATCAGGGGCAGTTCGACCTGTTCAGCCCGTCGCGCGGGCCTGAGCTGGCGAAACAGGTCCATGATTGCCTCGGCCGGGCGTTGGCACAGTTCGTGATCGACGCTGCGCATCTGGAGCCGGCCCAGCAGCAAAATTGAGGTCTAGCGTTAATGAGTTCTCTCCGCCCTTTTTGCCTGACGGCATGGCTGGCTGTGCCCGCAGCAGCGCTGCTGCTGGTGCTGAGTCCGGCCTCGCAGTCGCACGCGCAGACGCAGGCCGCACAGGCAACGCCGGCCCCGCAGCAGTCGGCTGATCCGGCTCTCGCTTCACCGTCCCAGACCACCATCGCCGCGACGTCCCCCGATCAGCGCGGCATCACGGCGCGCGCCATCGACAAGGTGAAGCAGGTTGCGAAATCCGCCGGCGACGTCTTCAGCCGCGTGCCCTGCCTGTCGCCGAAGGGCGGCTCGAAGGCGATGGGCTCGCTGCCGCATGTCGCGGGCAAGCTCGTCGCCGGCCAGCCCGTCGTCATCGTCGCCTTCGGCTCGTCCTCGACCGCGGGATTCGGCGCGAGCTCGCCGGAGTTCAACTATCCCAATCGCCTTGCTGCGCAGCTGCACCGGCACTATCCGACCGCCGACATCACCGTCGTCAATGCCGGCGTCGGCGGCGAGGACGCGCCCGAGATGATGAAGCGCCTCCAGAAAGAGGTGATTGACGTGCATCCGGATCTGGTGATCTGGCAGGTCGGCACCAATGCCGTGCTGCGCAATCTCGATCCCGGCGATACCGCCAAACTGGTCGAGGACGGCATCAGCCGCATCCAGGCTGCCGGCGGCACGGACGTCGTGCTGGTCGATCCGCAATATTCGCCGGCCGTCAACCAGCGCGCGGACAGCGCCGGCAAGATGGTGAAGCTGCTCGGCAAGGTCGCCGAGCTCCGTCACGTCGGCATCTTCCCGCGCTTCGAGGTGATGCGCGATTGGCACGAGAAGCAATCGCTTCCGGTCGAGAGTTTCGTGATCGCCGACGGACTGCACATGAACGATTGGGGCTATGCCTGCTTCGCCCAGCTCCTCGGCGACGACATCATCCGTTCCGTCGGCCAGATCAAACTCGGCGTCAACGTGCCCGCGGACGTGCGGACCTATCGGCCGATGTGACCTGTCGTCCCGGCCTAGTGCGCAATTGCGCACTAGGCCGGGACGACAATAACTCACGCCTTCTCCAGCGCCGCGGTCAGATCCTCGATCAGATCGTCCGCGTGCTCGAGGCCTGCAGAGAAGCGGATGAAGCCCTCGCTGATGCCGAGCGCGGCGCGGTCCTCCGGCTTCAAACGCTGATGCGTCGTGGTGGCCGGATGCGTGACGAGGCTCTTGGCGTCGCCGAGATTGTTCGAGATCTTGGCGAGCTTGAGCTCGTTGAGCACGCGGAACGCCGCCTGCTTGCCGCCTTTGACCTCGAGGCCGACCAGCGTCGAGCCGCCGCGCATCTGCTTCTTCACCAATGCCGCCTGCGGATGATCGGCGCGGCCGGGAAACACCAGCCGCGAAATCTTCGGATGGCTCGCCAGAACGTCCGCAATGCGCGCCGCCGTTTCGGTCTGCGCGCGCACGCGCACGGCGAGCGTCTCCAGGCCCTTGAGCAGGACCCAGGCGTTGAACGGCGAGATCGACGGGCCGGTCTGGCGCATGAAATTGTGGATGTGCTCGGCGATGAACGCTTCCGAGGACAGGATGATGCCGCCGAGACAGCGGCCCTGGCCGTCGATGTGCTTGGTCGCGGAATAGACGACGACGTCGGCGCCGAGCGCGAGCGGGCTCTGCCAGATCGGAGTGGCGAACACGTTGTCCACGACGAGCCGCGCGCCGCCGCTGTGCGCGATCTCGGCGATGCCGGGAATGTCGAGTACATCCAGCGTCGGATTGGTCGGGCTCTCCAGGAAAAACGTCTTGGTGTTCGGCTTCATGGCGCGCTGCCACTGGTCGAGATCGAGGCCGTCGACCAGCGTGGTCTCGATGCCGTAGCGCGGCAGCAAATCCTGCACGACGTAGAGACAAGAGCCGAACAGCGCGCGCGAGGCCACGACGTGATCGCCGGCCTTCAGCGGCGCCAGGATCGCAGTCGTCACCGCGGCCATGCCGGTCGCGGCCGAACGCGCCGCTTCGGCGCCTTCGAGCTCGATCATGCGCCGCTCGAACATCGAGATGGTCGGGTTGGAGTAGCGTGAATAGATGAAGCCGGGATCCTCGCCCTTGAACCGCGCCTCGCACTCCTCGGCGCTGTTGTAGACGTAGCCTTGAGTCAGGAACAGCGACTCCGACGTCTCGCCATATTGCGAGCGCAGGGTGCCGGAATGGACCAGGCGGGTTTCGGGACGGTAGGACGCGGTGGGCGCCGGGGACTTCGACATAGGACCTCCTGAAGTGACCATCGGAAATGGTCACAAAAAAACCGGCCTGGAATATTTCCACGGGCCGGGATCACAGAGGTCCCCGGCCTGTTTAGCGACTTATTTAACGTGGCTGCAAGCCGGCCGGCTCAAATCACCACGGGATAAGTCATGCTCATATTCCGCAATGCCCTTTCCGTCAAGACGTCCATCGGATAGCCGTAAAACGCTCATATTTCCCGCATGTCGGGATGTGTTTGATCCCTGATGAGGACCCCCGGTTGACGTTCACGGTTGCCGCCGACGCCAATGGTATCCTGCCCGACCGCATGATCGCGGCGATGGCGGAGGGCGGTCTCATCCTGCCCGCTTACGACTTCGTCGAAAGCCAGATCCAGCCGGCGAGCCTCGACCTCCGCCTCGGCGACATCGCCTATCGCGTTCGCGCCAGCTTCCTGCCCGGTCCCGGTGCCACCGTCGCCGAGCGCATCGACGAGTTGAAGCTGCACGAGTTCAGCCTCGCCGACGGCGCGGTGCTGGAGACCAACTGCGTCTACATCGTGCCGCTGCTGGAAAGCCTCGCGCTGCCGCCGGAGATCGTCGCGGCCGCCAACCCGAAAAGCTCGACCGGCCGGCTCGACGTTTTCACCCGCGTGATCGCCGACGGCACCCGCCGCTTCGACATGATCGGTGCCGGCTATCATGGGCCGCTCTATGCCGAGATCAGCCCGAAGACGTTCCCGGTGCTGGTCAGCGAGGGCTCGCGCCTGAGCCAGGTGCGCTTCCGCACCGGCGATGCCATCCTCAACATCGACGACCTCGAGGCGCTGCATGCGACCGAGCGTCTCGTCGATGTCGACGATGCCGATCTCACCGGCGGCGTCGCCGTCTCTGTTGATCTCTCCGGCGAGAAGAGCGGCGGCTTCGTCGGCTATCGCGCCAAGCGCCACACCGGCGTGATCGACGTCGATCGCCGCGCCGGCTATTCCGTCGAGGACTTCTGGGAGCCGATCTCGGCCCGTCCCGACGGCAGCCTGATCCTCGATCCCGGCGAGTTCTATATCCTCGCGTCGAAAGAGGCGGTGCAGGTGCCGCCCGATTACGCCGCGGAGATGGTGCCGTTCGATCCGCTGGTCGGCGAGTTCCGTGTGCATTATGCCGGATTCTTCGATCCCGGCTTCGGCTATGCCGGCGCCGGCGGGCTGGGGTCGCGCGCCGTGCTCGAAGTGCGCTCGCGCGAGGTGCCGTTCATCCTCGAACACGGCCAGATCGTCGGCCGCCTCGTCTACGAGAAGATGCTGGCCCGCCCCGACGCCATGTACGGCCAGCGCATCGGCTCGAATTACCAGGCCCAGGGCCTGAAGCTGAGCAAGCATTTCCGGGTTTAGCCATCATCCGTAGCCCGGATGGAGCGCAAGCGTCATCCGGGAAAGTCTCACTTGTGGCGCGATCCCGGATTACGCTGCGCTCCATCCGGGCTACAAGGTGCTGACATGACCAATTCATCCGAACTCGACGCAAACATCCTCGACGACGTCGCCGATGCGCTGATCTATTCGGATCGCTCCGGCACGATCATGCGCTGGAATCGCGCATCGTCCGCACTGTTCGGCTTCTCCGCGGACGAAGCGTTGGGCCAGAATCTCGACCTGATCATTCCCGAACATCTGCGCGCCGCGCACTGGAAGGGTTTCGAGGCCGCGCTTGCCAGCGGCGCGATGAAGCTTGCGGGCAAGCCGACACTGACCCGCGCGCTGCACAAGGACGGACGCAAGCTCTACATCGAGATGACCTTCGCGCTGGTGCGAGACGCCGCTGGAGTTGTGCAGGGATCGGTGGCGATGGCACGCGACGTCACCGAGCGCGTCGAGCGCGAGCGTGCCGCCAAAGCTGTGCAAAATTAAGCCTGCGCAAAATTCGTGATGCGGAATTGGCGAGCCGGCGTGCAGGGCGCCCTGCGTGCGGCTCAGCTTGTCCGTCACCGGCTGCAGTGACACACTCGATCAAAACAACGATCGGGAGCGAACATGACCGCCGCATCAGACTCCACGCAGGAAGCTCTATGGAAACGCTGGCGCGCGGTTGCCGATCTCTATCACGCCTATTTCACCGGCCTGATCCTCACCGTGGTCACGCGTCGCGGCACGGCAGATGCTGCGGAGTTCGTCTTCCGCGTGTTCCGCCGCCAGCAGCAGGAACGCTTCCTGCCGGGGCTGGAGAAGCTCGGGCTGAGCCATCTGCCTCCCGCCGTGGCGGCCGCGCAATATCACTATCTCTCGAACTGGATCGGCGGCGTGCACGTCGAATACATGTATGAGAGCGATCGCAAAGCCTGGATCCGCTATCCCCCGCCGCGCTGGATCTGGAAAGGCACTGCGATCTGCGGCGTGCCGGGCGAAGTCTCGCGCGCGATGCTGCGCGGCTGGCACGCCAACAACGGCGTGGCGCTCGGCGATACCAGATTGGGGTTCGTCTGCACCAAGCAGAGCGTCGACGGCCAGGATGGGCTCGAAGGCTACTATTATCAATATGACCAGCCGCTCGAACTCGACCAGCGCCTCGTGTTCGCGCGGCACCTCGAAGCGCCGCTGTTCGATGCAGCCGCGGCTCCGGCGTTGCCGGTCGCAAGCTGGCCAAGACCGCGACTGGAAAAAGCCTATCGCAACTACGCCATGGAATATGTGCGCACGGCAGCGCCAGTGATGGTGCAGCTGTTCGGTCCGGAGGATGCCGGCTATCTCCTGCATCTCACCGGCAAGCTGATCGGGATGCAATATTTCGATGAGGTCGCTGCAGCACTGTCGATGGGCCGCGGCGGCGCGAGCGAATTCGCGACGTTCCTCAACGCACTGTTGGTCGCGCAGGACGATGTGGGTGAGACGACGCAATCCGAAGGCACGTTCGAAATCCGTCAGAAGAGTTGGAGGTTGATGGACGACGTCGCCGATAATCACCCCGCTTGCGCCAAGGTGCTGGCGGGGTTGTTCGAAGGGCTCGCGGCCGGATGCGGGCGGCACATCGGCGTGCACCTGTCCCCGACGCATGGCGGCCGTCCGCCATTGCTCTGGACGATTGGGTAATGCCGCGCGGGCGTTGGCCTCGTGGTTCGAGACGCCCGCTTCGAGGGCTCCTCACCATGAGGGTCCGACATGTCACCGCGAAACAAGACCTCATCCTGAGGAGCCCGCGAAGCGGGCGTCTCGAAGGATGGCCCCACGGAGACTGAGAGTCGCAATTCCACGGGCTGAAATGCGCTGCCGCAGGGCACGCCTGCATCAGGCGCAGGAGGAATCGGCAATTGCCGTGCTAACAAGCTGAACCTCGCGCCTTCTGCGCGAATAAATTCATTGGCACACCCAGTCATTGCCGCGCCGCAACTGGTGCTCGCGCCCGGGAGAGGACATGTCCGACATCGCCGAAATCCCGGTCGATGAACAAGAGCGTCCGCTGCCGCCGCCACCACGCCCCGTGAGGAGCGCGCTGATGGACGGGCCGATCCTGCGCACGCTGCTCGGGCTGGCTTGGCCCAACGTGGTCGCGCTCTCCGCCGGCACTTGCACGGTGATTGCGGAGACCTCCTATATCGGACGTCTTGGTGTGGAAGCGCTGGCCGCGATGGCGCTGGTGTTTCCGACAGTGATCCTGACCATGACCATGTCGGGCGGTGCGATGGGCGGCGCGGTGGCCTCCGCCATCGCGCGCGCACTCGGCGCCGGCGATCGCGAGCGTGCCGGGACGCTCGCCGCACATGCGCTGCTGATCGGCATCAGCTTCGGCCTGGTCTTCATGCTGGGCATGCTGATCTTCGGACCCAAGGTGCTTGAGATGCTCGGCGGCCGCGGCGACGTGCTGACGCATGCGATCGCCTACACCCAGGTGTTTTTCGGCGGCGCGGTGCTGCCCTGGCTGCTCAACACCATGGCCGGGGTCCTGCGCGGCACCGGCAACATGAAGCTGCCGTCGCTGTTGATCCTCAATTCTGCGGCCTGGCAGATCGTGCTCGGCGGCACGCTTGGGCTCGGGCTCGGTCCGGTGCCGCAATTCGGCATGCGCGGCGTCGCCGCCGGCGCGCTGATCGCCTATTGCATGAACATCGGCGTGATGGGCTGGTACCTGTTCTCCGGCCGCGCCCGCGTGACGCCGAAGCTGCGCGGCCTGCGCATCCAATGGGCGATGTTTTTCGACATCCTGAAGGTCGGCGCCATCGCCTGCTTCTCGCCGCTGCAATCGGTGCTGACGATCTCGATCTTCACCCACATGCTTGCGAAATTCGGCACCGCGATCCTCGCCGGCTACGGCATCGGTGCGCGGCTGGAATTCCTGCTGACCTCGATCGCGTTCTCGTTCGGCATCGCCTCGGTGCCGATGATCGGCATGGCGGTCGGCGCCGGCCGCATCGCCCGCGCCCGGCGCATCGCCTGGATCGCGGCGGCGAGCGCCTTCGTCGCCGTCGGTGCACCGGCGTGCCTGGTTGCGATCTTCCCCGATCTCTGGGTCAACATCTTCACCGACAGCGCGACCGTGCGCGCCACCAGCCATCAATATTTGTCCACGGTGGCACCATTCTACGCCTTCATCGGCCTCGCCTCGACGATGTATTTCTCGTCGCAGGGCGCTGCGAAGGTGATCGGCCCGGTGCTGGCGCAGACCGCGCGGCTGATCTACATTTCGGCGGTCGGCTGGTGGCTGTCCACGCATGATGCCACCGCGCAAAACTTCTTCTGGCTGGCGGCGAGCTCGATGGTCGTGCTCGGCCTGCTCTCGTGCTCCAGCGTGGTGCTGACGCGCTGGGGACCGCGCCAAACCAAACCTGCGATCAGGCCGGCTCTGTCGACCGCCGTGGACTAGCGGCGCCTGTGGCGGCGATGCCCGCCACCGCCGCCGACATTGGCGAGCCGCATCAGTTGCGGAATCATCGCCATCATGTCGCCGCCGCCGGCGCCGCCGAGCATGCCCATGATTTCGCCGCCACCCATGCCGCCCATTCCAGTCGGCATGGTGCCGCCTGCGCCCATCGGCGCGTAGCCGCCGTAATTTGGCGCACCGAAACCGCCGCCGAGATTGCCGCCGCCGAGGCCGCCAATTCCGCCGCCGCCCATCATGCCACCAAGACCACCACCGCCATTCTCCATCATGCGGCTCATCATGGGGCCCATGGTCTGCATCATCATGCCGAAGCGGCGCTTGCCCATCTTGGCCTTCATCATCTCCAGCATTGGCGCCATCTGGGTCATCATGTCCTCGCCGCCGGCACCTCCGCCGCCGAGGAACTGCGCCTTTGCCGGTCCGCTCGAAATCGAAAACATCAGCAGCACGGCGGCCGCCTGGCAGATCACCTTGTCCGCACCTCTCATGGCCTGCTCCTCGCGTGCGGGGCGCCGCCGGGAGAGCGGAGCCAACCGGACGCACGCCGCCATGGTTAGTGCGGACGAGGGCTGGGCTCCGTGAGAAAGATCACGCAGCCGCGGCCGGAAACGCTCGGTGTATGGCGGCGACGGCGTCCTTGGTCTGTCCCTGCACATAGGGCGCGAGCTCGTTCGGCAGCATGTCGATGATCCAGAGCAGGCGGCATCTCGCCTCGCCCTCGGCAATCACCTGCACCGAGGCGCTGTAATGCTTCAGCCGCTCGTTGTTGATCGCGTAGACCAGCCGCTGCCGCGCGTCGTCGCAATCGACCAGCACCTCGCGCGCCACCGATCCGTTGGCGAAGGTGACGACGCGCGCGTCGCCGTCGAGCGTGCAGGCCATGACGAAGCCCGGCGCCAGCCGCCGATGCAGCGCGCCGAAATCGCGCACCGCATCCCAGACGTCGCGCGCCGGGGCGGGCAGGGGAATGTCGTTGTGGATGGAGGCCATTGTTGAATCCTGGTTGAGTCCATTGATGTAGAGAGGGGAGCGATAGTACCGGCGTCTCAGCTGTCATCGCCCGACTTGATCGGGCGATCCAGCATTCCAGAGGCCGCTGTGATCGAATCGGGAAATTGCGGCGTACTGGATGCCCCGGTCAAGCCGGGGCATGACAGCGTGTGTGTAGTGAGGGCTGCCGCACTCACGTGCAAACCGCCTCGACATTGTTGCCATCGGGATCGATCAAAAACGCCGCGTAGTAAGTCGGGCTGTAATCCTTGCGCGGGCCGGCGCCGCCATTGTCGCGGCCGCCGCTCTTCAAGCCCTCGCTATGGAATGCCTTCACCGCGTCATGATCGCCGGCGCGAAACGCGATATGCGCGCCGTCGGCCTTGCGCCCCTTGTTCAGGTGCAGCCATAGCCCGGGTTCGCCCTTCGGCCCGAAGCCGGCATAACCGTCACCGCTCGAGCACAGGACATAACCGAGCGGCGCCAGCACCGCGGTGTAGAAGCGCGTGGCGGCGTCGAGGTCGGCAACGCGCAATCCGATATGGTCGTACATGGTCGTCTCCATTGCCAAAGCGCGCCGCAATCGGCGCGCGCCGGAGACGAACCTAGTCAGTTGAGGGCAAGTTGCTCTTGGAGAATCTTGCGCTCCCCCTTCGATGCCTGACGGAACTTGGTCGGCGATACGCCGGCGGCGCGGTGGAAGGTGCGGACGAAGTTGGAGAGATCGCCGAAGCCGACGTCATAGGCGATGTCGGTGACTGCGATGTCGTCGTCGGTCAGCAGCCGCGCCGCATGCCGCAGCCGCGAGCGCACCAAATATTGGTGCGGCGTGACGCCGAGCACGGCGGAGAACAGCCGCAGGAAGTGGAAAGGGCTGAGGCCTGCCTGCCGCGCGGCCTGTTCGAGGTCGACCTCGGCATGCGAATTGGCGTCGATCCACAGCGCGGCTTCCACGGCGCGGCGGCGGTCGCGCGCGGTCGGCGTCGTCGGCTTGCGCGCCTTGCCCGAGACGACATCGACGAAACGGCCGGCGAGGATCTGACCCACCTCGTCGAGACCGAGGTCGCTGTTGCCATCTGCCGCCGTCTGGGCGAGCTCGCCCAGCACCATCAGCTCGGGCAGCGGCGGCGTCGCGCCGACCTGCCAGACGTCGCGCCGGCCGCCGAGCGCGTCGACCAGATCCTCGTTGAGGAAAAAGGACAGGCAGATGTCGCCGGCGACATGCTCATGCGTGCAGGTGTATTCCTCGCCCGGCGCGCCGACCAGCATCGATCCCGCGACCAGATCGAAGAAGCCGGCGCGGCAATGACAGCCAAAGCTGCCCGCGCGGACATAGGCAATGGAATGGCCGGTGCGACACTCCGCAAACGGGCTGTCGTCCGGTCCCGCGTCGCAGCGAAACTCGGAGACGGTCATCGAGGGAGTGGTCAGCAGCGTGGTTGCGTCCATGCCACCTATCTAGGTGGAGGGTCTCGGAGGGGCAACGGGCAGCAGCACGTCGAACAGCGTCTTGCTGGCGATTGGATGGGCGCCCTCCAGCGACAGCAGCCGCCGCTTGGAGATCACCCCGCCATAGGGCGAGAGCCGGTCGGTGTAATTGCCGGCCTCCAGCACCCGGTGGCAGGGCACGATCAGCATGTAGGGATTTTTCGCGATCGCCTGGGCCACAGAATGCGCGGCGCCGGAGGCGCCCAGCGCCTTGGCGATCTCGTGATAGGTCCGCGTCTCCCCGCGCGGGATGGCGCAGGCGGCTTCATAGACCCGCCGGTTGAAACCGGGCACCCCGCTCGCGTCCAGGCTGACCTCGGAAAAATCAGCATCGCTGCCTTGCAGCAAGCCCACGATGCCCTCGATCGCGAACGCGGCGTTCGCGGAAGGCGGCTGCTCGCGCGCCTCGGGATGGACCTGGAAAATCCGGCGGCGGGTGTCGATCTCCCGCGCCTCCGGCAATTGCACGGCGACGATACCGGTGCCGCTCCAGATGATGCCGCAGCGCCCTATGGTCGTGTCGAATATCGCGTAGCCACGCCCCACCATGCACACGCCCCACTCAGTGCACGTCTCCCCAGACAGGCAATCATAACACCGCCACAATCCGGCGCACCCAAAATCTTGCCGGAAACTCAAGAAGGGTCGGGCGGGCTGCGCCAAAGCGCTTGGCGAGATGCGCCGTCTCGGCTAATCAGAGCGGGCGCAGGCTGCGCATCCGCGGGCGTAGTTCAATGGTAGAACGGCAGCTTCCCAAGCTGCATACGAGGGTTCGATTCCCTTCGCCCGCTCCAAAGCCTTGGCCGCAGCACAGTCGCACTGACTCGAAGTCTCTCTTGGCGATCCGCCCGGGCGCAACGGCACGTTGAGCTGACGCTCGCTGCGCTTAATCCATTGCGCTTAGCACGAACTGCAGGCTGTCGAAGGGCGGGCCGGGAGTTCATGTTTCCCGGTCCGGGTCACCCCCAACGCAAGTCCAGTGCGCAACACCTGCGGCCTCACTGAGGGCCTGGTCCGGATGAAGCGAGTTGCACTCCGTGTCGAGCGCAAATCGCAGACGGAGATGGTCCATGCCTGATGTACGAATCCATATCGCCGCAGCTGTGCTCGCGACACTCGCAATCGGCTCGGTGTACGCCATGAGCTCGGTGCAACAGCAGCCGGCCTCTGCGAGTTCTGCCCACGCCATGATCCCGCGGAAGCAAGCAGCCGTGCACCCGGTCAAGCCGGCGCCGCACAGGCTCGTGATCCAGGTCAACCAGAACGATGCCGCCGTGATGAATCTCGCGCTCAACAACGCCACCAACGTGCTCGACTATTACCGCAAGAAGGGCGAAGAGGCCGACGTCGAGATCGTGGCGTTCGGTCCTGGATTGCACATGCTGCGCAAGGACACGACGCCGGTCGCCGATCGCATTCACGCCATGACGGACCTCGCCTTCCCGAACAAGGTTCGCTTCGCCGCATGCGGCGTCACCCGGGAGGGGATGGAAAAGAAGGAAGGCAAGCCGCTCGAGCTGCTGCCGGAGGCTTCCATGGTTGCCTCGGGTGTCGTGCGCATGATGGAGCTGCAGGAAAAGGGCTGGAGCTACGTCCGGCCGTAGACAGGAACCAACAAGGGGAGGCCGGGATGATGCGCAAGCTGCTGTTCGTGCTGGCTGTGTCGCTGCTCGCGTTGCCCGCTTCCGCCCAAACTGCCACCAGGCCCGGCGCTGCCAAACAGACGACGGAACCGGTCGCGTCTGCGCCCGCGCGAGGGAACCGGTCGGTGCGGGCCACTCAACAGCGGACGGCCGAAGAGGACGTGAGAGATCGCATCAATGCAGGCACGGTCGGATTAGCCGCCGGGCTCCTTGAAGGCGCACCACTCCGCTTCGCGACCGAGATCTCGCGCGTGGTCAACGAGAGCGGAAAGGTGCACGTGCTTCCGGTGGTGACGCGCGGACCGACCGAGAATGTCAACGATGTGCTCTATCTGAAGGGGATCGACATCGCGATCATCAACAGCGATTCGCTCGACGAGTATCGCGCGCAGGTGCCCGAGATCGGAAAGCGCATCGTGCATGTGATGAACCTGTTCCCGTCGGAGCTGCATGTCTTCGTGCGTCCCGAGATCAATTCGCTCGCCGACCTCGCGGGCAAGAAGGTGAACTTCAACACGCAGGGCACGGCCGCCGCCTATTCGGGTCCACTCATCTTCAGTCGTCTCGGCATCGAGGTGGAGAAGGCCTTCGTGCCTCACCCGGCCGCGCTGGAGCAGATGCGCAAAGGCGAGATGGCGGCTGTGGTTTTCGTCACGTCGAAGCCGGTGGACGCGTTCGTCAAGCGCAAATGGGACGACGGCTTCAAGTTCCTGCCGGTCCCCTGGGGTGCCAAGCTGGCGGACTATTATGTGCCGGCCTCTCTGACGTCGGCCGACTATCCTGCTTTGGTGCAAGCAGGGCGGGATATCGAGACGATCGCGGTGCCGACGGTGCTGGTCGCCTATAACTGGAATCCGGGTACCCCACGCCATGACAGGGTCACCGCTTTCGTGAATGAACTGTTCAGCAGGCTCGATCAGCTGCGCGCGTCCGGCTTCGATCCGAAGTGGAAGGAGGCCAATCCCGGTGCGGGCGTTCCCGGACTGCAGCGCCTCAAGGCGGCTGAGAACTGGCAGGAGTCCCAAATGTCCAATCGGACGGGACGTCCATGAGACGGCTCGCCGCCGTCCTGTTCGCCAGCCTTGAGATCGCGGAAGCCCATGGTCAATCCGCCTCCAGCACGCTTAGGGGTCTGGACCAGTGCTTTGCCCAGACGCGTGCAGCGGAAGCTGCCTGCGATCAGGCGGGCATCGACACCGCGCTGCGTCTCGGATGCAGGCTGAAGGCACACAGCGCGGAGAAACGGTGCCTCGACAGCCTGTTCGCCAACAAAGACGAGGTCCGACAACCCGACGATATCCCCTCCAAACCGCACGCCGGTATGCAACCGTTGCCACCCGAAGCTGAACCGGCGCCGGCGATGACGCCGGCCAATCGGGACGACGCAATCGCGGGACTGTCAATCGCCGAGGGCTGGTTGATCAGCGAGACCACGTCTCCAAGGGACTTCTCGCCGCTCTTTGTCGCCAAATTGTATGCGCTTGCGCCGGTGACGGCCAATGCACCAGAAATGCTCGTGCTACGTTGCCGTAACCAGCGGACCGAGCTGTCCCTCGGCTCCAATGGCCTCTGGCGCGCGTTGCGCGGAGGGGAAGTCGACGTCGCGATCTCTCCCGACCAGGCCACGGCGCGGCCAATGCGTTGGCGATTGGCATCTGACGGTCGCACGGCGTCCATGCCGGAGGATCCGGTCCAATTGGTACGCGCATTGCGCGCCGGAAAGACGTCTATCTCCGTTACCGACGGTGCGGGGCGCAACACCAGCGCCATCTTCGAGCTCGCCGGCGTCGATTCCGTCCGCGCCAGGCTCGCAAGCGCCTGTCGTTGGGCGAGTGCGACGGTCGAATCCCGAGGACGATGAACGGATTTTGCGCCGAGGATGCATTCGCGCGCGCCGAAATTCCAATATATTGGCATCTCATTCCCGGCATTCGCTGTTTCCCGCGCTAGGCTCTCTCCCAAGCAAATGCGGCTGCCGAAACAGCGCTCGGATAGGGGCTATGGACCAGCAAAAGCTCGATCGCGCGATCGGTCGTCGCTTGAAGACGGTGCGGACGCAAGCCGGCATGACGCTGAATGAGCTGGCGGCGCGCTCCGGCGTCAGCCGGGCCATGATCGGGCGGGTGGAGCGGGCGCAGAGCAGTGCGACGGCGTCGCTGCTCAACAAGCTCTGTGCCGCGCTCGACGTGTCGCTCAGCGACGTCGTCGCGCTCGCCGAGAAGCCGCCGGAGCGGCTGGTGCGGCTCGCCGACCAGCCGCACTGGCGCGATCCCGACAGTGGCTATCGCCGCCGGCACGCCTCGCCGACGGACGCGGCGAGCGGCATCGAGGTCATCGTCGTCGATTTGCCGGCCGGCGCGCGGGTGCCGTACAGCCCCTGGGGGCGCAACGCCTTCACCCAGCAGCTGCTGATGCTGGAGGGCGCGATCGCCGTGCACATCGACGCCAAGGCGGTTCGCCTGCGCGAAGGCGACTGTCTCGACTTCGACGTGATGCGCGCGGTGATCTTCGAGAACGAGACCAGACAGGACGCGCGCTACGTCATCATCACGCGCCGCGGCGCGTCCTACGGCAAGATGTGAGACCGTGACGATGCAGATCCGCACCGGCGACACCTTTGATCCGCGCGTCATCGCGCTGCTCGACCATCACGTCACGGAGGCGCGAGCACAGACCGCGCCGGGCAGTGCCCATGCGCTTGACCTCGCCGGGCTTCGTGCCCCGGAAGTCGCGTTCTGGACCGGCTGGGACGGCGACACGCTGGTCGTCACCGGTGCGCTGAAGTCGCTGTCGGGAGCGCATGGCGAGGTGAAGTCGATGCACACGCTCCAGACCACGCGGCGGCGCGGCTTTGGCGGTGAGATGCTCCGCCACATCATCACGGAAGCCCGCGCGCGCGGCATGGTGCGGCTCAGCCTCGAAACCGGCTCGTGGGACTATTTCAAGCCGGCGCACGCGCTCTACCAGGCGCATGGCTTTGTCCTCTGCGGCCCGTTCCAGGGCTATGTCGAGGATCCCAACAGCCTGTTCCTGACCCTGGATCTGTCGGCGAGCCGTTAGCTCAGGAGCGCGTCTGCTCGATCCTGTCGAGCACGCGCTCGGGTGCGATGTCGCGGCTTGCCTCCTCCAGATCCCGCTTGGAGTCGGGCTGGACGTCGAGCCGCTCGGCGATCTGCGTGAGCAGGCGGGCAACCTTGGTCAATTCGTGCTCGGCGAGCAGGCTGATCTGGAGATCGAGATCGGCGCGCTTGTCCGCTGCTGCGCTCATGCGGTTCTGCGAGATCAGCACGAATGTCGACAGGAAGATCGCCTCGACCGAAGCAATCATCGCGAGCACCACGAAGCTCTCGTCCCAGGCCGGGATTCCCGGCAGCCAATGCAGATTGGCGATGATCCAGAAGCCGAACACCGCGACATGGAGGTAGACGAAGGCCATGCTGCCGGTGAACGCCGTGATCGCATCGGCAAGCTTTTCTTGACCCCTGGCACCGCGCTGCTCGCGGCGGCGGCGCTCGACCAGGGCCTGGATGTTGCGCTCGAGCGTCGGGCTCAATCCCTCGCCGGGATCATGGGTGATATCGTTACGCACGGGGCAGCAACGGCGGACGGAAGCGGCTGTTCCTGGACTCAGCTGCGGGAAAATGCCTGCCGCCCCTCAAAATGAGTTGCGTACCTCAAAACACCTCTGCTAGCCTTCAGCCATGGCCGAGACGCTCACCACGACCGCGCTGACGCTGAAGGACATCGCCCGCCAGGCCGGCGTCAGCCTCGCGACGGTGGACCGCGTCCTGCACAATCGCCCGGGCGTGCGGCCGGACACGGTCCGGCGCGTCAAAGAGGCGATCGAGCGCAATTCGTTCCAGCCCCACGTGGCCGCCGCCGAGCTCGCCCGCGGCCGCGCCCGCCGTTTCGCTTTCGTGATGCCGTCGGGGCCGAACCCGTTCATGCAGCAGATCCAGGATTATCTCGGTGAGATGTCGGGCTGGCTGTCGTCCCGTCGCCTCGGCGTCGAGACGGTCGCAACCGACGTGTTCGATCCGTCCGTGCTCGCCGCTTCCCTGGAAGGGCTCTCGGACGATTACGACGGCATCGCCGTGGTGGCGCTGGACCATCCCGGCGTCCGCGCCGCCATCGACGATCTCGTCGATGCCGGCGCCAAGGTCGTGACGCTGGTCTCGGACGTGCCGTCGTCGCGCCGGCACCATTATGTCGGCATCGACAACATTGCCGCGGGACGCACCGCCGGTGCGCTGGTGGGGCGGCTGGTCGGACAAAAGTCCGGCAAGGTTGCGATCGTCGCGGGCTCGCAGGGCTTGCGCGACCATGCCGAGCGCATTTTTGGCTTCAACCAGGTGATGGCGTCGGAATTCCCCGGCCTCAGTGTGCTGCCGGTGCTCGAAGGACGCGACGAGGACGCGCGTTCGGAACAATTGTTGGCGCGGCTGCTGGGCAGGCATGCTGACATTGTCGGCCTTTATAATGTCGGCGCCGGCACGCAAGGCGTCGCCAACGCGTTGAATGAGAAGGCCTTGAGCGATGCCGGCCGCGACAGGCAGGTGGTGTTCGTCGGACACGACGTCACCGCGCTGACGCGCCGGCTGCTGCTGCAGGGTGTGATGCATGCCGCGATCTCGCAGAACCCCGGACACGAAGCGCGCGCCGCCGTGCGCGTGCTGCTCGCGCTCGCCCGTGGCGAGCCGATCTTGCGCGAACAGGAGAAGATCAGGATCGACATCGTGATGCGAGACAATCTGCCTTAGCGGCAGGTGGATTCAAAACGACCCGTTGCGGATAAGGCGACCTTGAGTTCGCGCACCGCAACAGGCGAAAGGGAGGACGGCGTGTATCTCGGAATCGACATCGGCACATCAGGTGTGAAAGCGGTGCTCGTGAGCGAAGCCGGCGCGGTTGTCGCGACGGCGGCGCGCGAGCTTGCGCTGTCGCATCCCGCGCCGCTGTGGTCCGAGCAGGATCCCGATGGCTGGGTCGATGCGGCGGTCGGCGCGGTCGACGATCTTGCCGCCCGCCATCCGCGCGAGGTCGCGCGGGTGCGCGGCATCGGGCTATCCGGCCAGATGCACGGCGCGACGCTGCTGGACGATGATGGACGTCCGCTGCGTCCCGCGATCCTCTGGAACGACGGCCGTTCGCACGCAGAATGCGTCGCGCTGGAGCGGCGCTGCCCGTCGCTGCACACGATCGCCGGCAACCTGGCCATGCCCGGCTTCACCGCGCCGAAGCTGCTCTGGGTCGCCAGGCACGAGCCGAAAATCTTCGCGCGCGTCGCGAAGGTGCTGCTGCCGAAGGCCTATGTCCGCTATCGCCTGACCGGCGAGATGATCGAGGACATGTCGGACGCGGCCGGTACGCTGTGGCTCGACGTCGGTCTGCGCCGCTGGTCGCCCCTGCTGCTGCATGCCACCGGGCTCGATCTCCATCACATGCCACGCCTGGTTGAGGGCAGCGACGTCAGCGCGACGCTTGCGCCGGATTACGCGCAACGCTGGCGCATGGCAAAGAATGTCGTGATCGCCGGCGGCGCCGGCGACAATGCCGCGAGCGCGATCGGGCTCGGCGCCATCGCGCCGGGCGATGCCTTCCTGTCGCTTGGCACATCCGGCGTGGTGTTCCGTGTCACGGATCGGTTTGCACCGGCGCCGGCCTCGGCGGTCCATGCGTTCTGTCACGCACTGCCCGGCCGCTGGCATCAGATGGGCGTGATGCTGTCGGCTGCGGCTTCGCTGGCCTGGCTCGCGGGCGTGATGGAGACGCCGGCCGCAGCGCTGCTGGCGCCGCTCGGCGAGCGTGTCGATGGACCGAGCCCGGTCCAATTCCTGCCTTATCTCGACGGCGAGCGCACGCCGCACAACGATGCCGCCGCCAGCGGCGCCTTTGTCGGCCTGCGCGGCGCGACCGGGCGCTCCCAGATCGTTCAGGCCGTGCTCGAAGGCGTCGCCTTCGCCGCGCGCGACAATCTGTCGGCGCTGAGCACGGCCAGCGGACCGCTTCCCGAGGTCGATCTCGTCGGCGGCGGCTCGCGCTCGCCGCTGTGGGCGCAGATCTGCGCCGATGTGCTCGGCATCCCCGTCCACCGCGTCGAGGAGGGCGAGGTCGGTGCGGCGCTCGGTGCCGCCAGGCTCGGCCGGCTCGCCGCCACCGGCGAAGACGCGGCTGCGGTTTGCACCCGTCCGCGCCGGCTCGCGAGCTTTACGCCTCGCGCATCGGTCGCTGCCGCCTATGACGAGGCCTATCGCCGCTGGCGCGAGCTTTATCCTGCGTTGAAGGAGTGTGCCTGAGTGAACGCTTCTGTGAAATTCTTCGATACAACAGTGCCTGTCGCCTTCGCCGGCGGGGATGCGGGAAACACGCCCGCGTTCCGCTGGTATGACAAGGACCGCCTCGTCCACGGCCGCAGGATGGAAGAGCATTTGCGTTTTGCGGTCTGCTATTGGCACTCGTTGTGCTGGCCCGGCGGCGATCCCTTTGGCGGCGAGACGTTCCTGCGGCCCTGGCACCACGGCGCTGATGCGATGGTGCAGGCGCGCGCCAAGGCCGACGTCGCCTTCGAGCTGTTTCGTCTGCTCGACGTGCCCTTCTTCACCTTCCACGACGTCGATGCGGCGCCGGAAGGCAACTCGCTTGGCGAATCTGTCGCCAACCTCAATGCCATCGCCGATCTGTTCGAAGCGAAGATGGCCTCGAGCAAAGTGCGCCTGCTCTGGGGTACCGCCAATCTGTTCACGCACCGCCGCTACATGGCGGGCGCGGCCACCAATCCAGACCCCGAGATATTCACCTATGCCGCCGGCCAGGTCCGCGCCGCGCTGGAGGTGACGCACCGTCTCGGCGGCCAGAACTACGTGCTGTGGGGCGGGCGCGAGGGCTACGAGACGCTGCTCAACACTGATCTCGAGCGCGAGCTCGACCAGCTCGGCCGCTTCGTCTCGCTGGTCGTCGAGCACAAGCACAAGATCGGCTTCAAGGGGCCGATTCTGATCGAGCCGAAGCCGAAGGAGCCGACCAAGCATCAATATGATTTCGACGTCGCCACTTGCTACGGCTTCCTCGCGCGTTACGACCTGCTGAAGGACGTCAAGCTCAACATCGAGCAGAACCACGCCATCCTCGCCGGCCACTCCTTCCATCACGAGGTCGCGCTCGCGGAGGCGCTGGGTGTGTTCGGCTCGCTCGACATCAACCGCGGCGACGATCTGCTCGGCTGGGACACTGACCAATTCGCGATGAACGTGCCCGAGCTTGCCCTGGTGTTCCACGAACTCCTGAGCCGCGGCGGCTTCAGCTCCGGCGGGCTGAATTTCGACGCCAAGATCCGCCGCCAGTCGATCGATCCCGACGATCTGATCCATGCCCATGTCGGCTCGATGGATGCCTGCGCGCGGGCGTTGCTCGCCGCCGCGGACATGCTCGACGCGGGCGTGCTCACTGCGCCGCTCGCGAAACGCTACGAGGGATGGGCCGGCCCCGAGGGCCGCGCCATTCTCGGCGGCCAGCGCTCGCTCGCCGAACTTGCCGACCGCGCGCACGGCCCGGGCTTTGACCCGCAGCCGCGCTCGGGCCGGCAGGAATATCTGGAATCCCTCGTCAACCGCTACGTCTGAGGAAGGCCGCTGATGACAAATGCACAAGCGACACCGGTCCTCGAATTGACCGGCATCGGCAAGGAGTTCGGCGCGATCCGCGCGCTGCATGAAGTCGACATGCAAGTCCTCCCCGGCGAGGTCGTCGGCCTGATGGGCGACAACGGCGCGGGCAAGTCGACGCTGGTCAAGATCATCGCCGGCAATTTCCGCCCCAGCCACGGCGAAATCCGTTTCGCCGGCAGCGCGGTTCATTTCAACCGGCCCGTCGATGCCCGGGGCGTCGGCATCGAGGTGGTCTATCAGGACCTTGCGCTCGCCGACAATCTCACCGCGGCAGCCAACGTCTTTCTCGGCCGCGAGCTGAAGCGCAGGATCGGGCCGTTCGCGTTGCTAGACCACAAGGCGATGGCTGCGCGTGCGCTGGAGCTGTTCGGCGAGCTGCGCTCGGAGACGCGCCCCGACGACCTCGTCAAGCAGATGTCGGGCGGCCAGCGCCAGGCGGTTGCGATCGCGCGGACGCGGCTCTCCAACGCGAAGCTGGTCATGATGGACGAGCCCACGGCCGCGATCTCGGTCCGTCAGGTCGAGCAGGTGCTCGGCCTGATCCACCGGCTGAAGGAGCAGGGCGTTGCCGTGATGCTGATCTCGCATCGCATGCCCGACGTGTTCGCGGTGTGCGATCGCGTCATCGTCATGCGCCGCGGCGAAAAGCGGGCCGACAAGCCCATCCACCAGACCTCCCCCGAGGAAGTCACCGCCCTGATCACCGGCGCGAAGGAGGCGGCGTGATGGCCATGCCCATGGAATCCCCGATCACCTTCTCGAATGTCGGCAAGATCAGATGGTGGCAGCGCGGCATCTTCGCGTCCCAGACCGGCTATGTCCTGCTCGCGCTGGCAGTGCTGCTGGTGGTCATGCATTTCGCCAGCCCGTACTTCTTCACCGAAGGCAACATGCAGAACGTGGCGAAGAATTTCTCCTTCATCGCCATTGCGACGCTCGGCGTCACCTTCGTGATCATCACCGGCGGCATCGATCTGTCGGTGGGCTCGATGATGTGCTTCTCCGCCATGGTCACCTCGATGGTGATGACCGAGCTCTCGGCGCCCGGCTCGGCCGCGGGCTCCCTGTTGGTGCACATGGCGGCCGACGGCAAGACGGTGCTCGCCAATGTCCCCGGCCTGATCCTGGTGGTCTCGCTCCTCGCCGGTCTCGGCGTCGCGCTGCTCGCCGGCCTCGTCAACGGCTTCTGCATCGCGGTGCTCGGGCTGTCGCCGTTCGTCACCACGCTCGGCATGCTCTCGATCGTGCGCGGGCTCGGCTATGTCGTCTCCAACGGACGCGGCAGCTTTCCGGGTGGGCCGGATGCCGATTATTTCTACGCGCTCACATCGGGCGACGTGCTCGGCGTGCCCGTGCCATTCATTTATCTGATCGTCCTCGCGCTGGCGATGGCCGTGGTGCTGCACCACAGCTCGTTCGGCCGTCACGTGTTCGCGCTCGGCGGCAACGAGAAGGCGGCCGAACTCACCGGCATCCCGGTCGTGCGGGTGAAGATCGAGGTCTATGTGATCTGCGCGCTCGCCGCAGGCCTCCAGGGCATCATCATCTCGGGCTGGCTTGGGTCGGCGCCGGCCAACATGGCGACGTCCTACGAGCTCAACGTGATCGCCGCGGCTGTCATCGGTGGCGCCAATCTCGCCGGCGGCATCGGTGGTCCGCTCGGCGCCATCGTCGGCTGCGTGCTGCTCGAGGTGATCCGCAACGGCCTCGTGCTCGCCCAGGTCAGCTCCTACTGGCAGCAGACGCTGGTGGGCGTGATCATCATCCTGGCCGTATTGGTCGACCGCATCCGCTCGCGGATGATCTGAAACGAAATCGTTCCGGGACGGCAACGAAAATGCCGCCTGTCCGCTTCCCGGACGATCTCAAGAGGACAGGCGCCAAAGAAGGGTGGAGGAGACGATGAGGAAATATCTTCTTGCCGGCATCGCCGTCGCGATGATGGCTACGCCGGCGTTTGCCGCAAACTACCGGTTCGTGATCGTGCCCAAGGCGATGAACAATCCGTTCTTCGACTTCGCGCGCGACGGCTGCCTGAAGCGCGCCAAGGAGCTCGGCAATATCGAGTGCATCTACAAGGGGCCGGTCGAGCACGAGCCGGCGACGCAGGCCCAGATCATCCAGGACTTCGTCACCCAGAAGGTCGACGGCCTCGCCATTTCGGTTGCCGACGTCGCGGCGATGACCAAGTCGATCGACGCGGCGACCGCGGCCGGCATCCCCGTCATCACCTTCGACGCCGATGCGCCCGGCGCCAAGCGCATCGCCTATATCGGCACCAACAACAAGGAGTTCGGCGTGGCCCTCGGCAAGCAGCTCCTGAAGCTGCGGCCCGACGGCGGCAAATACGCCATGGTCTCGGGTGGCCCCGGCGCCAAGAACCTCGCCGAACGCGTCGACGGCGTCCGCGAGGCGTTGAAGGGCTCGAAATGGACCGAGGTCGCGGGCTCTCCCACGTTCTGCAACGACGATCCCGCGCTGGCGGTTCAGCAGATGACTGACATGCGCACCGCGACGCCCGACCTCGCCGCGATCGTTCCCATCGGCGGCTGGCCGATGTTCGCCCCCGAAGGCTTCAAGGCCTTCGCGTCCAGGTACAAGAAGGATATCGATTCCGGCAAGTTCACGCTCGTCGTCGCCGATACGCTGAAAATGCAGCTCGAGCTGTTGCGCGATGGCTACGCCAATGCGCTGGTCGGCCAGCGTCCGTTCGAGATGGGCGAGAAGGCGATGGACACGCTGCTCGCCATCAAGAAGGGCGAGAAGGTGCCGGAGATCGTCTATACCGGCCTCGATCTCGTCACCAAGGACAACGTTGCGCAGATGTTGAAGTAGGAGCGTCGCCAGCCCCGCGCTCCTGCGTGCCTCTCCCGCTTGCGGTTTTCGCAAGCGGGAGAGATGATTTGGCTGTTGGGGAAGACCGTTGAGGCAATGGGAATGAAAAGGTCGCGGCTCGGCTCTCTCGATGTCACCTCACTCGGCCTCGGTTCCGCCCCGCTCGGCGGATTGTTCACCCCCGTCAGCGATGCCGATGCGGAAGCGACGATCGCCCGCGCCTGGTCGCTCGGAATCCGCTTCTTCGACACCGCGCCGCTCTACGGCTTTGGCCTCGCGGAGCGACGCTTGGGCGCATTCCTGCGGCAACAGCCGCGTGATTCCTACGCGATCTCGACCAAGGTCGGTCGTCTGCTGCGTGCGCCCGATGGCGCTGCTGCCGAGGACGAGCATTACAAGGACACGCCGCGCGAGCGGCCGGTGTTCGATTTCAGTTATGACGGCGTGATGCGATCGGTGGAGGAAAGCCTGACGCGGCTTGGGCTCGACCGCGTCGATGTCCTGCTCGTGCATGATCCCGACGATCACTACGACGACGCCGTCGCCGGCGCCTTCCGCGCGCTCCAGCGCCTGCGCACGGAGGGAACCGTCAAGGCGATCGGTGCGGGCATGAACCAGTCGGGCATGCTGGTCCGGTTCGCAGAGGCCGTTCCGGTCGACTGCTTCCTGCTCGCGGGCCGCTACACGCTGCTCGACCAGGGCGCGCTGAATGCGCTATTCCCGGTCTGCGCCGCGAAGAACATCGGCATCCTGCTCGGCGGCATCTACAACAGCGGCATCCTGGCCAATCCGCACACGGGCGCGAAGTTCAACTATCAGGACGCCGATGCGGCCCTCGTCGCCCGTGCGCTGGCGCTCGACGAGCTCTGCCGCAAGCACGGCACCGAGCTAAAAGCCGCCGCGCTGCAGTTCTGCATGGCCCATCCGGCGGTCACGGTCGCCGTGATGGGCGCACGCAACGCCGCGGAAGTTGCCGACAACATCGCGATGTCGGAGATGGCGGTGCCGGCGGCGTTCTGGCAGGAGCTGCGTGCGCGAAAACTCGTCGATGCCCGGGCGCCATTGCCGGGCGGAGCGTAAGGCATGATCGTCGACGGCCACCAGCATTTCTGGGATCCCGCGCGCGCCGACTATCCCTGGATGGACGCGCCCGAGCTCACGCCGATCCGGCGTGCCTTCGGTCCGGCCGATCTCGAGCCGCTTTTGAGCGCGAATGGCATCGACGCGAGCATCCTGGTGCAGTGCCGCTCCGCCCTGGCGGAGACCGAGGAATTCTTGGCGACCGCGCATGCGACGCAATCGGTGATCGGCGTCATCGGCTGGGCCGATCTGACCGATGCTGAACTTGGCGAGACGCTGGACCGGCTGCGTGCTTCGCCCGGCGGCGACAAGCTGGTCGGCATCCGCCACCAGGTCCATGACGAGGCCGACCCGGATTGGTTGTTGCGCGAGGACGTTCAGCGCGGCCTCACGGCCGTGTTCGCGCACGATCTCGCCTACGATTTCCTGGTCCGCACCCGCGAGCTGCCGGCCGCGATTGCAACCGCACAAGCCTTCCCGCAGGCGCGCTTCGTGCTCGACCACGCAGCCAAGCCGCCGATCGCCGATGGCGGAAGCAACGAATGGTCCAATGGCATCGCGGCACTCGCGGCCTGCGGCAATGTCTGGTGCAAGGTCTCGGGGCTGGCGACGGAAGCGGTGTGGAACGACTGGAATGCGGAGCGCCTGTTTCCGTTCGTCGCGCACGCCGCGACATGCTTTGGCGAAGATCGCCTGATCTTCGGCTCGGACTGGCCGGTATGTTTGCTCGCGGGGAGCTATGGTGAGATCAAGGGCGCGCTGGAAGCGTGCCTGATGAAGCTCGGGCTGCAGGTGCGGGAGAAGGCGTTTGGCGTGAATGCCAAGGCTGCGTATCGGCTGGCGGTTGGTTGAACCCGCCAGCGCGTGTCGCTCAGTGTTCTCCCCCAAACACCCGATCCAGCGCCGCATCGTACGTCGTCTGCACCAGCTCCGGATGCAACTTCGCCAGCGTCTCCATCATCACGCCGGAATTGATCTCGAGCACACGCCAGACACCGTCGACGTGCACGAGATCGATGGAGGCGAAGGTGATGCCGATGGCATTGGCGGCGTCGATGGCGAGCTTTGCGCAGGCTGCGCGTAGATCGCCGTCCCGCATCAGCACGGGCTTTGCGCCCGCATCGAGATTGTGCCGCCAATCCGGGCCACGCTGCTTGCTGTAGACGACGAGTGGCACATCATCGAGCAGGACCACGCGTACTTCGTCCTCGATCACGACATAGGGCGAGATCACGAGACCGGCGCTCATCGAAAAGGCCTCGCCAACCGCGTGATCGAGCTCCGTTTCCGTCGTGACGTTGAAGACCGATCGTCCCGACGTCCCCTCGTTCGGCTTCACCACCACGCCTTGCGGATTGTCGTGAAGCAGCGCCAGCATTGCCTCTCGCCAGGCGACGCCGACAACCTTCTCGCCCAACTTCGGGTTGAGGAAGAGATGATGCGGAATGCAGGGCACGCCCTCGAGCGCCAGCACCTCGGCGGTGGCCGATTTGTCGTTGGCCAGGCGGTGCGCGATGGCGCTGTTGAGGCCGATGTCGTAGCCGAACGCGAAGCGGCGCTGCTCGCCCCGGCGCATCGCGAGCAGCCAGCCATCGGCGCGGACATCGAGCGCGATGCCATGGGTTGCGCAATAGCGCTTGATCGCCTGCACGAAGATCCGCTCGCCGCTCGCCATCTGTCAGTCGCCAGTCCCAGTCGCCAGTTCCAGTTGGCGCCAAAAGCCGCAAAAATGCGGGAAAACGCGCCAAACCGGAGTGAAATCAGAGCTATTCTTAATGAAATTCTCGAGAGCGGCACGGAAATTAAGTGCTGTATTCGAGCCCCGGAGGGAAAAGAAATTGCCCTCGGCGCGCGCCGGACAGCAGATCCATTAATGATGTGACCATTTCCGCCGCAAATGCCGGTTTGACCGGCATCAATTGCATCCGGAACGAGGTTGATTATTGGTCTCAATGGCGTAGATCACACTCGCGAAATCCTCCGCCATGGCAATGGTGTCCGCCCCGCTTTCAGGGGCCGGGCAGCGCTTTTGCCCTAAAACCACAATTATTCGGAATATCGAAAATCATGAGCGCGTTTTACCGAGAGAAGGTTCTTTCCGTCCAGCACTGGACCGACACCCTGTTCAGCTTTCGCGCCACCCGCGATTCCGGCTTCCGCTTCCAGAACGGCCAGTTCGCGATGATCGGCCTCGAGGTTGAGGGCCGCCCGCTGCTCCGCGCCTACAGCATGGCGAGCGCCAATCACGAGGAAGAGCTCGAGTTCTTCTCGATCAAGGTTCAGGACGGCCCGCTGACGTCGCGCTTGCAGAAGATCAAGGAAGGCGACACCATCCTGGTCGGCCGCAAGGCGACCGGCACGCTGATCACCGACAATCTCATTCCCGGCAAGCGGCTGATGCTGCTCTCGACCGGCACGGGCCTGGCGCCCTTCGCCAGCCTGATCAAGGACCCCGAGGTTTACGACCAGTTCGACAGCATCGTGCTGGTGCATGGCTGCCGTCAGGTTTCCGAGCTCGCCTATGGCGAGAAGCTCGTCGCCGGTCTTCGCGAGGACGAGCTGTTCGGCGAGTTGCTCGCGGACAAGCTCATCTACTACCCGACCGTGACCCGCGAGCCGTTCAAGAACCGCGGCCGCATCACCGACCTCATCAGCTCCGAGCAGATCTTCAAGGATATCGGCCAGGGTCCACTCGACATCGCGACCGACCGCATCATGATGTGCGGCAGCCCGGCGATGCTCGAAGAGCTGAAACTGATGTTCGAGGGCCGCGACTTCGTCGAGGGCTCCGGCAACAAGCCCGGCCATTTCGTGATCGAAAAGGCGTTCGTCGAGCGGTAGGCCCTCTCGTGTCGTCCTGGCAAAAGCCAGGACCCATACCCGCCGAATGAAGTTTGGCGAAGGCTGGTCGTTGTCAGTCTTCGAATCCGCCACGCTTAGGGGTCATCGCTTTCGCCAGGACGACGGCTGTGGGTAAAGCGTTTTGACCGGTTAGTGCCCCGGGCCTCCCCACCAGCCTCTGCTGCACCGCAAAAGCCCGCCCATCGGGCTGATTGATTTGTCCCCGCCGAATTCGCTAGCGTGAAACAACCGCCGCGTCATATCCGTATGACAGGCGCGGGCGTATCGTACCGCCTCATGCTGGCGAGAGGATGGGAATCGTGGCCGACGAGAATAAGACGCAGGAATCCCCCAACTTGTCGCCCAAACGGCTGCCGCTGGCGGAAGAGGGGATCATGGAGACCCTGCTGCTGCCATTCTCCCCACGGTTCATCGTCCTGACGATCTGCGCGGTGGTCACCGCGCTGCTGATCGGCATCGGCATCGCCGACCGCAAGATTTTCGACATCCTGCTGATCCCGATCCTGATCTTCGGCGCGCTGACGGCTCTTGGCGTCCGCGACCTCATGCAGAAAGGCCATGCCGTTCTGCGCAACTACCCGATCTCGGCCCATATCCGTTTTTTGCTCGAAGAGATACGGCCGGAGATGCGGCAGTACTTCTTCGAGAGCGAGAAGGACGGCATGCCGTTCTCGCGCGACATCCGTGCGGTGGTCTATCAGCGCGCCAAGATGCAGCTCGACAAGCGTCCGTTCGGCACCCAGGAGGACGTCTACCGCCAGGGTTATGAGTGGATGCATCACTCGGTCTCGCCGAAGACGCATGCCGAGGAGAAATTCCGCGTCACCATCGGCGGGCCGGATTGCGCCAAGCCGTATTCGGCTTCGGTGTTCAACATCTCCGCGATGAGTTTTGGCGCGCTCAGCCCGAACGCCGTGCGCGCGCTGAATGCCGGCGCCAAGAAGGGCGGCTTCGCGCACGACACCGGCGAGGGCGGCTTCAGCCCCTATCACGCGGAGATGGGTGGCGACATCATCTGGGAGATCGGTTCGGGCTATTTCGGCTGCCGTCATCTCGACGGCACCTTCGATTCCGAAGCCTTCGCGCGCGTCGCGCGCCAGGACCAGATCAAGATGGTCGAGCTCAAGATCAGCCAGGGCGCCAAGCCCGGTCATGGCGGCGTGCTGCCGGCGGCGAAAGTCTCGGAGGAGATTTCCAAGATCCGCGGGGTCGCCATGGGCGAGGATTGCATCTCGCCGGCCTCGCATCGCGCCTTCTCGACGCCTGTTGGCATGATGCAGTTCATCGGCGAGATGCGAAAGCTCTCCGGCGGCAAGCCGACCGGCTTCAAACTGTGCATCGGCCATCCCTGGGAATTTTTGGCAATCTGCAAGGCGATGATCGAGACCGGCATCTATCCCGACTTCATCGTCGTCGACGGCAACGAGGGCGGCACCGGCGCCGCGCCACTGGAGTTCATGGACCATCTGGGCATGCCGATGCGCGAAGGCGTCAGTTTCGTCCACAACGCCCTGATCGGCATCAACGCGCGCGACCGCATCAAGATCGGCGCTTCCGGCAAGATCGCCACCGCCTTCGACATGGCGCGCGCCATGTCGATCGGCGCGGACTACTGCAATTCTGCGCGCGGCTTCATGTTCTCGCTGGGCTGCATCCAGTCGCTGAGCTGCCACACCGACCGCTGCCCGACCGGCGTCGCGACCCAGGACCCGACGCGGGCGCGCGCGCTCTATGTGCCGCTCAAGATCGACCGTGTGCACAATTATCACCTTGCGACGCTGCACTCGCTGACCGAGCTGATCGCCGCGGCCGGTCTCGAACATCCGCAGCAGCTGCGCCCGATCCATTTCTCCCAGCGCACCTCGACGACGGACGTGAGATCCTTCGCGCAGCTTTATCCGTCGCTGCGCCCGGGCGAACTGCTCGAAGGCACCGAAGACCCGCGCTTCCGCGATGCCTGGCGGATGGCGCGGACGGAGACGTTCCAGCCGCTGTAGGCGCCGGTGCACTTGCAAGGCCGCAGGCCCCCGCGCGCAAAAGGCATCGCGACGAGGGCTGCGTTTAACGTTTGGTTCAACTTTGGGTGTAGATTGTTCCGATGGACGAGCGGCGCGACAAGGCAAGGCATCGCGTGCTGAAGGCCGGAACGATCGAGTTCGGCGGCGGCGGCGCGATCGACTGCACGGTCCGCAACCTGTCCGATACCGGCGCCGCGCTCGACGTCAGCAGTCCCGTCGGCATCCCCGACCATTTCAGCCTGTTCGTCCAGGCCGACGGAACACATCTCGCCTGCATCGTGATCTGGCGCAAGGAAAAGCGGATCGGGGTGAGGTTCGGGTGAGGGTCTAGAGTTTTGCGCAAGCTCTAACCACAAACTCCGCCGTCGTCCCGGACAAGCGCCAGCGCAGATCCGGGACCCATACCGCGTGATCTGTCGATCATGCGCAGACAGCAGTACCGAGCAACTACCGCGTTCGCCAAACTCAATCCTGTGGCTATGGGTCCCGGATCTGCGCTCCGCTTCGCTGCGCTTGTCCGGGACGACGAGAGTGGCTCACCCCGTCTCTACTTCGCTCCGCCGGCTCGCGAGAATCTTGTCGATCCTCCGTCCGTCGAGATCGACCACCTCGATGTGCCAGTCGCCGAAGTCGAAGGCGTCGCCGACATCAGGCAGCACGTTGAATTGTTGCAGCACGAGGCCGGCGACTGTGTTGTAGCGGTGCGGCGGCAGTTCGATGCCGAGCAGCTCGCCGAATTCGTCGACCGGCATCCAGCCCGAGACCAGCAGCGAATCGTCCGCGCGCTTGACGTAGGCCGGTTCCGGCGGGCCTTCCTCGGAATGGAAGGCGCCGACGATGGATTCCAGAATGTCAGCCGTCGTCACGATGCCTTCGAAGGCGCCGTATTCGTCGTAGACGAGGCCGACATGCACCGGCGCAGCCTTCAGGATCGCCAGCACGTCGCGGGCATCGGCAGACGCCGGAATGCCGGGCGCCTCGCGAACCAGCACGCGCAAATCCGGCGTGCGCTCGTTCATGAAGGCGACCAGCAGGTCCTTGGCCTGGAGCACGCCGATCGGCTTGTCGCGGTCGCCGTCGGAGACGGGAAAGCGCGAATGCGGACTCTTGGCGATGGTCGCTTGAATGCTCTCCGGCGTATCGTTCAGGTCGATCTCGTTGACCTCCGTGCGCGGCGTCATGATCGCGCCGACCGGCCGGTCGCCGAGCCGCATCACGCCCGCGATCATTTCCTTTTCACCCGACTCGAGCACGCCCGCGCTTTCGGCTTCGCTGACGAGATGATGGATTTCGTCTTCCGAGACCTTCTCTTCGGACTTGCCGCCGTGGCCGAGCAGCGTGAGGATCAGCTTGCCGGAGAGATCGAGCAGGAAGACCAGCGGCAGCGAGACCTTCGCAAGCACGTGCATCGCGGGTGCAACCCTGACCGCGATGCTCTCGGGATCGCGCAGCGCCACCTGCTTGGGCACCAGTTCGCCGACGATCAGGGTGGCGTAGGTGATGAGCGTGACAACCAGGCCCACTCCGACGATGTCGGCAATTCCTGCGGACAGGCCGAGCTCGAGCAGCCATTGCGTCAGCCGCTGTCCGAGCGTCGCGCCCGAGAACGCGCCGGAGAGGACGCCGACCAGCGTGATCCCGATCTGCACCGTCGAGAGGAATTTGCCCGGATCAGCCGCGAGCGTCAGTGCCCGCTCGGCGCCGCGGACCCCCTTGGCGGCGAGCATCGACAGCCGGGCCGGGCGTGACGAGACCACGGCCAGCTCGGACATGGACAGCAAGCCGTTGATGACGATCAGGACGACGACGATGGCGAGTTCGGCGGAGAGCATTGATGTTCCGAGGTAAGGGAGTGTGGCGCGGATGGCGGCACCGGCCTTGATATAGGTATTCGGGGGAGAAATGCCGACGATTCTGTCGCATCCGGCATCGCCAGGGAACTTCGGCGACACCGTCCGGAAGGCACTCGAAGCCCAATACCCCGCGGAACTACGGGCATGCCGTTGCTTAACGGGCTCTTAGCGGCAACCGGCTAAGTTTTCGGCATTTGCAGGAATCTATTCGGGGGATCAGATGCGGATCGGGAAGCTCTTTGCGCTGTCGATGCTGACGGTGACGGTGTTTGCAGTCGTCCTTGGCGCCGAGGTGCTGATACCCCAGGCGCGTATCTTCGCGAACCGCTCCGACGCGATCAAGACGGTCGACGCCTTTGGTGCGACCCTGACGGTCAGTCAGCACATTGCCAGCCTTCGTGCCCCCTACATCTCCCCGATTTTCCAGGAGAACGCTGCGACGCAGGTCCAGATCGAAGCCGCCGCGAAGGCTGCGAAGGCGGCCGATGCCGCATTCGAGGGGGCAAGGCGCGCCATCATGGTGCTGGATGATTCCGGAGCGATGATCGAAAACCTGGACCGTACCGCGCGGCGGCTCAAGGATATCACCACGGCGGCAGATCGCGCGATGAGCGTTCCGCTGGCGACACGCGACAGCGCTGCGATCAAGGGCTTCCTGCCGGGCGTTGCCGAGGTCATCGGCAATATCGAGCCGATCATGAACCGGCTCGAAGCGAAGGTTATCAATGCCGATTCTTCGCTTGCGGCGCTGTTGGGCCTGGCGCGAACGGCGCAGGATCTGCGCGTCTCGGCCGGCAGTCGCGCCGCCTCGCTGTCGCCGGCGCTGAGCGCGCGCCGACCGCTCACGGCGACCGAATTCTCGCTGATGGATCGGATGCAGGGACGCGTCGAGGCCGACCGCGAACGCATCGAGGCCGGTATCGACCAGCTCGGAAGTCCGCCCCGCATCGCCACCGCGCTCAAGGCGGCGACGGATTCTTATTTCGGGAAGGCAGCCGCTGCCGTGGACAAGGAGATGCCCGCGGCTCGTGGCGACGGCAAATACGGCATCAACGCCGAAGAGCTGGCCAACGTCATCGTACCCGCCATCCAGATGTTCTACGGCGTGCGCGATGCCGCCCTGGCCGAAGCGGCCGAGCGCGCCTCGGCCGCGCGCGACGGCGCGCTTGCGATGCTCGCGCTCGCGGGCGTGGCGGTGCTGGCGCTGCTGGGGACACTCGGTGGCGTGACCATGATGCTGCGCCGGCGCGTGGTGACGCCGCTGAGCCGGCTCGCGGACGTGATCGCAACGCTTGCCGCCGGACAGCACGAGGTCGAGATTCCCGTGACGGGCCGCGATGACGAGATCAGCCAGGTGGCGGGCTCGCTCCAGCATTTCAAGGAGTCGCTCTCCGCCAAGAAGGCCGCCGACGAGGCCGCCGCGGTGGAAGCCGAGGCGAAGCTTCAGCGCAGCCAACGCATGGACCAGATCGCGCGCGATTTCGAAGCGTTGATCGGCGACGTCATCAACACGGTGTCGTCGGCATCGTCGGAGCTGGAAGTGTCGGCGGGAACGCTGACGAGCACCGCCGATCAATCGGAAAAGGTCACCGCGACCGTCGCGGCCGCCTCCGAGCAGGCCTCCACCAACGTGCAGACCGTCGCCGCAGCGGCGGAGGAAATGGCGTCCTCGGTCGACGAGATCGGCCGGCAGGTCCAGGACTCCGCGCGCGTGGCCAGCGAAGCGGTGCAGCAGGCAGCCCGGACCAACGACCATGTCGGCGAGCTCGCCAAGGCTGCCGGACGGATCGGCGACGTGGTCGAGCTGATCAGTCAGATCGCGGGCCAGACCAATCTTCTGGCACTCAATGCCACGATCGAGGCGGCGCGCGCCGGCGAGGCCGGGCGCGGCTTCGCCGTGGTCGCCTCCGAGGTCAAGGCGCTGGCCGAGCAGACCGCCAAGGCCACCGGCGAGATCAGCCAGCAGATCACGGGAATCCAGAGCGCGACGGAGGATTCGGTCGGCGCCATCAAGTCGATCAGCGACACCATCACCCGCATGTCCGAGATCGCATCGGCGATCGCCTCCGCGGTCGAGGAGCAGGGCGCGGCGACGCGGGAGATTTCCCGCAACGTGCAGCAGGCGGCGCGCGGCACCCAACAGGTCTCCGCCAGCATCGTCGACGTGCAGCGCGGTGCGAGCCAGACCGGATCGGCCTCCTCCACCGTGCTCGCGTCAGCGAAGTCGCTCTCCGGCGAGAGCAGCCGACTCAAGGTCGAGGTCGGGAAGTTCCTGGACGCGATCAGGGCCGCGTAACAAGGTCATTGTGAAGGGAAGCGGCTTCACCTAGGCTTGCACCGCCGGGGATGTCGCAGCCTCCCCGTGAAGTGGTGATCCCACGCAAGCGCTGCTCGCTGACGTTTGGAGCGAGCAATGAACGGGATCACAATCGAGCTTGCCCTTTTCCTAATGGCCACCTTCGCCGGCGCGTTCGTGGCCGGCCTCTCCGGTTTTGCCTTCGGCCTCGTCGCGGCATCGCTGTGGCTTTACGTGCTGACGCCGCTTCAGAGCGCCAGCCTGATCGTCGGTTTTGGCCTCCTGGTGCAGGGCTACTCGGTCTGGAAGCTGCGCAGCGCGCTCGACTGGCGCCGGCTATGGCCCTTCATGATCGGTGCCGTCGTGGGCGTGCCGGTCGGCGTGTCACTCCTGACTTCGGCCGATCCCAAGAGCGTCCGCATCGCAGTTGGAGCGATCCTGATCGTCTACAGCCTCTATGCGTTCTTCAGGCCAAAACTCAAGGTCGCGACCATCGTGGCGCCGTCCGCCGACATGACCATTGGTTTCGTCAACGGCCTGCTGGGTGGATTGACCGGCCTTGCCGGCATCATCATCACCATCTGGTGCAATCTGCGCGGTCTGCCCAGGGACGTCCAGCGCGCCACGTTCCAGCCCGTCGCAGTCGTGGTGTTCGCCACGGCGGCACTCTTCCTGGGGGCCAAGGGAGCGTTGACGTTCGAGACCGCAAAGCTGTTCGCGCTCGGCCTGCCGTTTCTCTTTGCGGGAACGTGGCTCGGGCTGAAACTGTTCGGCCGCATCGACGAGGCCACGTTCCGCAAGATCGTGCTCGCGCTGCTGTTGGTCTCGGGCGTCGCGCTGCTGTTCTGAGCCGCGCTCAGAACTCGCCGTGCAGCCGTCCCGAGAATACCGACACCGGGCCGCGATCAGCGTTGTAGGCAGGGTTGACGATCAGCTGGTAGTCGGCGGTGAGGGTGAGACTCTTGTTCAGCGCGTAGGCGTAATAGGTTTCGAGGATCCGCTCGCGGCGATAGTTGAGCGCGCCATCGCCGATGAGAACACCGAGGCCGCCGGCGGCCAGGAAGTCGCGATAATCCTGCGAGATGGCATTGATGGCGCCACCGACGCCGACCACGTCATCGGGCCGGCCCCATTTCGTGCCCTTGATCGAAAGACCACCGGACAGGCTGCGGTGAATGTCGGTGAAGGCCAGCGTCTCGGTCTTGCCGTCATTCCAGCTCCAACGCCCGAACAGACCGACATCCTCGGTGATCGCCTGCTCGAGGTTGAGCACGTAGCCATACTTCAGACGGCCGCGCCGGGTCTGCGCAATGTCGAGGTTGAGCGCGGGATTGTTCAGCGTCTCGCGGAAGCTGCCCATATTGGCGCTGTCGAGCCAGCCTATGGTCCTGAGCTTGCCGGGCTGGCCGAGCAGCGAGAAGCGCGTTTCGAGCTCGAGCACGTACTGGCCGCGCTCGCCGACCCTGGTGTCGAAATGATTCGAATTGGACTCGGCGACCATCAGGAAGTAGCCGCCGCGCAACGCCCACTGCTTCTGGTTCAGCTCGGCGGTGACGCCGTAGGTGAGGCCAACCTTGTCGGCGGAATAGTCGAAGGCGCCTGGCGCCCACAGGGACCAGTTCATGAAGTCCTTGCGGGTGTCCTTGGCGTAGGCGTTGCCATCGAACACGTCGATCACCGGGAATTTGCCGGCCTGCACCGTGAGCCTGGAAACATCCACCTTCTGCCCGAGCTGCAACTGGCCGCTCGCGAGCTCTTCCTGCTCGCCGCCAAAGCCGAACGTCTGACGCACGAACAGGCGCGAGGTGTTGTAATGCGGATAGGGAAAGTTCGACTTCTGCGCTTCGCCATTCGGGAAGCCGGCGGCACCGACGGTGTCGTTCAGTCCAAATCCCTGCAGCAGTTCGGGATTGTAATAGACCTCACCTCCGTCCCACAGCTTTGCGTTCAGGAACAGGCTGTTGCTCCAGGTCGCCTTGGCCTGCCTTGATGGCGAGAGCGAATTCGGGCCGGTGTAGAGGGCGGGGAACGACGGATAGCCTTGCGGCAGATACGTGCTCTGTCCGTGGATCTCCCAGCGGTCCGATTCCGTGTCGATCAGCGAGCTCTTCGGGTTGTAGCTCGGCATGCCCGGCCAATCGACCTTGCGGTTGAGGCCGAGCCGGACCGACTGGAAGTCGAGCGATGACGAATTGTACTGAGCGCCGGTGGAGAAGGCGACATTGGCGCCGTCGAAGCGGCTGTAGAGATATTCGACCCGTGCGCTCCAATGCGGTGCGAAACCGTATTCGATGCCGCCACCCGCGATCCAGCCGGGCCGCGTGTTCAGGGTTTTCGGGACTGCTTCCCCTCCGGCCGGCGTGTCGAAATAGCGCTCACCCATCCAAGCAAAGCCGCCGGTGGCATAGACCAGCCATGGGCCACTGGTGTAGCCGACGCGGCCGCGCAGGCTGGCGGTGTAGTCCCATTGCTGCGTGACGGTGTTGGCGGGTGTCGCCAGGAAAGAAACGATCGAGTTGGAGGTGATGTAGTTCGGAAACGAAAAATCGCCTTCGACGCCGAGGAGCCAACCGGAATTGAGCCGGTAATTGTAGCCGGCCTGCACGCCGCCGATCATGCCGCTGAAGACGCCGCTGTCGTTGATCCCGGTGCCGTCGTTCAGCGCGAAGCGCGAGGAGCCGAGGCTGTAGCCGGCGTGCGCACCGATGTAGAGGCCGGTCCAGTCATAGACGGCCTTCAGCGCAGGTGCCTTCAGCGGCAGATCGGCCGCGCGGCTGGTGGCGGGCAAAGCCAAGACGCCCGTGGCAATCGCCGCGGCCGTCCGCAAATACCTGTAACGGTGACCCCTCAACGTCAAAACGCACGCCCCCAACGCGAATGTATCCACTCGCCGCACTATCCCTGCCGATTCGCGGCGACCCTGTCATCAGGCTTAGGCGCTCCGCGATCGGACCAGATGATCTCGATTCGGCGCGACTTCTTCCCAAGCCCCTGAGCCCGTTGCGAACCTTATTGCGATTAATTCGCAATAGCAACTGATGCGGATTGCCGCAGAGGAGGGTTCCTACGGCTGTGTGACGCGGCTGCAACATCGTTTGATGGGGCGGGGAAATCTGGGCCTGGCAATAGGGGGGCTGGCTCCTTGTTGGAGACCTATCCAGGACAGGGCAAATGCGAGAAGCCGGAAAGGTCGACGGTCGGCTAACGATCAGGCAGCTAGCAGCCGCGGCAGATGCCCTTGATCTTCTTGTTGAGCATCGCGTCATCCTTGCTCACTTGCTTGTCGACCGAGGAGGCATCCTTGATGGGCGGACTGCTCGTATCCTTGCTTGCCGGAACGATCGTATTCCACCGCTGCTGCCAAAGCTTCTCGCCGATCGTGCAGAGAACCCGCGGCTCCTTGTCGACAGACGGGGCAGTCGATCGCCTCGGAGTGAGGCCTGCGACCTCGAGCGCCAGCTTGGTCCGGATCGCCTCGTTGAAATTCTCGCGATCGGTGATCGGCACGACAAAAGAGCCTGGTCCGCCGATGACGCAATCCTCGTAGTACCAGTCGATGTGCTCGATATGGCTGATATCGGTCGTTCCGTTCGGCGTCGCATTGATCAAGACCGGCAGGCCGGTGATGACGATGCCCTGCTGCAACGCTGCGTCGCGCGCTGTGGCGACTGGATCGCCCACGTTGTTGGGACCGTCGCCCGAAATGTCGATGATCTGGCGCGAGCCACGGTATGGGTTCTGCTCGAACAGCGGCATGGCGAACTTGATCGCGCTCGAAATCGACGTGCGCGACCCGCGGAGGATTGGTGCCTTCATCAGTTCGTCTGCGAAAGCGTTGGCCGCTTCCGGTCCGTCGATCTGTCGCCAGGGGACGACTATCTTCTGGTCGTTCGTGGCTGACCATTCGAAATAGCTCAGCGCGATCTTGCCAATCGGGCCGCCCCGCAACGCCTGAAGAAATTCCCGCGAGACGATGGCTTTGGAAAAGCCGTCGCGTTGAGCTGCCAGGTCTTCCATTTCCATCGAGTAGGAAATATCGACCGCGATGACGAGTTCGACGTCCACGGCGGGCCGGCTGTCGCCCGGAGGCACTCCATGCGCCTGCGGCGCCGTCTCGGAAGATGCTTGCGTCGATGTCAGGATCGCAATCAGGATCGATCCAACCAAGACCCGCCAATTCACGCTCGCCCTCCAGCTACCCATTTACAGTCTGACACGCCAAACGTGCAATCGGAAGGGCAGTCTGGGTCAAGCCGTAGCAGAGCGGGGGGGGGGGGGGGGGGGGGGGGGGGGGGCGGGGGGGGGCGGGGCGGCGGGGGCGGGGGGGGGCCGCGGCGCGGG
>NZ_JBVVPT010000027.1:0-110494 GCF_055811715.1 Bradyrhizobium sp. WSM4872 | reverse complement strand
CGGCATGGGCGCGCCGTACTGGAATCCGCGCGTGCGCGGCGCGCTGTTCGGCCTCACCCGCAACACCGGCCCGGCCGCGCGTGGCCCTGCGGCGCGCGCGCGCCGGAGCGCGCTGGACGAGACCGGCCGCTCGTCGATATCGACATGCGGCTGCACGTCGACCTCGATGCCGAGCCGGGGCGCCTCGCTGACGAGGAGGCTCGGCGAGCCGACCCGACCCTTGCCGAAGTGGAAGTCGTAGCCGACGGCGATTCCCCCGATGCCCAGCCGCCCGATCAGGTCATGGTGAATGAAGTCTTGCGCGCTGGTCCCGGCGCGGGACTTGTCGAAGGTCATGACCACGGCGCCGTCAAGCCCGGTGCCGGCCAGAAGCCGCAGCTTGGCACGCTCGTCCGTCAGGCGGAATTGCGGGGTGTTGGGGCTGAAAAACCGGCGCGGATGCGGCTCGAAGGTCAATGCCAGCGCAGGGCGGCCATGTAGCCGGCCCATTTCCAGGGCTGCAGCGATCACGGCGCGATGGCCGAGATGAACGCCGTCGAAATTGCCCATGGCGACCACGGCCCCCCTTGCAATGGCGGAGTCCGGCGTGGTGTCGCGGATAATGGTAAAATGCGGAGCCATCAGGGGAATCTCGAACCGGCGGGACCGGCCGGGACCGTGGCGCGACGGGCCGGATGAAGTCAAGCGGGAGGGGGCGGCCGCATCGAAAGCGATTTCAGTCCACCGGGGGCGTTGCCAGTTAACGCGCTGTTTAACGCCTTGGTGCTAGTCCTTGGGCATGGAACCGCGGGGCTCCGGCCCGGCAGGTCCGATCGTAATATTTCCTGGGTTTGCGTTGGGGGAGTCGAGATGGCGGTTGATTTGTCGATGTCGGTTCTGGTGGTTGACGACTACAGCACCATGATCCGTATCATCAGGAACCTCCTGAAGCAGCTTGGCTTCGAGAATATCGATGATGCAAGCGACGGTTCGGCAGCGCTGAACAAGATGCGCGGCAAGAAGTACGGGCTCGTGATTTCCGACTGGAACATGGAGCCGATGACGGGTTACGACCTGCTGCGCGAAGTGCGCGCGGATCCGAACCTCGCCACCACGCCCTTCATCATGATCACGGCCGAATCAAAAACCGAGAACGTGATCGCGGCCAAGAAGGCCGGGGTGAACAACTACATCGTCAAGCCGTTCAACGCGGCGACGCTGAAGACCAAGATCGAGGCGGTCTTCCCGGACATGGCGAGCGCGTAAGGCGCGATCGAAGCCATCGGTTGAATTCGGAAGGCCCGGGCGATTGTCCCGGGCTTTCTGCGTCGGGTTCGACGTTCCGGAATCGACGCCCCATATCAACCGGGAATGAGGATCAACTCGCTACCACTTCAGTTCGCGCATCAGCGCCTTCGGGGGATGGCCGAACAATTCCAGCACCGAAGCCGGGTCGAGCTGGTCGAGACCCTCGAACTCCTCGGCATGGATGCCGCGGGTCACGAACAGACAATCGATGCCGAACGCGCGCGCGCCGGTGAGGTCGGTCCGGACGGAATCGCCGATCGCGAGCACCTTTTTACGGTCGATCTGGTGGCCCTGGCGTTCGCCGGCGAGCGCCATCGCGCGCTCATAGATCGGCCGGTGCGGCTTGCCGTAGAAGATCACCTCGCCGCCGAGCTCGCGATAGAGCTCCGCGATCGCGCCGGCGCAATAGATCAGCCGGTCGCCGCGTTCCACCACGATGTCGGGGTTGGCACAAACCAGCGTCAGCTTGCGCTCGCGCGCCTTCAGCATCATGCCGCGATAGTCTTCCGCCGTCTCGGTCTCGTCGTCATAGAGGCCGGTGCAGACGATGTAATCCGCCTCCTCCAGCGGCGCGGTCACCGCATCGAGGCCGCGATAGATCGAGTTGTCGCGCTCGGGGCCGAGCCAGAACATCTTGCGGCCGGGATGGTCGGCGACATAGAGCCGCGTCAGGTCGCCTGACGACACGATCGCGTCATAGGTCTCGTCGGCGACGCCTAGCTTGCGCAACTGCCGCTGCACGGAGTCGGCCGGGCGCGGCGCGTTGGTGATCAGGATCACCGTACCGCCGCGGCTGCGATAGGTGTGCAGTGCCTCGCAGGCTTCGGGGAAGGCTTCGAGACCGTTATGGACCACGCCCCAGATGTCGCTGAGCACGACGTCCACGCCCGCCACGAGTTCACGCAGGCTTTCGGCGAAATGCAGCGTGGTCATGATGCGTGCGGCCGATCAGATGCGGCGCGCGAGCGCGGCGTTGCCGGTGACGCGCTGTGGCGCAGACGCAGCCGACGTCGCGCCTGAGCTGGGTATGCCGGAGCCATTGGATCCCTGAGTGTCCTGGTTCGGCGCGGCGGTAGCAGATGACCCCTCTGGCCGCAATGGCCGGGGCGGCGCGAACAGGAACCCCTGGCCGAACCGCACGTCATAGTCGAGCAGGTCGATCACGGCGCGCTCGCCCTCGATGCGCTCGGCGATCAGGTCGATGCCGAAGCGGCCGAGCAGGTCGGAGAGGTCGGACGGGTGGATGTCCGAGGCCGAAGCCTGCCTGGGGTCGAGCAGGAGCGAGGCAGGCACCTTGATGAAGCGCACGCCGCGATCGGCGAGCTCGCGCGGTTCGATACGCAAATCGGTGACATGGTCGATCGAGAAACGGAAGCCGCGCTGGGCGAGCGCGGCGAGATTCTCAGTCTCGACCGGACCGAGATTGCGGAAGGTCGATTGCTTGAATTCCAGCACCAGCGAGGGCGCCAGCGCCCGATTGGCTTCGAGGAAATCGAGGTATTGCGCGAAGGTCGTGGAATTCCCGAGCGTGGAAGCTGCGACGTTGCAGAATACGCCGACCTCCTTGTTGCGTACCATCAGGCGTCGCAGCACCTGCACGCAGCGCAGCATCACCATGTTGTCGATGCGCCCGATCAGGCCGGAGGCCTCCGCGATGCTGATGAACTCCTCGGCCGCCACCAGTTGGTCGCGCTCGTCGCGCAGGCGCGTCACGGCCTCGTAGAAGCGGACCTTGCGCTGCGGCAGCGTCACCATCGGCTGGAGGAAGATGTCGATGCGGTTCTCGTCGATCGCGTTGCGGAGCGTCGCCAGCAATTGGGTCTGGTTGCGGCCGTTTGCCGTCTGAACCGGAGTGGCGGTCTGGGTCTGGATCGCCGGTGTTGCCAGCCGCGGCGGCGGCGCGGGCGCCGGGGGAGGGGCAGCCGGCCGCTCCTCTTCGAACGGGGCCATCAGGTCGAGCGGCGCGTCCGGCTCCTGCCTTGCGACCGGAGCTGGGGCCGGCACCGGCGCGTTGCCGGCCATCAGATCCTCGTGGGCCGACACGGTGGTGGCGAGCTGCCTCACCAATCCGCCGAGTTCGTTGATCTCGCCGATCACCGATTGAATGCGGTCTGAGTTGGTCGAATTGGAGGAGGCGATGCGTGCTTCGATCGTGGCAAGCCGGCGGCCGAACTCGGCGACCTGGCGGGCGAGATCTGCGGTGCCGCGCGAAAGGTCGGCGATCTGGCCGCCGACGTCGTTGCGGTCGCGCAACCGCATCGACACTGCATTGTAGAGGATCAGGAAGGTCAGCGCCGTCAGCGCCACGATCGCGGATTCGGTTCCGCTGATGCCGGCGACCGCGTAGAGCACGAGCCCGAGCGAGGCGGCGACCAGGACCATGCAGATGGCGATGAAGATCGTCGAGATACGAATCATGCCGCGCGTTACGCCTCAAGAGCTGACTGCCTGACCGGGAAAATACGGGCGGCGTCTCGAACCCGTCACGCCGCATGCTCCCCCAAGCGGCATAAGCTTAACATCATTGTTGATTCGAGGGGATAGCGGCTCTCTTGCGGCTCAAGTCAGGCCAGCCCGGCGAAAACCTTCCAGATAGCGCTCGCGGTCGGGGGCGAGCTTGATCGGCATGAACTCTGCGATCCAGGCGAGCGAGACGTTCGGCTGGGCGCGGCAGAGTTCCTTCAGCGCCGCACGGGCAATCTCGCCGTGACCCGCCATGCCGGCGGCCGCAGTCAGTACCCGGTGCGCGCCGACGAAGTCGCTACGCTGGCGCAAGGCCTCCTGGGCGAGCCGGATGGCCTCCTCGTCGTCGCCGCCAAGAAAACGGGCATAGGCGGCGATGCCGAAATAGACGGGGGCATAGGGGTCGCGCGGACTGAGACGGATGGCGCGGCGCGCGGCCTCGTCGGCATCCTGCCAGCGCCCGCAATAGCCCAGCGCCAGGCCATAATAGCCCTGCGCTAGCGCAAAGTTTGGATTGAGCCGCAGCGCGGTCTCGAATTCGGCAAGCGAATCGTCGAATCGCCGCGCGAACAGATCGACATGGCCGAGCGCATTATGGGCCCAGGCATCCTCGTCGTCGGCGCGAATCGCGGCCCGCGCCGCACGCTCGGCGGCCGGCATTGCCGCGGTCATATCCATCCAGCCCATATGCGCCGTGAACATGTAGCTGGTGCCGAGCAGTCCGAGCGCCTTGCCGTAGTTGGGGTCTAGTGCGATGGCCTTTTCGAGCAGGGCCTGTGCGACCAGGTGGTCCTGCCGTGTCACGCGCCAATAGTGGGAGAGCGCGCGCATCAGCAGATCCCAAGCATCCATGCTCTCGGGCGCCTTGCGCTGGGCGCGAAAATTTTCCGCAGCGTAGAGCTGCGGCTCGATCGCGGCGACGATCTGTTCGGTGATCTCGTCCTGCACGGCGAAGACATCGGCGAGCTTGCGGTCGTAGCGTTCGGCCCAGAGATGGCTGCCGGTGGCGGTGTCGTTGAGCTGCGCGGTGATGCGGACGCGGTCGCCCTCCTTGCGAACGCTGCCCTCCACGACATAACGCACGCCGAGCTCCTCAGCGACCTGCCGCAGGTGAACCGTACGGCCCTTGTAGATGAAGGAGGAGTTGCGCGCGATGACGAAGAACCAACGCAACCTGGACAGCGCAGTGATGATGTCCTCGCTGATGCCATCGGAAAAATAATCCTGCTCGGCCTCGCCGCTCATATTGGTGAAGGGCAGGACGGCGATCGCGGGACGATCGGGCAGCGGCAAGCCCGCCGGTGTCGGAGCAGCCGGCTTGATCGCAGCAGCCGGCTTTGTCGCCTCGGTGAGTTCAGTCACATCGCCGACGAACCGCACGCCCTTGCGCGCAATGGTGCGGATCAACCGCTGCTGCTCGCCAGTGTCGTTGACCGCGCGCCGCGCAGCGTTGATCCGGCTGGTCAGTGTCGATTCCGAGACGACGCGTCCGTTCCAAATCGCATCGAGCAGATTGTCCCGCGTCACCACGCGTTCGCGGTTGCGGACCAGATAGAGGAGGAGGTCGAACACCTGGGGCTCAAGGGAGACGAGCGCACCCGACCGCCGCAGCTCGCGCCGCTCGGGATCAAGCACGAAATCCTCAAATCGATGCGCCACGCTGCGCCCCGGTCCACACCCGGAAATCAAGGTGCTCTCAGCCTAAAATAACGCCGGTCTCAAGGCCAGAAGGCCACATGCGCCCTATCGTCCCGGCGTTTTCAACCGCAGGAGATTGCCATGTCGACATCCACAGCTCTCAAGCCGGCCGCCGCCCAACCCGACCTTGCTGCCCTGAAGCAGCGCCAGCACGTTGCGTGGTCGTCCGGCGACTATGCCATCGTCGGCACCACCTTGCAGATCGTCGGCGAGCAGCTTTGTGAGGCCTTGGATTTACGCGCTGGCAGCAAGGTGCTGGACGTCGCCGCCGGCAATGGCAATGCGACGCTGGCCGCCGCACGACGCTGGTGCGACGTTACATCCACCGATTACGTGCCAGCGCTGCTCGAGCGTGGACAGGAGCGGGCGGCGGCGGACCATCTAACGGTCGAATTTCGCGAAGCGGACGCCGAAGCGCTCCCCTTTGCCGATGCGAGCTACGATGTCGTGCTCTCGACCTTCGGAGTGATGTTCACGCCCGACCAGGACCAGGCGGCCTCCGAGCTCGCGCGGGTGTGCAAATCCGGCGGCAAGATCGGCCTTGCCAACTGGACTCCACAGGGCTTCATCGGCCAACTGTTCAAGATCATCGGCAAGCATTTGCCTCCGCCGGCCGGTGTGAAGTCGCCGGCGCTGTGGGGCACGCAGGCTCGACTTGAGGAAATGTTCGGCGGCGCGGCCTCGGAGATCGCAGCCGAGCCGCGCATGTTCGTGTTCCGCTATCGCTCGCCCGACCACTGGCTCGACGTCTTCAAATCCTATTATGGCCCGATGCTGAAGGCCTTCGCGGCGCTCGATGAGACCGCCCAGGCCGCGCTGCGGCACGATCTCATGACCCTGCTCGGTGAGTTCAATCATGCCGATGACGGCACGGTGGTCGTGCACAGCGAATATCTGGAGGCGGTGATCACCAAGCGCTGATTGTGGTCAAGACATGGTCAGGCCGGCTTTGGCCTGACCATCGCGTCAGGATGGCGCCGCAGCGCCGACCGTGTCGGCCGAGACGGCCTGGCGGGTCCCAAGCGGCTTGGGCGCCCCGGTGGTCGTGTCGCGCAGGGTCTGCCGTTCGATCTCCGAATTCAGTTCGGCCCCGAACATGATGACGATGGCCGACATCCACATCCACATCATCAAGCCAATCGCAGCGCCGAGCGAACCGTAGGTCGCGTTGTAATTGGCGAATTCCGAGAGATACCAGGACAGCAGCGCCGAGCCGGCGATCCAGAGGATAGCGGCCGTTACCGAGCCGAGGCTCAGCCATTGCCAGCGCGGGGCATCGCGGCTGGGCGCGAAGCGGTAGAGGACGGCGAGCGCCGCAAGGAGAATGACGAACAGCACCGGCCATCGCGCCAGCGCCGCGATCAGCTTGCTTTCGGGCGCCATGCCGAGGTGGTTGAGCGCGAGCGGGAAGGCGACGACGGCGCCGACCATCAGCAGCAGGGCAACGATGCCGCCGACCGTGAAGGCCAGCGAGACCGTGTTCAGCCGGACGAAGCTGCGCTTTTCACGCTCCTCATAGGCGACGTTGAGGGCGTCGAAGATGGCTTTGACGCCGGCATTGGCGCTCCAGATCGCGAGCACGAGGCCAAACAGGAAAGTGACACCAAGGGTCGCACCGCCGTTCGACACGACGCGCGCCACCTGGTCCTCGACGATCTGGAACGCACCCTCGGGCAGCATCATCGCGAGCGATTGCAGGTTGGAACTGATCGTCGAGGGATCGGCGAACAGGCCATAGAATGAAACCAGAGCCGTGATGGCGGGAAAGATCGCGAGCAGTCCGAAAAAGACGACGCCGCCGGCGGTGGCGAGCAGGCGATCCTCGTCGATGCGCCGATAGGTGCGCCAGAGGATGTCCTTCCAGCCTGCCCACGGGATCGCGAACGGGCTTTTCGCGCGGCGGCCGCGGCCGGGCTGCGAGGCTGCGCCCGTCGGGCTGGTTTCCGGCGAATTCGCCTCGCCGTTGCGGTGGTCTTGCGGAGGTCCCGGCCGGATCATGCCAGAATCCTGGAAATACCGTTCCGCGGTGAGCACGAACACGGTCGTGGCTGCCACTAACAGCCAGCTGTCGAATTGCTCGGCGCGCCGCATACGCATTTCTAGGCATCCGCTCGGTGGCCGTGACGCCGCCGGCGCGCGGCCGTGAGCCCGACCAGCCCAACGGCCGCGAGCATCAGCCCGAGTTGCACGGGCCGGTTGGACCGAGCCGGCCACGTGCTGCCGCCATGTCTTGGTTCATGTCCTCGTTCGCCCGGCGCGAGCGGCGCCAGGGGAATTGTGGTCGCGACCTCCTTCACCGCCTCCTTCACCGTTCCGCGCGGGATGCGCGGGGTGGCGATAGCCACCCGCAGGCGGCTGGCGAGCGGCACGATCGGCTTGGTCTTGCGCTTCATCTGAGCCATGGCCACGCCGGCGCAGGCGGCGGCCAGGACGAGGAGCACGCCGCCGACGGCGCCGCACCCCCAAAATTGCCCGTAATGGATTGCAACCCAGCGGTACAGCGCGATCAGGCCGACGAAGAAGGCTGCAACGACGAACAAGCCCGCACCCGCAAGCAGTCCGGCCGCAGCCGCGTACGACGTCATGCGCCCCGTGGCCTGATTGCTCCGGTCGCGGGCATAGGACTGGGCGGCGCGCTTGAGATGGTTGAGCTTGAGCGCGACGCCGGCGCGCAGCAATTCGCCCGATGGCGCAAGCATGCGGTTATCCTCCGAGTGCGAGAAAATTCGTCGGGGGATGAACGTGGGGGTATTTGACTTGTTCCGACGAGGTCGGCCCGTCGTGCTGGATCAGCCGAGATCGGTTGCCGCGATCCAGAACACTTCGCCCTCGGAGTCCTCGGTGTCGAGCCAGAGCAGCGGCAGTTCAGGAAAGGCCTCGTCGACCAATTCGCGGCCCCGTCCGATCTCGCAGATCAGTCCGCCATCCGGCGTCAGGTGGTCGGGCGCGTCGCGCAGGATCCGGCGCACCACGTCGAGACCGTCGGCGCCGCCGTCGAAGGCGAGCTTCGGCTCGGCCCGGCATTCCGGCGGCAGCGCCGCCATGCCTTCGGCGTCGACATAAGGCGGGTTGGTGATGATCAGGTCGTATTTGGCGTCACCGAGCGGGGCGAACAGGTCGCCGCGATGCAGGCTGATCCGGTCATCGAGCCCGTATTCGCCGACATTTCGTCTGGCGACGTCGATCGCGCCCTTCGAGATATCGACGGCATCGATCGTGGCGTTCGGAAAATGATGCGCGGCGAGGATCGCGAGGCATCCCGACCCCGTGCAGAGATCGAGCACACGCTCGACGGCGCTGGGATCGTCGATCAGCGAGCCGGCTTCGCCGTCGCCGCCGAAATGCGACTCCAGCAACTCGCCGATGAAGGAGCGCGGAACGATGACGCGCTCGTCGACATAGAACGGCAGGCCGCGCATGTAGATCTTGTTGACGAGATAGGCCGCCGGTTTGCGCGTGGTGACGCGCTGATGAATGAGATCGGTGATGATCTTGCCCTCGGCTGCCGTAACGCGCGCGTTGGCAAAAATCTCGAACTGCTCGGGATGCAGATGCAGGGCTTCACAGACCAGGAAAGCCGCTTCCGCGACTGGATCGGGCGTGCCATGGGCAAAGGTGAGCTTGGCCTCATTGAAGCGGCTCACCGCATACCGGATGAAATCGACCAGCGTGAGAAGCTCGCCGCGGCCCACTTTCGCGAGCTTTGGCGCGGCGCGGCCGCGCACCGTCTTTTTGGATGTCGTTGCCATCAGGATCGGGTCCAGCGTGCGGCGGCTTCGTCGTCGCGGGCCTGTGCCTCGACCCAGCCGGCGCCGGTGGCGCTCTCTTCCTTCTTCCAGAACGGCGCGTTGGTCTTGAGATAATCCATCAGGAACTCGGCTGCCTGGAACGCTGCCTGGCGGTGCTGCGAGGCGGTCAGCACCAGCACGATGTTCTGGCCGGGCATGAACCGGCCGACGCGATGGATCACCGTGATGCCGTTGAGAGGCCAGCGCGAGGTGGCCTCGTCGGCGTGGCGCCTGATCTCTTCCTCCGCCATGCCAGGATAATGTTCGAGCGAGAGCGCGGCGATCTTCGCGCTGTCCTCGTCGCCGCGGCAGATGCCGGAAAAGCTCACGACCGCACCGATGTCGGTGCGGTTCCCGGTCAGGACCGCGATCTCGCGTGCGATGTCGAAATCGTCTTGCTGGATACGGATGGTGATGGGGCAGGTGGCGACGGGCATGGTCTAGCCGCCGGTCATCGGCGGGAAGAACGCGATCTCGCGAGCGCCCGCGATCGCGGTGTCCGACTTGACGTGGGTATGATCGATTGCGGTGCGGATCACCTTCGGCTTCTCGAACGCGTAGGCGTAGGCTTCGCTTTGGCCGGACAGCCAGGCGATCAGCTCTTCCACGGTGCGCACGGTCGCCGGCGGCTCGATGGTCTCCTCGGCCTTGCCGACGCGCTCGCGCACCCAGGCAAAGTACTTCACCTTCATCCCTCATCCTCCTTGATGAGGTGATGGATGCCGGCGCCGAAATAGTCGTAGCCGGTGTACATGGTGAGGATCGCCGAGGCCCAGAGCAGCGCCAGCCCGATCATCGAGACCATGGGCACGACCTCATCGCCGGCCGGACCAGCCAGCAGGAAGCCGATGGCGATGAGCTGAACCGTCGTCTTCCACTTCGCAAGCTTGGTCACGGGCACGCTGACGCGCAGGGCGGCGAGATATTCGCGCAGGCCCGAGACCAGGATCTCGCGGCACAGGATCACGATGGCGGCCCACAGCGACCAGCCGTGGATGATGCCGTCGGCGGCCAGCATCAGCAGGCACGAGGCGACCAGAAGCTTGTCGGCGATCGGATCGAGCATGCGGCCGAACGCCGATTGCTGATTCCAGATTCGCGCGTAATAGCCGTCGAGGTAATCAGTGACCGCAGCCGCGATGAAAATGGCGACCGCGACCCAGCGCAGCCACAGCGGCCCGTCCATGATCGACTGGGCGTAGATGCAGCCGACCACGACCGGGATCGCGGCGATCCGGCCGTAGGTCAGGATGTTCGGGAGGGACATCGCGCGGCTGGTGGTCCCTCGTGTCGTGGCGATGTTCATCCGTCCTACCAATACCGCTGCAGCCTGAAGGTCAACCGTTCCGCTCCCCAAATGGGGTGCGGGATGCGACGACCATATGACCGCGGCCCCCCTTTATTTCACCCCGGCTGGGGATGGAAATACTCGAAAATCCTGCGGGCGCTCTCGGCGCTCACCCCCGGAACCTTGCCGAGATCGGTGATCGAGGCCCGTTCGATCTCCTTCAGGGTTCCGAAATGGTGCAGCAAGGCACGTTTGCGTGACGGGCCGATGCCCGGAATCTCCTGCAAGCCGGCCTCGCGGATGTCCTTCTTGCGCAGCTTGCGGTGCGAACCGATGACGAAGCGGTGCGCCTCGTCCCGCAGCCGCTGGATGAAATAGAGTACGGGGTCGCGCGGCTCCAGCTTGATCGCCTCGCGCTCCGGCATGAACAGGGTCTCGCGGCCGGCATCCCGGTCCGGCCCCTTGGCCACCGACATCAGCTCCACTTGGGTCAGGCCGAGCTTTGCAAAGATTTCCCGGACCGCGTTGAGCTGGCCGCGGCCGCCGTCGATGATGACGAGATCGGGCCATTGCGGGAAGTCGTCGTCCTTGGTTTTGGCCGCGCCCTCTTCGGGCGGGTTGATCAGGCGCTTGAAGCGGCGCTCCAGCACTTCGCGCATCATGGCGAAGTCGTCGCCCGGCGTGATCCCTTCCGACTTGATGTTGAACTTGCGGTACTGGTTTTTCACAAAACCGTCCGGGCCGGCGACGATCATGGCGCCGACTGCGTTGGTGCCCTGGATGTGGCTGTTATCGTAGACCTCGATCCGCTTCGGCGCATGCGGCAGGCTCAGGGTCGTGGCCATGGCCTCGAGCAGGCGGCTTTGCGTCGCGGTGTCCGCGAGCTTGCGGCCCAGGGCCTCGCGCGCGTTGGTGAGCGCGTGGGTGACGAGCTCCTTCTTCTCGCCGCGCTTCGGCGTGGACACCTCGACCTTGCGGCCGGCCTTGATCGACAACGCGTTGGCGAGCAGCTCGCTCTCCTCGATCTCGTGCGAGAGCAGGATATTCCTCGGCGGCGGCTTGTCGTCGTAGAATTGGGCGAGGAAGGAGCCGAGCACCTCTTCCGGCGTGTACGTTTTCTCCGCGCGCGGGAAATAGGCGCGGTTGCCCCAGTTCTGCCCGGTGCGGAAGAAGAACACCTCGACGCAGGAGAAGCCGCCCTCCTGGTGGATGGCGAACACGTCGGCTTCTTCCACCGTGCGCGGATTGATGCCCTGCTGCGACTGGATCGCGGACAACGCAGCGAGGCGGTCGCGGTAGAGCGCGGCGCTCTCGAATTCGAGCTCGCCGGAGGCCTTCTCCATCTCGGCGGCAAGCTCCTGTTTCACCGCATGGCTCCTGCCGGACAGGAAGTCGCTCGCCTCGCGTACCAGGGTCGTGTAGCCGGGGAAGTCGATCTCGCGGGTGCAGGGGCCGGCACAGCGGCGGATCTGGTAGAGCAAGCAGGGCCGCGAGCGGCTCTCGAAGAAGGAATCCGTGCAGGAGCGGATCAGGAACGCGCGCTGAAGTGCGGTGATGGTGCGGTTGACGGCGCCGGCGGAGGCGAACGGGCCGAAATAGCGACCGGGCCGCGTCTGCGCGCCGCGATGCTTCAGGATCTGCGGCGCCCAATGATCGCCCGTGATCAGGATATAGGGAAACGACTTGTCGTCGCGCAGCTGCACGTTGAAGCGCGGCCGAAGCTGCTTGATGAGGTTGGCCTCCAGCAGCAGCGCTTCGGTCTCGGTGTGGGTCGAGATGATTTCCACGGTCACCGTGGCGGCGATCATGCGCAGGATGCGCGCCGGCTGCGGCGCACTCTGGCGCGCATAGTTCGACAGGCGCTTTTTGACGTTCTTGGCCTTGCCGACGTAGAGCACGTCGGCATTCGCATTGAGCATGCGATAGACGCCGGGCGAGGTGGGGGCGAGGCGCACCGCGCGTTCGATCGCCTCGTGGCCGGTCGCCAGCGGCTCCTCGCCGACGGTGCCGCTCTCTTCCAGGATGTCCGGCAGCCGCGCATCGTCCTCGTCGTCGCCGTTCGCGGTGGCGGGATCGAGGTCGGGCGGCCCCACTTGCGTCTCCTGGGGCGGGACGTCGGGAGCGTTGCCGCGCACGGGTTTACGTACGCGTGCGTCGTCCGGATTGTCGGGGGAATCGTGAACCATGGTGCGAATTTAGGCGCTGCGGGTGCCGATTTGAAGTTCCGGCCGTGCGGCGCGCACAGGATGGCGCCGCAGTTCCCGGTAACGCTTGCTTAAGCCTGTTAACAGCGCGGTAACCCGGCTTAACAGGTCTTTAACTTAAAACTCTCGATAAATCTTACGCGAAAAAGTGGTGGTTCCGTAACCATGCGGTTTTGCCTCGCGGGGCGGCGCAGGCATCGCACTGGTGACGGCAGTTGCGTTGGAGTGTGTGATGAAGGGGCTCGTTGTGGGCGCAGCCGCGTTGGCTGCAGTCGGCTGGACGGCTTCGGCAGAGGCCGCCGATCTCAATTACGGGCAGCGTGCGCCCTACACCGTCAATCAGCCGCTCAATGCCTATAGCTGGGCCGGTCCGTATCTCGGCGCCAATCTCGGCTACGAATGGGGTTCGGTGAACAACAATCCCGCAAAGCCGTCAGGCTTCGTCGGCGGCGTTCAGGCCGGCTACAATTTCCAGACCGGCCCATGGGTGTTCGGTGTCGAGGGCGACATCCAGGCCGCCGGTGCCGACGACACCTTCGCGCCGTGGAAGTTCTCCAATCCGTGGTTCGGCACCCTGCGCGGCCGCGCCGGCTATGCCTTCAGCAACGTGCTGTTCTACGGCACGGCGGGCCTCGCCTTCGGGGAGCTGCGCGCGCAGACGTTCGGCTGGACCGAGTCGCACACCAGCGCCGGTTGGACCATCGGTGCCGGCGCGGAAGTCGGGTTCGCGCCGAACTGGAGCGCCAAGCTCGAATATCTCTACGTCGATCTGTCGACGAGTCAGTTCGCGATTACGGGCGTGTCAAACGGCTATAGCGCCAGCGTTGTGCGCGCAGGCGTGAACTATCACTTCTGATAGCTAAAGAAGAAAATACCGGACCAACCTCCCGGCCGCTTGCGGCCGGGATTTTTTTTGCGCCAGGCTCGCTAGGGAAGGATGACCAAATCGACCGCCTTCGGCCCCTTGCCCTTCTTGTCCGGTTCGACTTCGAAAGTAATACGCTGTCCTTCGGCGAGGTCCTTCAGTCCGGCCCGCTCCACAGCAGTAATATGCACGAAGACGTCGCGGCCTCCGTCGTCCGGCTTGATGAATCCGTAGCCGCGCTCGCCGTTGAAAAACTTGACCGTTCCCGTCATGGCCATCGGGAAACTCCCCCTCATTGCTCCTCCGTCGTGACGCAGACGCGCGTCACGACATGACCGGGACTTACGAAGCCCGGGAGCTGGCCATCCTTGGGCAGACCATTCGGTCCGACTGGATCTTTCTTAGGCCTTCACTCCGCCGCAACCATTCGCGGAAGCGGAACGTAAAGCCAGTCACCGCAACAGCATAATACGGTTCTCTGCAGATTGACCACCGCTCCTGCATATTTTTCCCAAGATGCCGGAGTGTTACGGCCTCGGCACCTCTAATCGGAATCTGGCAGCGCCACCCTGGCCAAGCGGCATTTCCAGCTCCGGCAGGATCGTCTTGAGTTCGCCGTGCAGTGTGTAAGGGGGATTGACGATCAAGAGCCCGCTCGAGGTGAGGGCTGCGCCGTCGGCTTGCGGCGCCACGCTGAATTCCAGGCGCAGGCATTTTCCCGGCGGTTTTGCTGCGGCTGCGAGCCGCGCCACTGATTGCACCAGCGTGTCGGTGGCACGTCGGCTCTTGGCAGGATACCAGATTACATAGATACCGGTCGGCCATTTCGCGAAAGCCGCCGAGAATGCCTCTCCGAGCTTTTCGAACTCGTCCTTTGCCTCGAACGGCGGGTCGATCAGCACGAGCCCACGCCGTTCCTTCGGCGGCACGAAAGCCGGCAATGCCATCCAGCCGTCGAGGTCGACCACGCGGGCCTGTTCGTCGTGGCGCAGCACGCCGATCAGCGCTTTCCGCGCCTTCGGCTCGATTTCGCAGGCGACGAGGCGGTCCTGCGGCCGCAGCAGGGCGCGCGCGATCAGCGGCGAGCCCGGATAGGCCTTGAGCTCACCTTTCGGATTGAAAGCGCGGACGATGTCGAGATAGGGCTTGGTCAGCGCCATGGCGTCATTCGACAGCCGCGCCTGCATCAGCCGCGCAATGCCCGTCAGCCACTCGCCGCCGCGGCGCGCCTCGTCGCTTTCGAGATCGTAGAGGCCGGCGCCGGCATGGGTGTCGATGACGCGGAACGCGCCCGGCTTGTCCTGGAGATAGGTGATGATGCGCGCCAGCACGATGTGCTTGATGACATCGGCGAAGTTGCCGGCATGGAAGGCGTGGCGGTAATTCATGCAAGAGCACTACGCCACGTGACGGCCTGAGCAAAGAGGCACGACGCCTGGGCTACCCACCCCGGATCGGCGGCATCGCCACCTGGTCGCGGCGGCAGGCGCGGCGGTCGATCTCCTCGCAGGCGCGGAATTGCAGGTCCTTGCTGAGGCAGATGCGGACTTCCGATAGCCGCGTCCGGTTGCAGGTGATCGAGACGGCGGCATTGCTGAGGCCCGGATTGGCCTTGATGAAGGCTTCCTCCACCTCCGCTGGCGCCACGGTTTTGGCCTGCGACAAATCGAGATATTCAGCCGGAATCTTGATTGCGGCGCGCGCCTTCCGGATCGTTTCGAAATAGTTGCGGTCGGCCAGGCCCGAGCAGGTGCCGTGCTTGTCCCATTCGTTGAAGATCAGCCCCGGCGCCGGCATCAGATCGAGCATGGAGGAGACGATGCTGCGGTTCAGCCGCGGCGACGGCCGCTGACAATATTCCGGAAAACCATTCTCATATTGCGGCCACAGACCATGCACCACGAAAGCGTAGGGCCGTCCGCTGCACTGGATCTGCGAGCGGCCGCCGCGCTCCGCCGCCTCTTCGCAGAAGGAGGGCGACCACGACAGCGACAGCACATAAAAATCGAATTCGCCGGGCGTGTTCTGCCGCTTGTCCTGGGCCTTTGCGCCACCGGCCAGCGCAGCCAGCCCGGCCGCAAGCGTCAGCGAGATCATCAGGCGGGAGAACGAATGCAATCTGGAATGAAACATGGCGACGCCCCTCAACTAGACTGTGCAGACGAGCCTAGCAGGCGATAAGAACATTTCAAGAACAAAATTCGGGCGACCGTCGTTCGGCCGCCTGATTTGTCCGGATCAGAACTTTTTCAATTATTGTTTGGCGGCGCGGCAGGCCGGGTTGTAGGCCCAGTTGCGGTCGAGCCCGACCACGCACCATTCGACGCCCTGGCCATAGCCGGCGAAGCCGCCATCCTCGACGATCGAGAAATGCACCTTGCGCATCTTGCCGTCCGTGAGCATGGCCTCGCCGGTGCAATAGCGGCGAGGGATGTTGTCGGATGCCCAGGGCCGGAACGCGGTCTCGTGAACCGCGGCGAAGCCGGTGATCTTCAACGAGGAATTCCAGAACGAGCTTTCCTTCTCCCAGAACTGCGTGGCGATCGTCGGCAGCGCCCTGTCGCATTCGGAGACGTTGCCGTCATAGCGCGGCCCGCTCAGCCAGAAATTCAGCTCCAGCGGATTAGCGGCCCTGGCCTCGCCGAGCGACAGCGCCCCGAACAGGAGGCCGAGCACGGCGGCAAAGCGGAGCGATTTCAGGAAGGTCGAGGCGCGCATGGGCAATCCAGACAGCATGATCTGCGAGGGTCGGACGGTGCCGCGAAGGCCGGGGGAGGTCAAGTGCAGCGCGGCAACACTTGCCGACGAGTTGACTGCAATGCTGCGTTAGAGGGGTCTTCGGTTCTTTCCTCCGTCGCGCCGGCACCGTAAACTGCCGCCAACCAATCGGAGTGACGGGAATGCGAATCATTGCGGCCGCGGGCCTACTTGCCTTGGGTATGATGGCGAGCCAGTCGGCACGCGCCGATCTCCTTCCGGTGCCTCCGTTCAAGGGCAACGACACCGGCGGCATCATCGCCTATTCGATGGCAACCCAGGTCGATGCGCGGCAGGTCGCGGTCGATCACTGCGCGCGCTACGGCAAGGTCGCCAAATTCCTGGCGATGCAGGCCTATGAGGGCGGCTACATCTCGTTCTCCTGCCGCTGGGTGCCCTATGGCGCCGCCGACCAGCCGATCCGCACGCTCTACTGAGGCGCTTTCGCAACGCCGCTATCTCGCAGCCGGGAGCTTCCCTCATGACGCGCAAACTCGCTTTGCTCGGCTCCGCCCTTTGTCTCGTCTTGTCGGCAGCCAGCGCCCGCGCTGACGACCTGCCGGTGCGCAAGGCGGGCCTGTGGGAATTGAAGATGGTCAGGACCGGCACGCCGGTGCCCGAGATGACCATGCAGCACTGCACCGACGAGACCGTCGACAAGGAGATGAACAACAACGTCTCCCCGATGGCCAAGCAGATTTGCGCCAAGCAGGACATCAAGAAGACCGCAAACGGCTATGTCAGCGATTCCGAATGCAATGTCGCCGGCATCAGCACGACTTCGCATGCTGAGATCACTGGCGATTTCAATTCGGCCTATACGGTGAAGACGTCGTCGCACGCGCAAGGCGGCGCCGCCGGCACGGCAGGCCGCGACACGACCATGCAGCTCGAAGCGAAATGGCTGGGGGCGTGCAAGCCGGACCAGAAGCCCGGCGACATCGTGATGCCCGGCGGCTTCAAGATGAACGTGCGCGACATGGACAAGCTGAAGGCGCTGTTGCCGAAATAGGTGCCGCGCGGCCGGTGCGCTTCCTCGCCCCGTTCTTACGGGGAGAGGGGTGGGGTGAGGGGCCTCTCTCCGCGAGTGAGATCGCTGACGGACCTGCACCCCGTCACCCGGATCGCAAGAGCGATCCGACCTCTCCCCGCAAGCGGGGCGAGGTAAGAGCAGTTACACCGGTATCCGCACGCTCGCCCTTAATCCCCCCATCGGGCTGTCGCCAAGAGTGATGTCGCCGCCGTGCGAACGGGCGATGTCGCGGGCGATGGCGAGGCCAAGACCCGTGCCGCCTTCGTCCTGGTTGCGGGCGTTGTCGAGCCGCAGGAACGGCTTGAACACCTCTTCGCGCAGATGGGCGGGGATGCCCGGCCCGTCGTCGTCGACCGTCACGGTCAAATAACGGTGATCGCGCTGGCCGGTGATGGCGATGCTCTTGCCGTAGCGGGCGGCGTTGGTGACGAGGTTGGCGAGGCAGCGCTTGAACGAGGCCGGCTTCACCGTGACCACGGGCAGTCCGTTGAACGCGACGGTCGCAATGTGGCCGTGGCGTTCGGCGTCGCTGCGCAGCTCCTCGAGCGCCTGCGCCATGTCGGTCGGCTGGGACTGCTCGCCGGAATCGCCGCGGGCAAAGGCGAGGTAGTCCTCGAGCATCATCGACATCTCGTCGACGTCCTTGCGCATACCCTCCATTTCGGGGCTGTCGCCGATCAACGCCAGCTCGAGCTTGAACCGCGTCAGGATCGTGCGCAGATCGTGGCTGACGCCGGCGAGCATCGCGGTGCGCTGCTCCATCGTCCGCTCGATGCGCGATTTCATTTCGAGGAAGGCGACCGACGCGCGCCGCACCTCGCGCGCGCCGCGCGGGCGGAAATTCGGCGCCTCGCGGCCCTTGCCAAAACTTTCGGCGGCGTCTGCTAGTCGCAGGATCGGCTTGATCTGGTTGCGCAGGAATAGCACCGCGACGATCAGCAGGATCGAGGACGTGCCGACCATCCAGAACAGAAAGATCTCCGAGTTCGAGGCATAGGCGGCGCTGCGTTGCGCGAACACGCGCATCACGGCGTCGTCGAGCTGGATCCGGATCTCGACGAGGTTGGAGCGGCCGACCGTGTCGATCCAGAAGGAGCGCCCGATCTGGCGGCCGAGCTGCACCGACAGCGTCTGATCGAGCAGCGAGAAGAACGGCTTTGGTCCCGGCGGCGGCATGTCGCCGGCGGGGAGGAAATCGACGACGAGGCCGAGGCGCTGCTGCGCGATGCGGCGGATCTCGTTGCGGTCCTTGTCCTGCGGATAGCCCTTGTAGACGTCGATCAGCGCGGCGATGTCCTGCACCACCGCGGCCGACAGGCGCCGTGTCACCGTGTTCCAGTGCCGCTCCATGAACACGAAGGCGACGACCGATTGCAGGATCACCATCGGCACGATCATGATCAGCAGCGCACGCGCATAAAGGCCGGTCGGCATCCAGCCCTTGAACGCATTGCCCATCCAGCCATTGGCGGCGGAGACGCGGCCGGCAGCGCTCTTCAAAAGCGTCAGGCCGGTATCGATCGTGCTCATCGGTGGCGCTTCACTCTTTATGGCGAGGCTACCAGCCGGTAGCCGATGCCGCGCACGGCCTGGAGGAACAGCGGATTGGCGGGATCGGTCTCGATCTTGCGCCGCAGGCGGTTGATCTGCACGTCGACGGCGCGCTCGTTGACGCTGCCATTGCCGGTCAGCGCGCTGCGCGGCACGGTCTCGCCCGGTGTCTCCGACAGGATCCGCAGCATCTCGCGCTCGCGGTCGGTCAGGTGAATGACGTCTTCGCCCTGGCGCAGTTCACCGCGCTCGAGGTGATAAATGTACGGGCCAAACGCGATCTTCTCCACCGCAGCGGCCTGCGGCGGCGGCGCGGCGCGCTTGAGGATGTTGTTGATGCGCAGCGCAAGCTCGCGCGGCTCGAACGGCTTTGCGACGTAATCGTCGGCGCCGATCTGCAGGCCCTCGATGCGCGCTTCGGCTTCATGCCGCGCCGTCAGCATCACGATCGGCACCGAGGACGAGGTCCGGATGAAACGGGCGAGATCGAAGCCGGTCTCGCCGGGCATCATGACATCCAGGATCAAGAGATCGAAGTTCAGGCCCAAAAGCTTGGAACGGGCGTCGCTGGCGCTGGCGGCGGTCGAGACGCGATAGCCTTCGCCGGCAAGGAAGCGCGAGAGCAGATCGCGGATACGGCGGTCGTCGTCGACCAGGAGGAGATGCGGGGCATCGTCGGCGGGACGTGCCGGCGGGCGTGCGAGCGTGGCAGCGAGCGGCACGGTCACTCCTTGTCTTGATTGACGGTGGCAAAGATCGTCTCCAGCACCTTGTCCGGATCGTCGCGGTCGATCATCGCGCGCAGGAAGCGCTTGACGGTCTCGGCATCCTGCGGCGCCATCTCGGCAAGCGCCTTGGTGATGCGCGTGGTCTGAAGCCCGGCGAGCTTCTGCACCAGCGCCTCGCCCTTCGGTGTCGCAAACAGCAGGCGTTGGCGGCGATCATTGTCGCCGGTCTTCTGCACGATATAGCCCTCGTCCAGGAGCTGCTTGAGCACCCGGCCGAGCGACTGCTTGGTGATACGCAGGACGTCGAGGAGGTCGGCGACCTTGAGCCCGGGATAACGATATACGAAGTGCATGACGCGATGATGGGCCCGGCCGAAGCCGAATGCCTCCAGCTCCTGGTCGGGATCGCCGACGAAATCGCGATAGGCGAAGAACAGCAGTTCGATGATATCCCAGCGCAAATTGCCTCCGTCGTCTGCGGCCGGCCGCGGCCCGGCAGCGTCTTGAGAAGGAGTCGCGAAATTTATGTCAGGCATATTGACGTATCTTGGTTTCAATGTTACAAAACGATCAACCCGCACGAAATTTTAGATCGTTTCGCGTCGGGTGGGCATCGAAGCAAGGCGGCCAGAGAGGGCCGGACAGGCGGCGACGGCCGGAGCAGATCAACCGTGCGATTGTCGAACGGCATTTCGGCAAAACATACTGGACTTCCGTCTTCCGCAAAAGCATGTCCTCGGTGACATGCTGGCCACGGAAACCGGCCGTAACAAGGCTGGCGGCGGTCCGGCCAGAAACCAATCGAGCCAGCCGGGCCCAAATCGGGGCAGGCGGGTGCCAGAACGGCGCCGCCACCGGCAGCGGGAGGCAAGGACATGAGCATGAAATTCGACATCCAGCCCGCATCCAATCCGACCCCCGAGAAGGACCGGGTCGCCAAGCTGGTGGACCCCGGTTTCGGGCGGGTCTTCACCGACCACATGGCGATGGTCCGTTACAACCAGGCCAAGGGCGGCTGGTACGAGGCGCGTGTCGAGGCGCGCGCCAATTTCCAGCTCGATCCGGCCGGCGCCGTCCTGCACTACGCCCAGGAAATTTTTGAAGGCCTCAAGGCCTACAAGCGCGACGACGGCGGCGTGAACCTGTTTCGCCCTGACGCCAATGCGCGGCGCTTCAAGGACTCGGCCGACCGCATGGCGATGGCGCAACTCCCCGAGGACGTCTTCATCGAGGCAGTCGAGCAAATCGTGCGCATCGACAGCGCCTGGATGCCGGGCGGCGAGGGCAGCCTCTACCTGCGCCCCTTCATGATCGCGAGCGAGACCTTCCTCGGCGTCAAGCCGTCGTCCGAATACATCTTCGCGGTGATCGCCTCGCCGGTCGGCTCCTACTTCAAGGGCGGCCCCGCGCCGGTCTCGATCTGGGTGTCCGAGAATTACACGCGCGCGGCCGTCGGCGGCACCGGCGCCGTCAAATGCGGCGGCAACTATGCCGCGAGCCTGCGCGCGCAGGCCGAAGCGATCCAGCACGGCTGCGACCAGGTCGTCTTCCTCGATGCGATCGAGCGCCGCTATATCGAGGAGCTCGGCGGCATGAACGTGTTCTTCGTGTTCGACGACGGCTCGCTCTCGACGCCGCCACTCGGCACGATTCTGCCCGGCATCACCCGCGATTCCATCATCGCGCTGGCCAAAGATGCCGGCAAGACGGTGCGCGAGGAGCCGTACTCACTCGATCAATGGCGCAAGGATGCGGCAAGCGGCAAGCTGAAGGAGGCGTTTGCCTGCGGCACCGCCGCCGTGATCTCGCCCATCGGCACGGTGCGCTCGGTGAGCGGCGATTTCGAGATCAGCGGCGGCGCCGCCGGCCCTGTTGCGATGGGCCTGCGCAAGCAGCTCGTCGACATTCAGTACGGCCGCACCAACGATCCGCACAACTGGATCAAAAAGGTGATTTGAGACCTCGTCTCCTGGGCCGAGCGCGGGGCCAAGCTCGCGAAACGGATCCGCAGCGCACCTTCCTGCGAAGGAAGTGCGCCGCGTTTGCACGAACGGCGCTAACCTTTAGTTGTTGAATCCATCACTGCAACTGTGCGAGGATGACGAGACATCAAGCCTCTCAGACCTCGCGACATGCCTGCCCCTCTCTCCCAGCCAATCAAATGGGCCGTATCCGCTGTCGTAACGGCAGTCGCTCTATTCGGCATTCTAACATTGGGTCCCGGGCCGGCGGTCGAGGTGGCGGACCGGGTCATCAGCGTGGCCGACACGGACGCCGAGATGAATGCCGCGATCGCTCGCGCACGCGCTACCCTGCCTGTCTTCTGGGCTTCCTATGAAGCACCAAAGCGAACGGAGACGGAGCACACTCTCAAGGTTCGATTTCCGAGCACCGGGAACGACGAGCACATCTGGATGAGTGAAGTGAAGAAGCTTCCGGGCGGGGAATATGCAGCGCGGTTTGGGGATACGCCGCGCAATCTGCCAGGAAAGCGGTTGGGAGACCTCGCCGCGTTCAAGGACGCCGACATCTCGGACTGGATGTTCATGCGCAACGGCAAGATCGTCGGCGGCGAAACCATCAAGCCGCTGCTCAAATCCATGCCGAAGGCGGACGCCGACGCGCTCCGGGCCCGGATGGAGCAGCCGTAGGGAGAGCAAGAACGGTTGCCGCTTCCCGCGTCGGCTGGTAAACGCCGATCATGAAAGACAAGGCCGAAAAACCCAAAAAACCGCAGAAACTGAAGGCACGCCTGCCGCGCGGGCTCGAGGATCGCGATCCCGCCGCGATCCGGGCGACGCGCGAGATGGTGGAGAAGATCCGCGCCGTCTACGAGCTCTACGGGTTCGAGCCGGTGGAAACGCCGGCGATGGAATACACCGACGCGCTCGGCAAGTTCCTGCCCGACCAGGATCGTCCGAACGAGGGCGTGTTCTCGTTCCAGGACGACGACGAGCAGTGGATTAGCTTGCGCTACGATCTGACCGCGCCGCTCGCACGCTACGTCGGCGAGCGATACGGGACCGACGGTCTTGTCCTGCCCTACCGCAGCTACCGCGTCGGCTACGTCTTCCGCAACGAGAAGCCCGGCCCCGGTCGCTTCCGCCAGTTCATGCAGTTCGACGCAGACACGGTCGGCTCGGCGACGCCTGCGGCGGATGCTGAGATCTGCATGATGGCCGCGGACACGATGGAGGCGCTTGGTGTTCAGCGCGGCCAGTACGTCGTGAAGGTCAACAACCGAAAAGTGCTCGACGGCGTTCTGGAAGCAATCGGACTCGGCGGCGAAGAGAACGCAGCACGCAGACTGACCGTGTTGCGCGCAATCGACAAGCTCGACAAGTTTCCTGCCGAGGAAGTGCGCAAACTGCTCGGTCCCGGCAGATGGGATGGCGGCGAAGAAGGCAAGGGCGACTTCACGAAGGGCGCCAACCTGAACGCGTCGGAGGCTGACGTTGTGCTGGCCATCACCAAACCGCGCGACGATTGGAAAGAGGCGATCGCCGCGGCGGAAACCTATCTCGCCAAGAGCGAAGTCGGTCAGGCTGGCGTGAGCGAGCTGGAAGAAATTGCGAAACTGGTGACGGCGTCGGGTTACGGCGCAGACCGCATCAAGATCGATCCGTCCGTGGTGCGCGGCCTCGAATATTACACCGGCCCCGTCTACGAGGTCGAACTGCTGCTCGAGACCAAGGACGACAAGGGCCGCCCGGTCCGTTTCGGCTCGGTCGGCGGTGGCGGCCGCTATGATGGTCTCGTCTCGCGCTTCCGCGGCGAGCCGGTGCCGGCGACCGGATTTTCCATCGGCGTATCGCGCCTTCAGGCAGCGCTGACGCTGCTCGGCAAGCTCGACACCCGGCCGGAATTCGGCCCCGTCGTCGTCACCGTGTTCGACCGCGATCGCGTCGCCGACTACCAGAAGATGGTTGCAAGCCTGCGAACCGCCGGCATCCGCGCCGAGCTCTATCTCGGCAATCCCAAGAACATGGGCAACCAACTCAAATATGCCGACCGCCGCAATGCGCCTTGCGTCATCATCCAAGGCTCGGATGAAAAAGCGCGTGGCGAGGTACAAATCAAGGACCTGATCGAGGGCGCGAAGGCGGCGGCCGCGATCGCTTCCAACCAGGAATGGCGCGAGAGCCGCCCTGCGCAGTTCTCGTGCAGCGAGGCCGACCTCGTCGCCAAAGTGCGCGAGGTGTTGGCGCGTCATGACGTGAGCTGGGGCTAGCCATTCGCTGACGCCGCCATGCCCGGGCTTGTCCCGGGCATCCACCTCCTGTTTGATGGCGACCGTCAATGGCCGGTGTTCGGCCCCAAGGGAGAGAAAAATGCCTGAGATCACCGTCAGCATGGCCGAAGGCCGCACCGACGAACAAAAGGCCGGCATGATGCGCGACATCACCCAGGCACTGGTGAAGAATCTCGGCGTCGACGCCGACGCCGTCGTCATCCAGATCAACGAAGCCCCGCTCCGTCACAAGATGAAGGGCGGCAAGACGTTCGTGGAGCGCGCGGCGGCTGCGAAGAAGTAGTCGCGGCTGGAGCAACATACACCACCGTCGTCCCGGCCTAGTGCGCAATTGCGCACGGGGGCCAGGACCCATTACCCCAAGCGGCAGTTGTTGCAGCAGGTCGTGGTTTAGAGCGCGCATTACAACGTTGAGTCGGGGTAATGGGTCCTGGATCGGCGCTCGCTTTGCTCGCTTGTCCAGGACGACGGGGGAGGCCCCATGGACGCACGTGACTTCATCAAGGTCGGCATGAGCGCCGAGCGCACGCTGGTGGTGCCGGTGGAGCGCACGGTCGGGCATTTCGTGCCCGGCATGCCGATGGTCTATGCGACGCCGATGATGATCCTGGAAATGGAGATGACGTCAGGCGATGCGATCCGCAGCGTCCTTCAGCCGGGCTGGGTCACCGTCGGCACTGAGGTCGATATCCGCCATCTTGCAGCAACCCTTGTCGGCGCGACGGTGCGGACCAGCGCGAAGGTTTTCGCAGTCGAGCGCCGCGTCATCCGCTTCGAGGTCGAGGCCTTCGAGGGCTCGCGCAAGCTCGGCGAAGGCCGCCATGCGCGCGGGCTCATTAATGTCGCGATGTTCAACAAGCGGCTGGGGGCGAGCTAGGAGCCGGTTGCTCTGCCCTCATCCTGAGGAGACCGCGCAGCGGTCGTCTCGAAGGATCGCGACAGGCGAGAGCCGGGCCTGCATGGTTCGAGACGGCGCTTCGCGCCTCCTCACCATGAGGATCAGCTACTTCGCCAATTCCTTCGACCGCTGCGTCGCCGCTGCGATGGCGCGGATCATCAGATCGCGCAGGCCTGGTTCGCCCATCAGCACGCCGAGCGCCGCGGCCGTGGTGCCCCCGGGCGAGGTGACGTTCTGGCGCAGCGTGCCGGAGGCAAGCTCCGACTGGTGGAGAAGTTCACCTGAGCCGGCGACGGTCTCGCGCGCGAGTTTTGTCGCCAGCGCTTCGGGCAAGCCGGCTTCGACACCGGCGCGCGCGAGCTCTTCGGCGAGCAGAAACACATAGGCCGGGCCCGAGCCGGAGACCGCGGTCACCGCGTCCATCAGGCTCTCGTCGTCGACCCATTCGACCGAGCCGGTGGCCCGTAGCAGCGCATCGGCCACCGCGCGTTGCGGCGTGCTGACGCTGTTCGCGGCGACAGCCACCGTGATGCCGCGACCGATCGCGGCCGGCGTGTTCGGCATCGCGCGTACCACCGCGCCGCCGCAGACCTCCTCGAGCGAGGCGATCGTGGTTCCCGCCATGATCGACACCACCGCGGTCTTGTCCGAGACGAATGGTTTCAGCTTGGCGCCGGCCTCACGGAACATTTGCGGCTTCACCGCGACCACGAGCGTCTCGACCTGGCCTGCCGTCGCCACATCAGGATTGAGCGCAACCCCCTTGGCGGCAAGTGCGGTGATCTCGGCCGAGATGTGCGGATCAATCACCGCGACGCGGCACGGATCGAGCCCGCCCGAAAGCCATCCGGTCAACATCGCGCCGCCCATCTTGCCGGCGCCGGCGAGAAGGATGGTGCCGGTGATGTTTTGGAGCGTGTTGTTCGCCACTGTGGTCACCACAAATTCGGTGTCGTCCCGGCCTAGTGCGCAATTGCGCACGGGGGGCCGGACCCATAACCCCGCATGTTTCTAGTGGATGGAAGGCAGAGCAACAAGCATGGCGCGATACAGCGAAATCACGCGGTATGGGTCCCGGATCTGCGCTCCGCTTGTCCGGGACGACTTGGAGAGGGAGGCGAGACCCTACGCCTCGCCCACCGTATCGAACATGGCCGCGTCCATGGCTTCCGTCGTGGACTTGCCGGCCCACACCACGAACTGGAACGCCGGGAAATAGCGCTCGCAGGCGTGGATGGCGCCGGCGAGCATGGCTTCGCATTGCCCGGTGGAGGCGATGAGCCCGCCCGGCAGCACCAGGGCCTGCCGGTGCATGATCATGCCGGTGGTGGTCCACAGGTCGAAGTGCCCGACCCACAACTGCTCGTTGACTGCGGCCACGAGCCGCTGGACCTCCGATCGCCGCGCAACCGGAATCTTCATATCGAACGCGCAGGCCAGATGCAGCGCCTCGATCTCTCCCATCCAGGTGAAGGAGATCTGGTAGTCGGTCCATTGTCCTTTGGAGACAATCGTGAGTTCGTCTTCGCCGGAGCGTTCGAACGGCCAGTTGTTGCTGGCAGCGATATCCTCGACCACCGCGAGCGGATGGTTTTTGGAATCGATGGTGCCTTCGAGCAGGGACATGCCGTCTCGACCTCTTGCCTTTTTGTTGTCTTTGATACGCACGCGGTTGGTCCGGCGCGCGCTCCCCTAAACATCGTTAAGGCGATCCGTTCGGATCAGCGCGGGCTTGTCGCGGATCAACTGATGTGATTTGCGGAATCTGCGCAACTGGCTGCCGAGTCCGTCCACAAGTCAGGACTCGTTCGTCCACAGCTCATCTCGGCCACAATTATTAACGCGGGGGAGGCCGGGCCGGACGGAGAAGAACAAACCGGAATCGGATTCGCCGATGGCCCGCCAATCGTTAATTCCGCCGCGTGCCCACTGGACCGCCATGGCGGCATGGGACCATGCGGTTTTCCCATGCGGAACCCGCTTGCCGCGGCCCCGAACCGGCGTCATATTTCCGGTCAGGCCGTTCATCCCGGGCGGCCGATGTTCTCAGGGCGGGGTGAAAGTCCCCACCGGCGGTAAGGACCGAAAGGTCCAAGCCCGCGAGCGCCTTCCCCAAAGTGTGTTGCTGAGGGGAAGGGTCAGCAGATTCGGTGTAACTCCGAAGCCGACGGTTAAAGTCCGGATGAAAGAGAACGGTCGGTGGCAGACGCATCGCAGGATGCGGCTGTTTGTCGTTCCGTGTGCCCTGATTCTGGTCCTTAACTGAGGAAAGCCATGAATCAGATGTTGCAAGACCCCCAAGTCCAAACTTCCAAAGCCGAAACCTCCCAACCAACCCAAACGCCACCGCCGGTTCCGCAGGATCCGGTGCCCGACCATCCGCGCTTCGCGAAACCGCAGCGGGTGGCCTTCGTGCAGGCCTGCTGGCACCGCGACGTGGTCGAGGAGGCCCGCATCGCCTTCGTGAAGGAGGCCGAGGCGCGCCACCTCAATCATGTCGACGTGTTCGAGGTGCCGGGCTCGTTCGAGATCCCGCTGCATGCGCAGATTCTCGCCAAGACACGACGCTACACCGCGATCGTCGCGGCTGGCCTCGTCGTCGACGGGGGCATCTACCGCCATGAGTTCGTCGCCGACACCGTGATCAAGGCGTTGATGGACGTGCAGCTGCGTACTGAGGTGCCCGTGTTCTCCGCGGTGCTGACGCCGCAGCAATTCCACGAGACCGAGGTGCACTACGATTTCTTCCGCAGGCATTTTGCAATCAAGGGCGTCGAAGTGGCGGCCGCTTGTGCGGAGACATTGCTCGGGCTCGAACGCCTGCGCGGCCAGGTCGCGGCGGGAATCGTGTAACGCCGCGCAACGACCATCCCTCATCCCGAGGGGCGCGAAGCGCGTCTCGAAGGATGAGGGGCGATCGCCCCCGTCATCACCCCAGTGACACTCCCGCCTTGGCGCGGCTGATCCCGAGCGCCAGGATGCGCTGCAGCAGAGCCGGATATTTGAGCCCGTCATGTAGAGCCGCCGTGGCGAATTCCTGGCTCTTGGCGATCTCGGGATTGGGATTGGCTTCGATGAAATACGGCGTGCCGTCGGCGGTGAGACGAAAATCGATGCGCGCGTAGCCGTCGAGGCCAAGCACCCGGTAGATGCGTTTCGCGGCCCGCTGGATCCTGGCGGTCACTTCCGGCGCCAGATCCTTCGCAGGCCCGTCGACGATGCCGACCTTCTCCTGATAGTCGGTGTCGTGCTTGGCCTTCTCGGTGGCGATGTGCCGTGACGAGCGGCCGCCCATGCTGCCGAATTTCAACTCCCAGACCGGCAGAACGCGTAAGCGGTTGTTGCCGAGCACGCCGACGTAGAGCTCTCGTCCCTCGATGAACTGCTCGGCGATGGCGGCGGATTCGACCCGTTCGTGGATGAAGGCAACCCGCTCCGCCAGCTTCTCGTCGGTGTCGACGATCGAGGCTTGCGAGATGCCGAACGAGCCATCCATGTTCAGGCTCTTGACGATCAGCGGCAGCGCAAGACGCGTTGGGCGTTTCACCTTGCGGCGCATCGGGAAGACAGCAAAGGCCGGCGCAGCGATCCGGCGGTGATGCACCAGCGTCTTGGACAGATCCTTGCCGCGGGCCAGGGTCAGGCCGCGCGGATTGCAGCCGGTATAAGGGACCTTCATCAGCTCGAGATAGCTCGCGATGTGCTGGTCGAAGGCGACGTTGTTGTGGAATTCCTCCAGCAGCGTGAACACCACGTGCGGCTTGAACTCCTCGATCGCCTCGCGCACCGGCCTGATTTCCTCCTGTGCGCCTAGCGGGCGAACCTCGTGGCCGGCTGCGCGCAAGGTACTCACCACGTCGTATTCGGTTTTCCACGCGTTGATTTCCTGCGCGGTGTGCCCGTCGCTGGAGTCCGGCGGCACGAAGTCCGGATGCATGAGCACCAGAATGCGCAGACGTCTCATAGCGCGATCCATTTTCGTCGAGACGGGCCAAACATCGTGTGCATCGTCTTGGCCGTCACGAGGACGATGAAGTCGAGCACGAGCTTCTGTTCAGGACCGACGGCACGCAGATCGAGCTCGCGACAGCGGGAGATCATCTCGTCGAGCACGGCATCGAGCGTAAGCTGATTCTCGCCGGTCCATCGCGCGACCAATTGCCTGATCTGGGAGCGGTGGCGCCTGATCAGGGCCGAAGCCGGCTTTGAGCGGTGGTGCCGTGGATCGGCTGAAAACAGCCGGGAGAGATCGCGGTCGTAGGTCTTGGGGGGCGTGAAGGCGTAGAACGCCTGCTTCTTCTTGTAGTGCTCTTCGAGCGTCTGGCTGAGCCGACCCAGCGTATCGACACGTTCCCGTGTCGTGATCAGCGGTCGCTTGCCCGCGATCTCGCCCATCAGCTCGTCGACATATTCGAGCTTCTTCAGCGCCGGCCAGCCGGCATATCGCGTCCGCCAGTTCGAGCGGGGCCGCAGCCACACTGCAAAAGTTTCGGCGAAATCCTCGTCCGGGTGGCTCTGCGCGTACCAGAGCCGCAGATGCTGGACGTAGCGGCGGCTCGCCGGATTGGGCCGGTAATAGCGCGGATAATGTTTCGACGACGGGCCGAACAGTTGCTGCCAGCGCCGGCGGCGCTGCAACTGGTAGCCGTGCTGTATGGCGTGGCCCGCTTCGTGACGGAGGATGGCCATGCATTCGCGCCAGGTTCCGCCCTCGATGTCGAACATCATCTTCTTCTCGAGCTTCATCAGGCGGGGATGAGCGAGATAGAACGGAATGGCGATGCCGGGAACGCCGCCCGGACTGAACCATTCACTCGACATCCAGGTGTGCGGCCGCAGCCGGATGCCGCGCTCCTCGAGCTCCTCGTACAGGGTGCTGACGCAGTCCTCGAGCCAGGTGCCTTCGACCGTAACCCTCAGGCTGGAGAGGCGTTGCTTGAGCAACTCGTCATCCGACAGCTTCTCCCAGGCAAATTTCCGGCGTGGCATCGGGCATCCAGAGGGCAGAGATGACTCGGGATTCGGATGATGTCATGGGCGGTCGTTGGCAACAACCCGGGGGCTGCCTCGTAAGGGACGGTAGACGCTCGCACTCCCTCTGCCCGCAAACGGGAGAGGCGAAGAAGAAAATCAGTCGAACAGGCTCGACACCGATTCTTCCGCCGCGGTGCGCGCGATCGCGTCGGAGATCAGGCTGGCGATCGGCAGCGTGCGGATGTTCGGCGCCTTGCTCACTGCCTCCGTCGGCAGGATCGAATCGGTGATCACCAGCTCCTTCAGCCTGGAGTTTGTGATCCGGGCGGCCGCGCCGCCGGAGAGCACGCCGTGGGTGATGTAGGCGTAGACGTCCTTGGCGCCCTTGGCGATCAGCGCGTCGGCGGCGTTCACCAGCGTGCCGCCGGAGTCCACGATGTCGTCGATCAGGATGCACGTGTAGCCGGCGACGTCGCCGATCACGTTCATGACCTCGGATTCACCCGCCCTCTCGCGGCGCTTGTCGACGATCGCGAGCGGGGTGTTGATGCGCTTGGCGAGACCGCGTGCGCGCGCCACGCCGCCGACGTCGGGCGAGATCACCATCGTCCTGGAGAGGTCGAACTTGTCCTTGATGTCGCGCACCATCAGCGGTGCCGCGTAGAGGTTGTCGGTCGGGATGTCGAAGAAGCCCTGGATCTGGCCGGCATGCAGGTCGAGCGTCATGACGCGGTCGACGCCGGCCTGCGTGATCAGATTGGCGACGAGTTTTGCCGAGATCGGCGTGCGCGAACCCGATTTGCGGTCCTGCCGGGCGTAGCCGAAATAGGGCAACACCGCGGTGATGCGGCGCGCCGAGGAGCGGCGCAGCGCGTCGGTGATGATCAGCAATTCCATCAGATGGTCGTTCGCCGGGAACGAGGTCGACTGGATGACGAAGGCGTCCGAGCCGCGCACGTTCTCCTGGATCTCGACGAAGATCTCCATGTCGGCGAAGCGCCGTACCACCGCCTTGGTCAGCGGCAGGTCGAGACCCTGCGCGATGGCCTGTGCGAGAGCCGGATTGGAGTTGCCGGCGACGAGCTTGATGGAGCCGTTCTTGGCCGACATGGACGCTTCCTCCCGCGCTTTGCTGGACACGATGTTCAACATCAAACAATACCCACTGGAAGCACGGTTACGACGGGCGAGGAAATATCAGGCCGGGGGCTGCAATGGCAACCCGGGACGCTACGTTTTCCCTGCGAAATCCCGAGTCCGGCCAACGGTTTGGCCGGAAGTTGGGACCGTGGTTTCGCGGGGGTTATCGCTCGGCATAGCCCAGCGCCGAGGCCGGCATCTCCGCCGCCGGAGCCTCCGGGATCACGCTCGCCACGGCCGGCCCGCGCAAGCCGGGAGCCGAGCCCGGCGCATCCGGCGTGCCGTTGATCATGTTGGAAAGTCCGCTGAATCCGGCCTGGGCGATCTTCCGCAGCACGAGGTCGTCGGCAGCGCTCCAAGGATCCCGGGCAGCATCGCGGCCGCCCTTGGCCGCAGTCGGTTCCTCGCCGGAAAGGCGCAGCGCCCGCTGCTGGTTGGCGTCGTAGACGTCCCAGACCCAGGCGATCACCGTCTTGCCGCGCACGATCTGGGCGGAGAGGTAGCTGCGCACGCGGTAGGCAGCCGTCCCCTCGCGGGAGACCACGGACAGGCTGCGCAGCTTGGATTCGGTGTCGAGCACGCCGACCATGCGGTCGAACACTTGCGGCGGCGGTCCGTCGATCGATTCGAACGCGACCGTCGCCCCCGAGCCGGCGCTCGGCGCCATGGCGTAGGAGTTCGCGGCACCACCCCCACCGGCACAGCCGCAGAGCGCGGCCGCGGCCGTCAGCAGCATGACCGCCAGCACGCGCGAACCCGCGCGGCGCAAAATGAATGACGCGTCCCTCATTATGGAGGGCAGCGATATCGTTAAAACGCATTAACGTCTAGGGCGGGTGCGCCACAGCCCACTGTCATCGCGCGCAGGCATAGCCCCGCAATGACACGGGGTTGCCCTTGTGTTCACGCTTCGAGCGCAATCGCGTGAACGTGGCGGCCGTAATCCGGCTCCTTGCGATGCACCGAGCGGCGGTAGCTGAAGAAGCGTTCGTCGGCGTAGGTGTCCAGACCGAGATCGTCGATCATCAGGATGCCCGCGTCTTCCAGACGCTTGCGGATGAAGCCGGCGAGGTCGAACATCGCGTGGCTCTCGCGCACCGACGGGATGAAGAACATGGCGTTGTCCGCATCCGCCTCGATGAAGCGCGCCACGAACTCGTTGCCGACTTCATAGCTGTCCTGGCGGATCAGCGGGCCGATCGCGGCGATGATGCGGCTCCGCGAGGCGCCGAGTTTTTCCATCGCTGAAATGGTCTGCTCCAACACGCCGGTGAGCGCGCCCTTCCAGCCGGCATGCGCGCCCCCGATCACGCCCGCGTCGGGATCGACGAACAGCACCGGGCCGCAATCGGCGGTGGAGACGCCGAGCGCGATGCCGGGCACCTTCGTCACCAGCGCGTCGCCCTTCGGCCGCGGCCCGCTCGGCCACGGAGCGTCGGCCACAAGCACGTCGGGCGAATGGATCTGGTGCAGGCTGAGAAAGCGTTCCGGTGCGACGCCGACATGCTCGGCCATGCGGCGGCGGTTCTCCGCGACAAGCGCCTGATCGTCGTTGGAGCCGAGCCCGCCGTTCAGCGCGGAATAGATGCCGCCCGAGACGCCGCCTTCGCGGGTGAAGAAGGCGTGGCGCAGGCCCGGCACCGCAGACAGCAGCGAGGAGGCAACCGTCATGAACCGTCTCCGGCGCGTTCGAGATCGCTGAGGCCCGCAAGGCCCGTCAACCGCGGCTCGGAAATGCCGAGCACCTTGAACATCGAACCCATGCCGCTGCGCCCGGTCTCGGTCAGGCGCTTGAGCGCGATTGAAATGTCGGTGGCGACGTCAGGCGCGGCCTTCTGCATCAAGGCGGCGGCACGGGTTTCAATGCCGACGCGTTTGAGGAAATCGCCCTGCGTCACCGGCCCGTGCACGCGGGCGCCCACGTCCTCCGCCCCGCGCGCGAGCGCCTGGAAGTCGACATGGGCCGTGACGTCGGCCTGGCCCGGCGCCTTCAGGGGATCGGTGAAGGTGTGGCGCGCGATCGCCTGGAAGGTGTCGCCGGCATCGCTGCGCAGATGCCCGTAATCGATGATCAGCGCCGCGCCGTCCTGGTCGCGCACGCGGCTGGCGAGCTTCATGATCTCCGCATCGGGCCGCCATTCGAACACGGCCCCGACGGGCGCGGCGCGCACCAGGGGTGGCAGCAGCACCTCGAAGCGCGGCGTCGGCTCGGCCGCCGCGCCGAATTGAAGTTTTCCGTTGGCGTCGACCTCGATTACGCGCTCGTGCCAGCCGTTCTCGTGCCGCACCATCTGGTGGATCGGCAGCACGTCGAAATATTCGTTGGCGAGGATGATGCTCGGTCCGTCCGGCACGTCGTCGATGCTGTCGTGCCAGGCGATGTTGCGCACGCCCGACAGCGTCGCACTCTGCCGCTCGCGCAGGACGGGATTGACCTCGACCATGTGGATGTGGAGTGCCTGATAGAGCGGCGGCAGCACGCGGAGCGCACGCAGCGCATCGGCCATCATGGTGCCGCGGCCGGGCCCGAGCTCGATCAGCCGCAGGAATTGCGGCGAGCCCATCTGCTTCCACACCGAGGCGGTCCACAGGCCCAGGAGCTCGCCGAACATCTGGCTGACCTCGGGCGCGGTGGTGAAGTCGCCTTCTCGTCCCAACGGATCGCGCGAGACGTAATAGCCATAGCGGGGATGCATCAGGCACAGTTCCATGTACCGCCAGACCGGCATGGGGCCTGAGGATTTGATCAGCGCCTTGATCTCGTCGAGTAACGGCTGGTCGGTCACGGCCTATCTTCTCAGAAGAAATTAACGAATAGCACCTGCGGGCTTCAGCGCACCGCGCCTCACTGCCAATACAATAAGTATGCCGCCCACAATAAGCATCGGGATCGACAACAGCATGCCCATGGTTAATCCGCCCCAGAGGAAGCCGAGCTGGACGTCCGGTTCGCGGAAATGCTCGCCGGCGATCCGGCTCAGACCATAGATCAGGATGAAGGCGCCGAGGATCATGCCCGGCCGTTTCAGGGCACCAAAGCGGATCATGATCGCGAGGGCCGCGAACAGCAAAATGCCCTCCATGCCGGCCTCATAGAGCTGGCTCGGATGACGCGGCAGCTGGGTGGGATCGTTGGGGAAGATCATCGCCCAGGGCAGCTCCGGGTCGGCGGCGCGGCCCCACAATTCGCCATTGATGAAATTGGCGATGCGGCCGAGCAGCAGCCCGACCGGGGCAACGGCTGTGGTGATGTCCCCGAGCGACAGGATCGAAATGCGGTTGCGATAAGCGAACCACATCACCGCCACGACGCAGCCGAGGAAACCGCCGTGGAAGGACATGCCGCCTTCCCAGAGCCTGAAGATCGCTGCGGGATGGTCGATGAAGAAGGGCAGATTGTAGAACAGCACATAGCCGGTGCGGCCGCCGAGAATGATACCGAGCGTAACCCACAGGATGAAGTCGTCGATCTGCACCAGCGACATCGGCGCCGGGCCACCCCACAGCCGCCCTTTCTTCAGGAGCGAGCGCGCATAGAGCCAGCCGAACACGATGCCGCAGATGTAGGCCAGCGCATACCAGCGGATCGCGAACGGACCGATCTCGATCGCGATCGGCTTGAAGGCGGGAAAGTCGATGAGAAGAAGTTGCATCGCGCCTTCTATGTCTAGACGAGATTGCGGCGATAGAGCGCCAGCAGACGCTCCCAATGCCGCTCGGCGGCGTCGCGGTCATAGACCGGACGCTTGGGGAAGGCGAAGCCGTGGTGGGTGCCGGGATAGATCTCGACTTCGGCTTTGGCGCCGCTCATGCCCTGCTTCACCTTCTCGATGATCTCGGCGGGCGCGTAGATGTCGGTCTCGGCGCAGGCGAAGTAGAGTTCGGCTTTGGTCTTGGCGGCCGCGAGATGCGGGCTGTCATCCTGGTCGGTTGCGAGCTGCGTGCCGTAGACCGAGGCGGCGGCCTTGACGCGATCGGGGAAATGCGTGGCGGCGTTGACGGCGTAGCGGCCGCTCATGCAGTAGCCGACGGTGCCGATCAATTTGGTGTTCGCGGCCGCCTGGCTCTCGGCGTAGGTCAGCAGCGCGCGCGTGTCGTCCATGATCATGGGGATCGTGAGCGATCCCATCAGTGCGAACATGCGCTTACGCTCCGGCGCGTTCGGATCGGCCGGCAGCGCGCCGAGCTCCATCACCCCGGAGCGGTAATAGAGGTTCGGCAGCATCACGTAATAGCCCGATGTCGCGAGCCGGCGCGCCATGTCGCGCAGCTCTTCGCGGATCGCCGGCGCGTCCATGTAGAACAGGATGACCGGAAACGGCCCGCCGCGTTCGGGATGGCTGATGAAGGTTGCGGTGTGACCGTCCTTGGTAGGGATCGCGATCTGCTGGTCGATCATCTCGAGCGCCTTTGTGATTCTTCTTATGCAGGGACGTTGAATACGATTGCAAGGAAACCGGGGCATGACAAGGATACCGCCGATCGGCCCTTGAACCGGCCCGATCGGATTGCCATTGTCTCCCCGCGCGTTCGCGCAGAGTTCATCGAAAGCCGCCAGGAGACCGACATGACCCAGACCAACAACCGGTTTTTCGACGAGATCGGCCGCCTGATGAACGACGCCGCCGGTGCCGCGCAGGGCGTCAAGCGCGAGTTCGACACGGTGATGCGCACCCAGGCCGAAAAATTCCTGCGCGACATGGACCTGGTCAAGCGCGAAGAGTTCGAGGCGGTCAAGGACATGGCGCGTCTGGCGCGTGAAGAGAACGAGGCTCTGAAGACGCGCATCGCGGCGCTGGAGGCCAAGCTCGGCGGCTAACTCCGCCGGGGTCCATCCGGGCGATCCGGTTCCGCCCGGTAGCCCATTCTCCTTGTCATTTCCGCGTCTTCCGGGTAAAAGCCCGCCACGTCCGCAGCCCCCGCACCCCTGGAGGCTTGCTGCGGCGTATGCCATGGGCCGCGTTGCGGCCCATTAACTTTTGCAAAAACAAGGACTTAACGTTATGGCGACCGTCAAGGAATTGAAGGCGACCGCACGTCCGAAGAGCGGCAAGGGGGCCGCCCGGGCTGAGCGTCGCGCCGGGAGAGTGCCCGGAGTGATCTACGGCAACAACCAGCCCCCGCTGACCATCTCGGTTGACGATCGCGAACTGCGCTCGCGCATCCTCGCCGGCCGGTTCCTGACTACGCTGGTCGACATCGATCTTGAGGGTAACAAGCACCGCGTGATTCCGCGCGACTACCACCTCGATCCGGTCAAGGATTTCCCGATCCACGTCGACTTCATGCGGCTCGGCGAAGGCGCCACCATCCGCATCAGCGTTCCCTTGCACGTGGTGAAGGCTGAAGGTTCGCCCGGCGTGAAGCGCGGCGGCGCCGTCAACATCGTTGCGCATGCGATCGAGCTCGAGTGCGGCGTGGAGAACATCCCGCAGTTCATCGAGGCTGACGTCGGTTCGCTCGAAATCGGCCACTCGCTGCATCTCTCCGACATCAAGCTGCCGGCCGGCGTGAAGGCGCTGACCGCCGAGGACGCGACCCTCGTCACCATCGTGCCGCCGTCCGGCTACGCCGAAGAGCAGAAGGCCGCGGCTGCTGCTCCTGCTGCGGGTGCTGCTGCTCCGGCGGCTGGTGCTGCCGCTCCTGCTGCGGGTGCTGCTCCGGCAGCGGCTGCCAAGGCTCCGGCTGCCAAGGCTCCCGCCGGCGGCGACAAGAAGAAGTAATCTCTCAAAGCTGGCGCGCGGTCCCTGACCGCGCGCCGAGCGAGGGGCGCGCCGCGTCATGCGACTGTTTGTTGGGCTCGGCAATCCCGGCCCGAAATTCGCACGTAACCGGCACAATGTCGGCTTCATGGCCGTCGATGAGATCGCGCGACGTCATGGTTTCGCGCCCTGGCGTCGCAGGTTTCAGGGCGAGACCTCGGAAGGCGCGCTCGGCACCGAGCGCGTGATCCTGCTCAAGCCGATGACCTACATGAATGAGTCCGGCCGCAGCGTTCAGGAAGCGGCAAGCTTCTTCAAGATCGCGCCGGGCGACGTCACCGTATTCCATGACGAGCTCGAACTGCCGCCGGGCAAGGTGCGGGTGAAGATCGGCGGCGGCATCGCCGGCCACAACGGCCTGCGCTCGATCTCCGCCCATATCGGCAACGAGTATCGCCGGGTGCGGCTCGGCATCGGTCATCCCGGCGTCAAGGAATTGGTGCACGGCCACGTGCTGTCTGACTTCGCCAAAGCCGACAACGACTGGGTGGCGACGCTCTGCGACGCGGTGGCCGAGCATGCGGCATTGGTTGCCAAAGGCACGGACGCGACCTTCGCCAACAGGGTGCACCTCGCCATGCAGGCGAAGGGATTTTTGACCAAGGACGACAACGGCAAGGATTAACGCTCGTGGGATTTAAATGCGGGATCGTCGGATTGCCCAATGTCGGCAAATCGACCTTGTTCAACGCGCTGACCGAGACGGCCGCGGCGCAGGCGGCGAACTATCCGTTCTGCACGATCGAGCCGAATGTCGGCGAGGTCGCCGTGCCGGATCCGCGGCTCGATAAGCTCTCGGCCATTTCCAAATCGGCGCAGATCATCCCGACCCGGCTGACCTTCGTGGACATCGCCGGCCTCGTGCGCGGCGCGTCCAAGGGTGAAGGCCTCGGCAACCAGTTCCTCGCCAACATCCGCGAGGTCGACGCCATCGCGCATGTCGTGCGCTGCTTCGAGGATTCTGACATCACCCATGTCGAGGGCAAGATCGCCCCGCTCGCCGACATCGAGACCATCGAGACAGAGCTGATGCTCGCCGATCTCGACAGCCTCGAGAAGCGCGTCGACAATTTGTCCAAGAAGGCCAAGGGCAACGACAAGGACGCCAAGGAGCAGCTCGACCTCGTCAATCGCACCCTGGTGCTGCTGCGCGAGGGCAAGCCCGCGCGCCTGGTCGAGCGCAAGGCCGAGGAGGAGCGTGCCTTCGGGATGCTGGGCCTGCTCTCGTCCAAGCCCGTGCTCTACGTCTGCAACGTCGAGGAAGGCTCGGCCGCATCAGGCAATTCGTTTTCGAAGGCGGTGCAGGACCAGGCCGCCAAGGAAGGCGCCATTGCCGTCGTCATCTCGGCAAAAATCGAATCCGAGATCGCCACCATCTCGCGTGACGAACGCGCCGATTTCCTGGAGACGCTGGGTCTCGAAGAGGCCGGCCTCGATCGCCTGATCCGTGCCGGCTACACGCTGCTCGACCTCATCACCTATTTCACGGTGGGCCCGAAGGAAGCGCGCGCCTGGACCATCTATCGCGGCACCAAGGCGCCGGGCGCGGCCGGTGTGATCCACACCGACTTCGAGAAGGGTTTTATCCGCGCCGAGACCATCGCGTATGAGGACTACGTCGCGCTCGGCGGCGAAGCCGGCGCCCGCGATGCCGGCAAGCTCCGCCTCGAAGGCAAGGAATACGTCGTCGCCGACGGCGACGTGATGCATTTCAGGTTCAATACGTAAGCTGACGTTGTCATTCCGGGGCGCGCGAAGCGCGAGCCCGGAATCCATTCATCCAATTGTCTTGAGGCTCGATGGATTCCGGGCTCGCCTCTGCGAGGCGCCCCGGAATGACGGGCCTCACCGCACGCCGCCGCCCTGATCCCTGATCGCGCCGAGATGCTCGTTGATGCGGAAGATGATCAGGATCAGCTCGGCGAGAATTCGCGAGAACACGATCCCGACGACGACGCTCGCGATCGACGACAGCAGCATCAGGAAGCCGCCGAACGGGCTGATCGCCATCATCGCGAGGCCGGAGAAGATGCCGGAGAGGCCGAACAGGCAGATCAGCGCGATCACCAGCCAGTAGAAGGTCTTGATGATGGTCGGCGTGATGAAGCGGTCCCATTGAAACAGGTCGCTGAATGAAAACATTGCTCTCCCCAGGGCAATTCAGGTGTCGTCGGGCCTTGCAAATGGATCGTGGCCCCGATCGATCCGACTCAAGATCAACGCCGGTGCGCCGAATGTAGCACGAGCCATGCGGGCCGGCGGGTTGAGATTGCCGCAAAGTGCGGCCACAATCTGTCATTCCCTCAAACCTTTCCCAAGATGACCCTGACCTTCGAAGATTTCCCGCCCGGCCGGTTCGGAACATTCGGCCCACGCCATGTCACGCGCGACGAGATCGTGGCCTTTGCCGCCGAGTTCGATCCGCAGCCGATGCACCTCGACGAGGAGGCCGCCGGCAAAAGCATGCTGCGCGGCCTGTCCGGCTCGGGCTGGCATCTCTGTTCGCTGATGATGCGGATGATGGCCGACGGTTTCATTACCCGCGCCGCTTCGCTGGGATCTCCCGGCGTCGATGAAGTGCGCTGGCTGTCGCCGCTCAGACCCGGCGACGACCTAATGCTCGACGTCGACGTCGTGGAGGCCCGCGCCTCGAAGAGCCGGCCGGAGCTCGGCATCGTCAAGTTCAAATGCACCGTGCGTAACGCGGCGGGGCAGGCGTTGTGCGAGATGACGTCACCGATCCTGATCAAGCGGCGCGAGGGGGCGGTCTGATGCCGTTTTTCGAGGAGATCGAGATTGGGCATCGCCGCGAGATCGGCGCCTATACGTTCACGGCCGAGTCGATCAAGGCATTCGCCGCAAAGTTCGATCCGCAGCGTTTTCACCTCGACGAGGAGGAGGGCAAGAACTCGCTGTTTGGCGGGCTCGCGGCCTCGGGCTGGCATGTCGGCTCGGCCTGCATGAGCTTGCTTGTCGCCGACGGCCAACGTCTGGCGCGGGAGGCCGCTTCGCGCGGCGAGGAGATCGCGGTGTGGGGCCCGTCGCCGGGCTTTCGCGATCTGCGCTGGATCAGGCCGGTGCTCGCCGGCGACATCGTCACTTATGCCAACGTCGTCATCGACAAGCGCAGCTCCGCCTCGCGACCGGGCTGGGGCATCCTGACCGCGCGCACCACCGGCACCAACCAGCGCGGCGAGGACGTCTACGCCATCACCGCAACCGCCTTCGTGCCGATGCGTGTGAACGGCGGTTAGATTCGTTCCAGGATGAACGGCAAAAACAGCGTGCGAGTGTTGCCCCCGCGCTATGGACGCGATTCCAAGTGGCTGCCATAAGCCTGCGCAACATGGTTTTCCCGCGGAGCAATGCGCGGAACCATCGAGTTGCTAACCAATTATGAACCTGTCGCTGTCTATTTGAACGAACTGGGCAGAGTACAGGGGACGAGGACCATGGCAGACCGCGGCGCACTCAAGCTGGTCGGATTCATCTTTGCTACCGCCACGCTGGCCGTGATGCTGGTCGCCGGCATGGTGGTGAAGGGCTATGCCGATGGTGCCTACACCCTGGAAGCCTCGACCGTGGAAGCCACCCGGTAAGATTTCGTTAACTCCGCGGGGCCTGCATCAGGCTCCGCCTCAGCGGCTATAGACGAACGCCAAGATCGCGATCGCAACCGCCAGCAATCCGACAAAACGTAGCATGATCGTGCCGAACTGGTTCGGCGCAGGTCGCAGCGGTATCGGGTCGGTGGTGTCGGGCCGAATGCTTTCCATGACATGTCCCCAGGCGCGGCCGCGATGGCAAGAGCGCTTGGCGTTAGTCGCCGGGGGGATGCGGGAAGTTCAAACCCTCCGCAGTCATGCCCTGCGAAAGCGGGGCATCCAGTACGCCGAGGGCTCTCGGTTCTAGCCTCGATGCCTCTGGAATACTGGATCACCCGCTTTCGCGGGTGATGACATTTTTCATGGGGCGCGTGCGCACCGTCACACCCCGTGAACAAAACCGCCGCGCCCCTTTCGGAACGCGGCGGCCGGTGATGCGTGATGTCGGCGATCAGCTGTTGCGCAGGCCGTCGGCGGCGCGCTTCCACTGCGAGACGTTGTCGGCGATCATGCGGGTCGACTTCATCGCGGCCTGGCTGAGCTGGGCGTAGCCGGAGATCTCGCGCTGGACGCGCTGGCCTTCGGCATGGAGCAGGTCGCGCAGGCTCTCGAGCTCGGAGATCAAATTCTCGATCTCGGCGAGCGAGGTGCCGGCGACGCGCTGGATCAGCGAGTTGACGTTGGTGACGGTGGCCTCCGCGCTCGGATCGAGCGGCGGCGCGTCCGCGGCGGTCGCTGCCGGACGGCGCAGATAGGCGATGTCGTTGCGGACGAAGTCACGGATGCCGGCTTCGACTTCCGTCACTGCGGCGAGGTTGGTGTCGATGGTCTCGGTCTCGGTACCTTCGGTCTTTTCCGGCCGCATGGCGTTCATCGTTGTTCCCCTGTTCGCGTTGAGCGCAGCGCGAGTGTCCCCCGCACGACGACGTCGGTCTGGGACTAGGGCGTCGGATTTTGGCCGCAACTTGGCCGAGGTGCGGCAAGGGCGGTCCATTCGGGGGCTTTGCCGTGGCGTATGGTTACGGAAGTCTGAACGCGGCCGCGGAGAAGAACCTATCTCCTCATGGTGAGGAGCGCGAAGCGCGCGGCGGACGGTGCTGCGCACCGCCGCGAGAACCATGCAGGCCCAACTGTGGCAGCGGGGGCCTCGATCCTTCGAGACGCGCTCCGTTGGAGCGCTCCTCAGGATGAGGAGAAAGATCAGCGCCCAGCTACCAGCTCTTCTTGAAACCCGCCGTCAGGCTCTTGTTGATCGCCCCTTGCGAGGTTTCGCCGACCGAGCCGGAGACGGTGACGTTGTCGAAGAGCTTTTGTTCGGCGCCGACCTTGCGCAGCCATTTGTCGTCGGTGGTCGACAGCGACTGGCCCGCGGTGATGCTGGTGCCGGTGTCGGTGAGCGTAACCTTGGCCGACTGCTCGGTCTCGCAATTGCGCGTGATGTGACCGCCGACGCCGGGGAGCGCCGTGGTGCCCTGCTGATTGACGCTGTAGCCGTTCTGGAGCGTCAGCGACGTGTCGCCCGACAGCGGCACCGACTTGATCAGCGAGGCCCCGAGCTTGCTCTGTTCGGCGCCGGGATCGACGCGGGCCTCGACCGCGGTCTTGTCCCAGATCGCGCCCGCGCCCGGCGCGGTCGCGGCCGCCCAGGCGCTGCCGGACGATTGAGGCACGCTGCCGCCATTGGTGGCCTTCTGCGCCAGCAGCTCGGACATCGTCCGCGGCTCGCTCGTTACCGTCATGTCGGCGCCGATGCGGGCGTCCCAGAATGAGGATACCGACTGCTTCACAGTCACCGCCGAGGAGCCGTTGGCGTTGGCGTTCGTCGTCCAGTTCAGCCCGTCCTTGGCGGCGGCCTGCGCACGCTTCTTGGCGGCGACGATGTCGTTGAGCGTGCCGGCGTCGATCGCGAGCTGGCCCCAGTCGAGCTTGTCGACGTCGATGCCGCTCAGCACGTCGGGGTCGTTGACATCAGGGGCCTCCGCCGCTTCGGAGTCCTCGTCGGACACTGCGGCCGGGCCGGGGGAGAAGGGCGGAATGATTTGCGCCGAAACCGTCAGCACCGATCCCAGGATGAAAGCGGCCGCCAGCATCGGCAGCCTGGTCCAGCCAAACCCTGTCGCGAATTCCATCGTCCTGCCCGTCAGCCCAGTTCCCGCCGAGGATGCGGAACCATCGTTGCGAAATTGTGGCGGTTCCATCAAACGCGAACCAACGGGCCGCGCGAAAGGCGCGCGCCCGATGACGAGCTTCTCCACGATTGCATCCGGCGGGGCTGGAGGCCAGGACGCGTCGCGGGGAGCATCAGTCATCGGTCCCGAAGTGCGGGGCCCGTTGGTGTTCCGTTCAGCCGACGCTGGTCATCTTCGGCAGATGAATGGCGCGGCCGAGTGCCTGCTCGACCAGATCAAACGTGTCGATCAGCACGCGCATGCTGGTGAGCTTGCCCGCCCTGAACTGTGCGAACTGCGCCACCCGCAAGCTGATCGGCTTGCTGGAATCCATCGCGGTCAGCGAATAGCGCAGCATCGAGGCGGCGGAATCGACGCCGAGCATGATGCTCTCGCGGTCGAAGCGGCGGACCTGGAAATTGTCGGCGAGCTGGCGGATGACGTCGAGCACGGCGTCCTTGCCCTGGCGCGCGCCGAGGAACGGAAACATGTCGATCGGGCCGTACAGCGCCCACTCGACGTCCTCGTCGATCAGGGCCTCGATGTCCTCGAAATGCCGGTCGTTGATCGCGCGGTGCAATGCGCGCGAGAAACGCCAGAGGCTGTGCTCTGTCATTTGGGCAGTCCTGAAGCTGGCTTGCGAAAAAACGAAAAACAACCCCAAGCGCACAGGATAAGGTGCCGCGGGGTCGCTCAACTCATTTGTATACAAACAAAATACGCCAATTCGGCCAAAACGCAATTCACGTTTTCGCAATGCACAATTGATCCCGGCGTGTGAGATTTACAATAGAACCCCGTATTATCCCGGTCCGGCCGGTTCGAGGGAGCTAGCCCCCGTCCACCCGCTCGCCCACGATCAGCGGGCCGATCTCACGTTCCAGCACCTGCTGCACCAAATCGTAGGAATCGATGATCTCGCGGATCTGCGCCACCTGGCCGTTGCGGAAAGTGTAGAATATGGCCATGTCGACCTGAATGATGCGGTCGTGGCTGCGCTTCCTGAAGAACGCGCGCAGATAGGCCGCGACGGTGTCGCCTTCCGCGACGATCTGCGGCACCTCGTAACGGATTTCGGCGTATCGCTCCCCCACGGTGCGCCAGAATTCGCCGAGCTCCTGCTTGCCGTGGCAGGGGCCCATGTGCGGCAGCACGTCGACCGGCGCGTGGGTGAGGAAATCGACGTCGTCGGTGCAGCACGACAGCGCGCCCTCAAGATCGCTGCGCGAGATGGCGTCGAGCAGATGCAGCACGCGCTGGCGATTGAGCTTCTCGACCGTCATTCCGCCCGTCCTCATTGGCCGTGTGGAGTTTGCGCAAGCCTAACGCGCGGCCTCGGACACCGGCAATCCGCAAAACCACAGGGGATGTTGCAGACGATTTGACGCGCAAACGCAATGCCAGGTTCATGGCTGCAATTGGCGGTTGAGTTACCGCGCGTCTGCACGAATTCGCGTGGCGTTCGGCTGCATGGGCTCGCGCTGCCCAACGCGCGGCAGCGAACACGGGAACCGGGACGGGTCTGTGCCCGTTGAGATTGCGACCCGCATTCGGAGACATCGACCCATGAAATCCCTTGCCGCCATCGCCGCTGCACTTCTCATGCTTGGCGCGACCTCCGCCGCCGACGCCAAGGGCTGCATCAAGGGCGCCGTCGTCGGCGGCGTCGCCGGCCACTATGCCGGCCATCACGGCGTCCTGGGCGCCGCCGCCGGCTGCCTCTACGGCCGCCACCATGCCAAGGAGCAGCAAGAGCAGGAGAGGCAGCGACAACAGCAGAGCCAGGTCAACGGCCAGGGCAAGCTGTAATTTTTGGTCATTCCTGACGAGCCCCTTGTTCCCGCAGAGGAAAGGGGCGTGACGCATCTCACATCAGGCCTCCCTGATGGCGGCTAGGTTCATCCGCATGTCATCAGGGAGACGCGCCATGGCCGCCATCGCCACAGTCAGAAAGTCCAGCCTGCACAACGCGCTCGAAGGCCTTGCGCTGACTGCGACGCTGCAGAGCTTCCCGACCTTCGCCGCCGCGGCTTTCCTGCTCAAGCTGGTCGGCAATCACGACCTGGTCGGCGATCCCGGCGTCGCCATCTTCGTCGCCATCGCCTCACTCGGCCATGCGCTGCTTGCGGTGACCTTCGGGCCGAACTTCCCGCATTTGTTCAAGACCGTCTACGAACCGAAGTTCTTCGAGGCCCATCTGTCGCTCACTGAGAAGATCACGGCATGGCGCACCCAGCCGGCCGCCTCGCTGCAACTGATGACGATCGTGCTGCTGCTGTCGGTGATGGCAGTGGTGACGGCGAGTGTGGGGTGATCGCATCATGCCCTTCATCACGGCGTCGAAATCGGGCCCGCTCAACGGGCTCGAAGGCTTTGCGCTCACCACGATCCTTCAGGGCTTCCCGATCTTCGCCGCGGCGTCGCTGATGGTAAAACTCCTGGGACATGACCGCGGTGGCAGTCACGCACTCACCATTGCGATGGCGTCGATCTTCTACAGCTGTCTCGCCATCTGGGCGGGATCGACATTCCCGGGATTTGCAAAGAACGCCTACGAACCGCTGTTCTTCGACGCCAGCCTGTCCTTCTCCGACAAGATCGCCCGCTGGCGCGCCAAGCCGGCGACGTCGATGCAGCTCACGGCCTCAGTGCTGCTGCTGTCGCTACTGGCGGCAAGCGTGGGGTGAGTTCGCCGCCACCAAGAACCATGGGCGGCGCCGGCTCTCCGCGCCCCTTACTTCTTCTTCCACCCACCTCGATGCCCCGGCGCTCCTCCGCTCGACCGCGGCGATGGCCCGAACTCCGGGCCCGACTGCCTTGAATCCGTCGGCTGGATGATGCGGCTCTCGCCGCCGAACGGTTTTGACGGCAGTGCGCGGTCGCCCCGATACGGCAACGACTCCGGGCCGTGCATCTCGTCGAGATGCGGCTTGTGGATTCGCGAGCCCTTGCTGCCGCTGGCCTTGAGCGCCGTAGCGGCGCTCTTGTTCTTCAGCGCGCTGACCGGCAAATTGGCGGCGTCGCCGTATTTCTTCGCGCCCGCATAGGCGCCGGCTTTGCCCTGCACCGTGCGCTGCTTGACGGTGGGATCGTCGACCACCGCGAGTTCGGTGGCGCGCAGCCGCTTGACCTCGTCGCGCAGCCGGGCGGCTTCCTCGAAGTTCAGATCGGCGGCGGCCTCGCGCATTCTCGTCTCGAGATCGCCGAGCACGGCTTCGAAATTGTGGCCGATCGAGATGACGTCGTCGGTCATGTCGTGGCCGCCGATCTCGACCAGCACATGATCGCGCTCGTAGACGCTGTTCATGATGTCGCCGATCGACTTCTTGATGCTCTCCGGCGTGATGCCATGCGCCGTGTTGTACTCCACCTGCTTCTCGCGGCGGCGGTCGGTCTCTGCGATGGCGCGCTCTATCGAACCCGTCATCTGGTCGGCATAGAGGATCACCTTGCCGTCGACGTTGCGCGCGGCGCGGCCGATGGTCTGGATCAGCGAGGTCTCGCTGCGCAAGAAGCCTTCCTTGTCGGCGTCGAGGATCGCGACCAGCGCGCATTCGGGAATGTCGAGGCCTTCGCGCAGCAGATTGATGCCGACCAGCGCGTCGAACGCGCCGAGGCGCAGATCGCGGATGATCTCGATGCGTTCGATGGTATCGATATCGCTGTGCATGTAACGGACACGAATGCCCTGCTCATGCAGATATTCGGTGAGGTCCTCCGCCATGCGCTTGGTCAGCACCGTGATCAGCGAGCGATAGCCGGCCTGGGCTGTGGCGCGGACCTCGCCGACGAGATCGTCGACCTGGGTGCGGGCCGGGCGGATGTTGACGGGAGGATCAATCAGGCCGGTCGGCCGGATCACCTGCTCGACGAACACGCCGCCGCTCTCGTTGATCTCCCAGGCGCTGGGCGTGGCCGAGACCGCGACCGTCTGCGGCCGCATCATGTCCCATTCCTCGAAGCGCAGCGGACGGTTGTCCATGCAGGAGGGCAGCCGGAAACCATATTCGGCGAGCGTCGCCTTGCGGCGGAAGTCGCCGCGGAACATGCCGCCGATCTGGGGAACGGTGACGTGGCTCTCGTCGGCGAACACCAGCGCGTTGTCGGGCACGTATTCGAACAGCGTCGGCGGCGGCTCGCCGGGCAGGCGCCCCGTGAGATAGCGCGAATAGTTCTCGATGCCGGCGCAGCTTCCGGTCGCCTCCATCATCTCGAGGTCGAAGGTGGTGCGCTGCTCCAGCCGCTGCGCTTCCAGCAGGCGGCCCTGGTCGTGGAGCTGGTCGAGCCGCATCTTCAATTCGGCTTTGATCGACTTGATCGCCTGCACCAGCGTCGGGCGCGGCGTCACATAGTGCGAGTTGGCGTAGATCTTGATGAATTCGAGCTCGTCCTGCTTGTGGCCGGTGAGCGGATCGAACTCCTCGATGGTCTCGACGGTGTCGCCGAACAGGTTCACGCGCCAGGCGCGGTCTTCATAGTGCGCCGGGAAGATGTCGATGACATCGCCGCGCACGCGAAATGTGCCGCGGGTAAAATCGGCCTGGGTGCGCTTGTACTGCAGCGCGACGAGGTCGGCGATCAGCTGGCGCTGGTCGATCCGCTCGCCCTTCTTCAGCGCGAAGGTCATCGCGGTGTAGGTTTCGACCGAGCCGATACCGTAGATGCAGGACACCGACGCAACGATGATGACGTCGTCGCGTTCGAGCAGCGCGCGCGTCGCGGAGTGGCGCATGCGGTCGATCTGCTCGTTGATCGAGGAGTCCTTTTCGATGTAGGTGTCGGTGCGAGGGACATACGCTTCCGGCTGGTAGTAATCGTAATAGCTGACGAAATACTCGACCGCGTTGTCGGGGAAGAAGCTCTTGAACTCGCCATAGAGCTGGGCGGCGAGTGTCTTGTTCGGCGCCAGGATGATGGCGGGGCGCTGCGTGGCCTCGATCACCTTGGCCATAGTGTAGGTCTTGCCGGAGCCGGTGACGCCGAGCAGCACCTGAGAGCGGTCGTTGCGGTTGATGCCCTCGACCAGCTCGGCGATCGCGGTCGGCTGGTCGCCGCGCGGCTCGTAGTGCGACTTGATCTCGAAGCGCACGCCGCCTTCGGACTTTTCCGGGCGCGGCGGCCGATGCGGGGTCCACACCCTGGTGGAGCCGTCGTCCTTGCGGAATTCCGGCCGGCCCTCGCGGATCAGCGATTCCAGCGCGTCAGCGGTCGCCTTGACGCCGAGCGCCTCCATCTTGCTGCGCGGCGGACGCGCCAACGCTTCGGCATCGTCCTCTTCGGTGGGAAGGCCGAGCTGACGGGCCAGTTCCGGATCGAGCGTCGGGATCGTGGCCGCGGTCCCGTAATTGGCCTGCGGCGCCTCGTCGAAGCCGGCGTCGCGGGCGCCGGGCGGCTGCGGATTGGGCCGCAGCGGCATCGGCCTCGTATTGTCCTGCGGAAACTCCTTCGGCGTCGAGGCCCGCGCGCGATGCGCGGCGGCCTCGCCCCCGGAGCGGCGGTCGCGCGAATTGTCCGGCGGCGGCTGCAGGCCGGTGCTCGATCCGAGCCCGGCATCGCCGCGATTGATCGCGGGATTGAGCAACTCGGCCAGCGCCGGCCCGATCGGTTGCACGTCGGGGCGAGACGCCTTGGAATTGGGCGCCTTCGCTTTCGGAGCCTTGGCCTTCGGGGATTTGCCGGATTTTTCGGGGGATGCAGGTTTCTTCGCCATGCTCCGAATATGGGGCGAGTCCGGCTCTCAGGAAAGAGGTCTCTCCGCTTGGCAACAGGTGTCAGCAAGGCGGAAGCAGTAGAACCTCAATGAAGCATTGTCGCGACGCACTCCTCGACCTGCGCCCGCCGCCCCGGAATATCCGGCAGAAACTGGAATCCGGTAAGGCGCTCGACCACCTTCACCGTGGTTCGAAAGCCCTTGAGGTATTCGAGCGCGTCCTTATCCTCGAACTCCCGATGATCGATATTTGGCAAAACGTAGGCGTTGGCGCGCTTGGTGGCTGGATCATAGATGATTTTGAAGAGAGCAATCGGAACCCCCACGCCAGCGTCGCACTTCTTCTTTGAGCCGCAAATGGCTGGCCTTGTTGGGGCCTTGAATTTGATTTCGGTCTTGCACGCGTTGTTCTTCCGGGTCACCTCGGGAAGATTGTCTTCGCCGTCGGCATAGATCGGTCCCGTGATGACGTAGAGTTCGCCCCGATCCTTGGTGAGGGTGCGAACCAGCTGTTCAAACTCCTTCCAGATGCCCCGGTTGAATCCGAGGCCCTGCTGTGGAACGGCATTCGACAAAATGAAGCTCTCGTCCATCCAGTCGGCGTTGAAGCTGAAGTCGGCGGAGGCGGCTTGATGCCCGCGATCGAGTTTGCTGCCGGTATAGTCTGCGTCCTTGGCCTGCGCCGAATCGCAGACGTCCTCCTCCGACTTGAATTTCTTGCTCTCCGGACGCTTGAACTTGCCGCTGACCTGCTTCTTGTTCAGCGCCTCGATCACCCAGAACGGCGTCTTGGCCTCGTTGTTGTGCAGGAGGACGTAGCGGGTGTGACAGACGGTGGTGGAGTCGAGATCGTCGCCACCGGTCGGCAGGCCGATCTTTTCCCAGAGCGCACGGCAAGTGTCGGGATCGTTCACCGGCTTTGCCGGAGCTGTTTCACAAACATCCGCCCGGACCGGCTGACACAGGGTCAGTCCGAGGCAGATGAGCCAGCACAGACGCGAGAATTTCGACATGGCTCGCCTCCGGACTCAACCAGCCGCGCCGGGCGGCGTGATCGTGGGCTTGCGGCCCCGTGCCGGTTTGCTTGCCGCGGCCTCTGCAGTTTGCTCCTGCTTGCGCTCCGACGAGCTCACGGTCTTCGATATGACATAGGTGCCGCCGCTGATGCCGAGCAGCGCCAGCACATTGCCCGGAATTTCGATCAGCGTTCCGGCCTCGATGGACAGCAGCAGATAGAGTCCAGCGATAACGAATGTGAAGATTAGGAACTGGAAGCGGGAGAGGCTCGCCTTCGGCGGCGAGGTGTCATTGGGCGTTTGCGGCTCGGACAGCAATCCCGCGAGAGCTCCGGAGTCGCTGAACAACTTCCAGAGAACAAGCGCGGCGAACCCGAGCAGAATGATCGAAATAACGACAAAGCCCCACCATGAAATCCATTGTGCGGTCATGAAATTACCTCCTGAAAAGCTAGCTTCGTTCACTCCTTCGTGCGATTTTTCCGGCAAGATAGAGGCCGTTCCCGCCGGTCAGGAGCGTCACAAGCTCCTCCGACAGATCCGGCATCGACAATGCTCCGGTGGGCATCGTGACAATCCCGGTGTTGAGTGCGTGAATCGTATAGATGGCCAGCACCGCGGGAACGATGGCGGCTGCGACCACTCGTTCGGGATTGACGCTATCGTCTTTGGAGATGTCGCTGACGAGCAGGCCGCTTGACGCCACTTCGTCACGCAGCACACGAATGAGTACGAGCAACAGCATCGCGCCGAACCAGGCGATCAGGCCAAAGGCCAGAAATTTGCCAATTGCTGTCATCAGCCCCGGGGCTCCGCTCAAGATTCTGCCACATCGGATGGCCGGATGCAATCAAAGGTAGTGCGCAAGGGCGGGGGTGTGGAGCTCCGAGATGTCCAAGCAAGCGTCGCCTCGGCAGATCGAGTCACTTCACTCCGTCAGCATTCGTCCGCGTCAGGAACTGCGGCCGCTAGGCTTACGAACCCGCGATCAAGCCGCCGGCAACGGTCCCTCATCGTCCCCGGCCGCCTGACGCAGCTCGAGGATGTCGAGATGGATGCCGCCGCAATCGGTGCAGCGCATGGCCCAATACTCGCATCCGGCACGGCCGCCGATCACCCGGAGCACCGTGAGATCGCCGTCGCATTCCGGGCAGCTCGACAACACATTGCGGGTGTAAATCCTCGGCCGCGACGTGTCTTCGAATTCGATGACTGACATGACCGGTTTCCCCCTTTGACCCTGCGCGTCCCTTGGTCGCCTGCAGTCCCGCTCGCTTATTCGTCGTCGCTGTCGTCGGCGCGCCGGCGGAAGCGATCGATGTGATGTTTGGCATGGGCAATCGCGGCATCGGGATCGGGCCAGGCGAAGCCGACTTCCATGGCCGGAAACAGCACGCCGTCGATGGCAACCGGGCTGAAATCGGCACGCCTGATACGGGCGTGCCACAGCCCCTTGCCAGCTTCGAAGGATTCGATGTCAAAGCCGTCGTAGAGGGTCGTCATTGCAGTCCCCAAAAATGTTTCGTTCGAGCGCCTTGTTGGAGGGTCAGGGGACCACATTTGCGGATTCTGGGATGTGAAGCCGTTCACAAGCGGCGCGCTTTTTTGCCCAAAGGGCGGCTGCAGCGTCAGTTCCGCGCGCTGGTGCGGCCGGTCCGCCGGACGGGGCGGGCGGCGGGTTCCGACGCCGCGCGCATGATCCAGCGGCGGAACGCGGCAAAGTCGCGCTGCTCGGTCTGGAAGCTGCGATACAGCAGGTACCAGCGCATGCCCTTGGGCACCGAGAGATCGAATGGCGCCACCAGCCGGCCGGCGGCAAGATCGTCGTCGATATAGGGCCGGATACCCATGGCGATGCCGAGCCCGTCGGCGGCGGCCTGAAGCGCCTGGCCGTAAAACTGGAACTCCGGGCCCCGCGCGTTGATGCGCGCGAGGTTCGCGGCCTTGAGCCAGATCGGCCAGTCCTCGGGCGAATGCGCGACGCGGATCAGGCTCGGTCCCCTGAGATCGGCCGGGCGCTTCAGCAAGGAGGCGAGGCGGGGCACGCAGACCGGTGTGAGATCGCCGGCGAACAGCGGCTCCGCCACCAGCCCCGGCCAGTCGCCGGTCCCGAGCTGAATGCCGCAGCTCCAGTCCTCGCCGAACGGCACCGACGCGCCGCCGGTGGTGAAGCGCACCTCGATGTCGGGCTCCTCGTTTCGAAACTCCGACAGCCGCGGGATCAGCCAGCGCATCGCAAAGGTGTGGCCGATGCCGATGGTGAGCACGCGGACGCTCGAGGGCGCCGTCACCTGGGCCGTGAGGCTTGCGAGCGCGTCGAAGATCGGCGTCAACCCGCTCTGGTAGGCGCGGCCCGCCTGGGTGAGAAGCAGCTTGTTGGCCTTGCGCTCGAACAGCGCGACGCCGAGCCGTTCTTCCAGGATGTGCACCATGCGGCTGACCGCCGCCGCCGATACGCTCAGCTCGAGGCCGGCCGCGGCAAAGCTGCCGGCCCGCGCCGCGGCTTCGAAGGCCTTGATGCCGTTGAGAAACAGCAGGCGCCGCAAATGACCGACCCTCAGAAAAGCTGATGCCAGGCCAAGATAACTCAGTTTGCGTAGACGGGGCAAGCGCGGCAGAAATATCGGCGTAATTCATGCTGATTTGCTGAAGCGGAGGCGGTGCCCTTCGCCTCTCCCCGCGTGCGGGGAGAGGCCGGAATCCAAGCGCAGCTTGGATTTCGGGTGAGGGGGGCTCTCCGCGAGTCCCACTGCTGGCTCCCTTGCGGAGACTCCCCCTCACCCCACCCTCTCCCCGCAAGCGGGGCGAGGGAGTGAAGCACCTTGCGTCCCTTACATGCCACACCCGGAGAACATCGCGTGACGTCCATCATGATTGCTGCCCTTGGATTGCTGATGGTCGGCACCGCGTTCCTGTCGGGGCTGTTCGGCATGGCGGGCGGGCTGATCCTGATCGGCGTGCTGCTGGCCCTGATGCCGCTGCCGACTGCGATGGTGTTGCATGCGATCACGCAGATGGCCTCGAACGGCTGGCGGGCCTTTCTCTGGCGCGCGCATATCCGCTGGCGGCCGGTCGCAAACTACATGGTCGGCGCGGCTGTCGCGCTCGCGGCGTGGTCGCTGACGCGATACGTACCCGACAAGCCGGTCGCGCTGCTGCTGCTCGGCATCACCCCGTTCATGGCGCGGCTGCTGCCCGCGAACATCAAGCCGGATCCCGACCGTCTCTGGCAGGGCACCGTCTACGGCACGATCTGCATGGGCCTCATGCTGATGACCGGCGTGTCGGGACCGCTGCTCGACACCTTCTTCCTCGGCGGCGATTTCGGCCGGCGCGAGAAGGTGGCGACCAAGGCGATGTGCCAGCTCGTCAGCCATTTCATCAAGCTGATCTATTTCGGCGGCGTGATCGACCAGGCGGCGACGCTCGATCCCGTGCTCGCGGCCGTCGCGATCGCAGCGTCCATGCTCGGCACCACGCTGGCGCGGCGCATCCTGGAAGCCATGACCGACCAGCAATTCGTGGCCTGGTCGATGAAGCTGATCACCACCATCGCCTGCTACTACATCGCCTACGGCAGCTGGCTGCTGGTCCGCACGCCCGTGCTGGCAGCCTTCGACAAGGGAGGTTTGCAATGAGCGAGACTGCCGACCCGCTGGTGCTGGACTTCGTCGAATGGGTTGCGCGCGAGCCGCGCGCCTATGCCGAGGTGATCGCGACCTGGAAGACCTCGTGCCCGCGCCTCACCATCTGGGAAGACGCCGCCGACTGCGGCTATGTCGCGCGCGAAACGCTGCCCGGAATGGGGCTGATCATCGCGGTGACAAGGGACGGCGAGAAGCTGCTGCGCTCGAACGGGCGGTGACTCGGGTCCGGTCTGAGCCGCTCCTGCTAGCGCGAAGGCGCCGCAAGCCGCGGTCGGATGATCTCGACCATGCGCTCGGCCGAGGTGCCCGGCGGAAAGAAGCCGAGATATTTTCCGTCGCGGTCCATGAGATAGATGAAGGACGTGTGGTCGATCGTGTAGTCTCCGGCCTCCTTGCCGACCGGAATCTTGTCAAAATAGACCTTGTAGGCGTCTGCCGCTGTCCCGATTGCGTCAAGGCTGCCGGTTAACCCGAGCAGCCGCGGGTGAAACAGCGGCACATATTCGGCAAGATGCTCGGCCGTGTCACGTTCGGGGTCGAGTGTGATGAAGACCGGCTGCACGGCGTCGGCATCCGGACCGAGTTGCTCGAGCGCCAGTCCGATCGCCATCAGGTCGGTCGGACATGCGTCAGGGCAGTAAGTAAAGCCGAAATAGACCAGCATAAGCTGCCCGCGAAAGTCGCGGTCGCTGCGCAGCTTGCCGGTCTGGTCGATTAACTCGAACGGTCCTCCGACCGGCTCCCGATTCCACATCAGGACGTCCATGGTCTGCGCGGCCGAGCGCGCCTGCGCCGCTGCCGCCCCGCAGGCGAGCGCCAGCATCATCAATAGCCCCGCGCTCACACGTCGCATCACAGCCCGAAGGTGAGGCGGCTGCCTGTTGTCGTCACCACGACCTTGCCCTCCATCTGGACATTGGCTTCCTGCGCGAAGTTGAGCCCGCTGCAATGCATTGGCACCACGACGTCAGGATTGAGCGCCTTGATCTCGCTCACGACCTGCGTGAGGTAGTCCTTGGGCGCCGGGCCGAGATGGAAGCCGCCCACGATGGCGTGCACCTTCTGGATACCCGACACTTCCTGCGCCTGCTTCACCGAGTTGACGATGCCGACATGGCCGCAGGACGAGATCACGACCAGACCGAGATCCCGCACATTGAAGCAGGTGGCGTGCTCGTGGGTGTGCTCGTCCGGCACGATCTTGCCCTCCATCTCTGCCGGGAGATAGTGTCCGACATTGCAGCCAAGCCCGTCCTTGATGCCAAACTCGACGAGAGTGTTCGGCAGCACGCGTTCGCTGCTGCGGCGTGTGATCTTGCCCGTGGTGAAGGCATGGTCAGCGATCAAAGTCGGCGTTTCGCACAGCACGGTCGTGACCTTCTGTGCCGCGAGCTGCCGGCGGTCGAGAGTGCCGAAATCCGCGAACTGTCCCTGTGTCGGGGTCGGGTTGACGCGATGACAGAAATTATCCTCGCCACCCGCATAAAGCTTGAGGTCGGCGGGCAGCTTTTCCCGGAATTTGTCGAGGAAGCCGTTCAGGCCGCCGAAATGATCGTAATGGCCGTGACTGACGATCAGCGCGTTGAGCTTCGCCGGATCGACGCCGATCAGCGCCATGTTGTTGAGCAGCACCTCGGGCGTGTAGCCGTAATCGAGCATCAGCGTGCGCTGATTGCCGCCGCCTTCGGATTCCAGCCAGAGCGACAGACCCCATTCGTTGTGCAGCGATTTGCGGAAATCGCTGCCGCGCGGCGCAGGTGCGATCGAGACGCCGTTGATCTGCTTGGGACGGAAGAACAGGTCGAAACTCGAATCCACCAGCACGCGGATCGAGAGCTTGTCCACGGTCGGGACGGCAATCGGCGCAGCGCTCGCGATCTCGACACAGGTGAACGCATTGGCAGCCGCAGCACCTGCGAGCGCTGCCGAACCCAACAGGAAATCGCGTCGTGGCAGGTTTCTGGTCATTGCAATTCCTTCCGTATGAATGCTGGAAAGGCCCGAGCTTAGGTCCAATCCGGAATGCCCTCAACAAGCCTCAGGTAGATTCCCGTCGTCAGTCTCACGAGCGCGAGCAAGCTCGGCGGTTGACAGAGTGGTACGATGTTACGAAACTAATGCAGCTGCATCATTGCAGGGCAGGCCCATCATGTCGCTTAAACTCTTCGAACTCGTCGGCACTGACGCCTCGCGACCGTTCAGCCCGTTCTGCTGGCGCACGCGGATGGCGCTGGCGCATAAGGGCCTTTCGGCGGAAACGCTGCCCTGGCGCTTCACCGAGAAAAGCGCGATTGCGCCGCACGGCTCGGAGAAGGTGCCGGTGCTGCTGCATCACGACCAGCCGGTGGTCGATTCCTGGACGATCGCGAATTATCTCGAAGACAAGTTTCCGGACCGTCCGTCGCTGTTCGGGGGCGAGGGTGGCCGCGCCATGGCGCGCATGCTCAACGCCTGGGGCGACATCGCCATCGTCGGCGGCATCTTTCCGCTGATCATCGCCGACATCCCGAAGAATCTGGACGAGGTGGACGCCGCCTATTTCCGCCAGTCGCGCGAGGCGCGTTTCGGCGGCAAGACGCTGGAAGAGATCATGGCCAGCCGCGATGCCGGCGTGGTCGCGTTCCGCAAATCGCTCGAGGTGATGCGGCAGACCCTGAAGAAGCAGCCCTTCATCGGAGGCGCCGCACCGAACTGTGCCGATTACATCGTGTTCGGTGGTTTTCAGTGGGCGCGCGTGACCAGCCCGTTCAAGCTGCTGGAAGCGGACGACCCGGTCTACGCCTGGCGCGAAAAGCTGCTGGATGCGTTCGACGGCATGGCGCGGAAATCGCCGGGGCACGCGGTGTAGTTGTCGCGAGCTGTCTCTCCCCAGCGTCGTCCTGGCGAAAGCCAGGACCCATACCGCGGAATTCATCGATAGCGTTCGGTAGACGTCCCGAACGACGAATCTTCGCCAAACAATTCCGTGGGGTAATGGGTCCTGGCTTTCGCCAGGACGACGCGGAGGATTACGTTGCTTCCGCCGCCTCGCGCAAGCAAGCCCGGCACAAGCAATCCTCGCCCTTGACCGGCATCGGCAGCCGCGCTGTTTCTTCCGCGCACCAGCACGTGCCTGAGAGATCGCAGCCGAACTCGGCGCCGCAACGGGAGCAGGCGAGGCGGCGCGGTTTCTGCACTGGAATGTCTTGCGGATTTGTCATGATTTGCGCGAAAGCTGTGCTGTCATTTTCATGCCGGGTTCATCTCCCGCTGCGGTATATTATGCCTCGCGCACAGACTCGGAAAGCGGTTGGCAACGCGCGAAGGACATATCGATGGCCCGCGATTCGCAAGCCGCGCTCGTCGCGCTCAACCGTTTCGGCTTCGGCGCCCGCGGCGGCGCATCCGGCGATCTCGTCAACGCGGCCTCCGATCCTCGCGGTTTTGTGAAGGCGGAACTCGCCCGCCCCAACGCTGTGCTGCTGGAGGCGCCGGGCCTGCAATCCACGCCGCAGCTCGGGCAGGCCGTGTTCGCCTATCAGGATCAGGTCAAGCAGGCGCGCGAGGCCGCCGCCAAAGCCGGCGCGCCGACCGAAGCGCCGGCCGATCAGAAGCCCGGACCGCGCCGCAATCTCTCGCTGAACGCCGTGGCAACCGAGATCGCCGGCCAGATGGCTGAGGCCAAACCTACTGACAATAAGCCGACTGACAATAAGCCGGCGGACAATATGGCCAAGCCGGACACCATGCAGCCCAACACGGCCGCGCCGGCTGCGGCAAAACCCGCCCCGCAGCCGCTCAACGTCATCCAAAAGACCTTTCGCGCCGAGGCGTTGGCGCGGTTGCAGCGCGCGACCCTGGTCGAATGCGGCTTCACCGAACGCCTGGTCGTGTTCTGGTCCAACCATTTCTGCATCTCCGCCAGCAAGGGCGAGCTCGCGCGGATATGGGCCGGCGCGTTCGAGCGCGAGGCGATCAGGCCGCACGTGCTCGGGCGTTTCGCCGACATGCTGAAGGCGGTGGAGCAGCATCCGGCGATGCTGTTCTTCCTCGATAACCAGCAATCGCTCGGACCGGACTCGCGCGCGGGCCAGAACCGCAAGCGCGGGCTGAACGAAAATCTCGCGCGCGAGATCATGGAGCTGCATACGCTCGGCGTCGGCGGCGGCTACACGCAGGACGACGTCACCTCGCTCGCGCGCATCATCACCGGCTGGACCTTCGCCGGCCGGCAGGGACAGCTGGGAGCGCCCGGTTCGTTCGTGTTCAACGTCAATGCGCACCAGCCCGGACCGCAAATGCTGCTCGGCAAGAGCTACGAGCCGACCGGCCTTGCGCAAGGCGAAGCCGCACTCGCCGACATCGCGCACCATCCCGCGACCGCGAATTTCATCGCCACCAAATTCGTCCGCCATTTCGTCGCTGACGATCCGCCGCCGGCGCTGGTAGCGCGATTGCGCGATGTCTTCATCAAGACCGACGGGGATCTCAAGGCGCTCGCAACGGCACTGGTCGAGTCCGACGAGGCGTGGAAGGCGTCGCTGACCAAGATGCGCAGCCCCTATGATTTCCTGGTCGCGAGCGGCCGGCTGCTCGCGCGCGTGCCGGAGGATCCCGGCGCCTATCTCAACAACCTCAATCTGCTGGGCCAGCCGCTGTGGTCGCCGGCCGGCCCGAATGGTTTCGCCGACACCAACGCGGCGTGGGCTGCGCCCGAAGGCATCAAGCTCCGGCTCGACATTGCCACGCAGATGGGCGCGCGGCTCGGGCCCAACATCGACCCGCTCGATCTGTTGGAATTCGCCGCGGCCGATGCGGCCTCGATCGAAACACGGCGCACCATCGAGCGCGCCGAGTCGCGGCAGCAGGCGCTGGCGCTGCTGTTGATGTCACCGGAAATGCAGAGGAGATGATGATGATCGACTGCGTCGAGAACCGGCTCCTCACCTCGCGCCGCGGCCTCCTGCTCGGCGGCGCCTCTTTCGCGGCGTGGGCCTATTTGCCAAAATTTGCACGCGCGGCGGACGGTCGCGATTCTCGGCTGATCGTCGTGATCCTGCGCGGCGCGCTTGACGGGCTTTCGACCGTCGCGCCGGTCGGGGATCCCGATTATGCCGGCCTGCACGGGTCGATCGCGCTCACGGCGGACGGCGCGCATCCCGCGATCATACTCGATACGTTCTTTGGAATGCATCCGTCGATGCCTGAGTTCGCACGCATGTATCGCGACAAGCATGCCGCGGTGATCCACGCGGTCGCGACGCCCTATCGCGACCGCTCGCATTTCGACGGCCAGGACGTGCTCGAAAGCGGCTATGCCGGTCCCGGTCGCGTGCAATCCGGCTGGCTCAACCGCGCGCTGGAGGCGCTGCCGCGCGGTGAGCGGGTGTCGAGTGCTCTTGCCGTCGGCCCGACCACGCCGCTGGTGCTGCGCGGCAATGCGCCGACCGTCGGCTGGGCGCCGGTGGCGCTGCCGCAAGCCGATGACGACACCGCGATGCGTCTGGTCGAGCTCTATCGTCACCGCGATCCCGCGCTGGCGGCCGTGCTGTCGCAGGGCCTTGCGCTGGAAAAGGCCGCGAGCGGCGACGACATGAAGCCGAAGCCGGGCAATGCGGTCGCGCAGATGCGGCAGGTGGCGCGCGGCGCCGCAAAACTGATGGCGTCCGACGATGGCCCGCGCATCGCGGCGCTCGCGTTCGACGGCTGGGACACGCACGCCAATGAAGGCGGGCCTGTCGGTCGCCTCGCATTCCTGCTCGGCGGGCTCGACGGTGCGCTCGCCGAATTCGAAAGCGGCCTCGGCGACCGCTGGCGCGACACCGCCGTGGTGGTCACGACCGAGTTTGGCCGCACCGCGCGCATCAACGGCACCGACGGCACCGATCACGGCACGGGAACGATCGCGCTGCTCGCCGGCGGCGCGGTGAAGGGCGGCCGCGTCATCGCCGACTGGCCCGGCCTCAAGCCCGCCAACCTCTTCGAGGCCCGCGATCTCAAGCCGACCACCGATCTGCGCTCGGTGATCAAGGGCGTGCTGCAGGGCCAGTTCGGCCTATCCGATCGCGTGCTGGCCGAGACGGTGTTCCCCGACAGCGCGGGAGCACGGCCGATGAAGGGGCTGGTTACTTAACTGCGATTCCGGGCCCGCGCCTTGCGGCGCGTCCTGGAATGACGACATCATCAGCCGAACATCAGGAGATCATCCCCATGTACATCGCCATGAACCGCTTCCGCGTCGCCAAGGGCTCCGAAGCTGCCTTCGAGCAGGTCTGGCTTTCGCGCGATACCCATCTGGACAAGGTGCCGGGTTTCGTCGAGTTTCATCTGCTGCGCGGCCCCGAGCTCGAGGACCACACGCTGTACGCCTCGCACACGGTGTGGGCGAACCATGCGGCGTTCGAGGCCTGGACCAAATCGGATGCTTTTCGTGCCGCGCATGCGCGGGCCGGCGACACCAAGCCGACCTATCTCGGTCATCCCCAGTTCGAGGGCTTTGAGGTGATCCAGACGGTCGGACACGGCGCCAAGTAGCGCGCCGCGCTTCAACGGTCAGCCCAGCGTGATCTTGTCGATCTCCGCCATTTCCTCCGGACTGAGCTTCCAGGCAATCGCCTTCACGTTCTCCTCGACCTGCTCGACGCGGGTGGCGCCGGCAATCACGCTCGACACTTGCGGGCGCGCGGCGAGCCAGGAGAAGGCGAGCTCGAGCATGCTGTGCCCGCGCGCCTTCGCGAAGGCCGTGAGCTTCTCGACGATGTCCTCGTTGCGCGGCGTGACGTAGCGGTCGCGTAGCGCCGGTACCTTGCCGAAGCGCGTATCGGTCGGGGCGGCGGCGCCGCGCTGGTACTTGCCGGTGAGCAGCCCGCTTGCGAGCGGGAAGAACGGCAGGAGGCCGAGCTTGTACTCCTGTGCGGCGGGCAGCAGGTCCTTTTCGATGTCGCGCACAAGCAGGCTGTATTCATCCTGGCAGGAGACGAAGCGGCTGACCTTCATCGCGCGCGCGGTGAACTCGGCCTCCGCCAAGCGCCAGGCCGGGAAATTGGAATTGCCGATGTAGCGCACCTTGCCCTGACGGATGAGATCGTCGAGCGCGCGCAGCGTCTCCTCCATGGGCGTCAGCGGGTCGTAATCGTGCTGCTGATAAAGATCGATGTAGTCGGTCTTGAGCCGCGTCAGGCTCGCCTCGACTGCGTTCATGATGTAGCGGCGCGAAGCGCCCTGCTTGGTTCCGTCGGTCGCCATCGGCTTGGAAAATTTGGTGGCGAGCACGATGTCCTTGCGGCGGTCGCCGAGCACGGTTCCGAGCACCGTTTCCGAACCGCCCATGCCGGCATAGATGTCGGCGGTGTCGAACAGCGTGATGCCGAGATCGAGCGCGCGATGGATCACCTTGCGCGAGGTCTCCAAATCCGTGCGCTGGCCGAAATTGTTGCAGCCGAGTCCGACCGCAGACACGCGCAGGCCGGCGGCGCCGAGATTACGAATTTCCATGGGAGATCCCTGTCGGAGATGGGCAGGGGCTTATTGTGACTGCGGTGCGCCGCCGCAGCAAGCGGCGCGCCGCGTTGCTGCCATGCCTAGAAGGCGCTTCCGACAAGGACTGCCGACAAAAAAATGCGGCCCCTGTCAGACGCGGCGACTGACGGGGACCGCTTTGGGGCGCTTGATCGGTGACGGGGGGCTGACCAGACGCAGCTGCAGCCTAGTCCCGCTATGTTACGCGCGGGTGACAGGCAGAGTTATCCACAGGCCTCGCGACCGCGAGGATCAGAAGATCTTGCGATAGACGATGAACCCGGAACGCTCGGCGACCTTGTCGTACAGGCGCTGCGCCGTCACGTTGGTCTCATGTGTTTGCCAGTACACGCGCGGCGATCCCACAAGCTTTGCGCGCTCGTAGACGCCATGGATCAGCGCCGACCCGACACCCTTGCCGCGTGCGGCCTCGGTCGTGAACAGGTCCTGCAAATAGCAGGATGGTTCGATCGCGGTGGTGCTGCGGTGAAACAGATAATTCGTCATCCCGAGCAGGCGGCCGTCGCTCTCGGCGACCAATCCGTGCACCGGCTCATAGGCATCGAAAAAGCGCTGCCACGTCACGCGCGTGATTTCGGGCGAGAGGGCGGTCGGGCCGGAGCGGCCGTAGAAGGCGTTGTAGCCGTCCCACAGCGGCAGCCATTGATCGTAGTCCTGCCTGGTGACGGAGCGAATGGTGAGCGACATATGAAATTCCCGCGATCGATGAGGCGTCCTTCATACGTGATCATGGACGTGCCGATCAATCGCGCATCACTCCGCCACGCGCAGATACCGGATCAGCTTGCGGCCCGCGGGATCGCGCAGCGAGCGGTAGTAGTCGGCGTGGGACGGCGCATCGGTGTGGCGCACGAGGTCGGTCACGGGCGTGTAGCTCAGCATGCGCCCGCCATCGGGCAGCGCGGCACAGACGAAGCGCAACACCTCGCCATTGCGCAAGGCAATGTTGATCGGCGTGGCATCGCCGATCCGCACCATCTCCATGCGCTGTGCGATGAAGGTGCCGAGTTCGTCCTCGGGTAATTCGAACGCGCCGGTGTCGCGGCCGTGATACATCAGCGCGATGAACGGCGGCTTGTCGTCGGCGATGTCGTCCGGCACCGCAAAATAATCGCGGAACGCGCGGTTGATGAATTCGGCGCGCGTCTCGGCATCGAGCAGCACGATGCCGATATCGACCTGGTCGAGCGCGGCTGACAGCCGCGCGGCGATGGCGTGACTCCGACGCTCGGCGGCAAACGTGCCGAGCAGCCGCTGGCGCATCAGGCCGGTGATGCCTGCGGTGCCCGCGGCCGTCGCGGCCAGGAGGCCGAGCTGGATCATATCCGCCGTGGTCAGGCCTGCAACGCCGTGCCGGCTGAGGAGCAGCAGTGCCGCGCCGATGACGGCGACGGCTACGCTGGCGACGGCGGAAGCGGGACCCGAGAGCGCGCCGGCGAGCGCCACGATGCAGACGAGCAGCGGCGCGGGCGAGGGAACGGGGACGAAGCGATCGAAAAACATCGTCAGCAGCAACGTCGCTGCCGTCAGCGCCGGACCGGAGATCGCACGCCATCCCAACCGCATGGGCCTGTCTCGCTCCTCCCTGGACGAGGTAAGGCGGCAACACTGACCGAACATTGCGCCATTGCGATGCGGTTTCGCGCGGTGTGCTTAAGGTGCGCTTTGGGTCATGCACAAAGCTTTCGGATGATTTTAGACCAAGTGCGCGTGCTTGAGACGTTGTTGCAGCGCGGGCGCATTCAGCGTCGACGTCCCCTGGCCCTTGCGCGTGCCGACGAAGATCAACAGCGATGCCGCGACCAGAATGGCCGCGGTCAGGGTGATTGCAACGATGACCACAGGTGATTTCATCGAAATCCTGTCGCGATGCCGGTCGGCGCGGGCCACGAGGCGCCTTGAAGGCGGGTCCAGGATGAAGCGGGAATCAGACCGGCAGGCCCATCGCCATGGTCGCCTTGGTCGACAGCACTGTCAGGGTGACGATCAGGCACAGCGAGAGCGCGGCGACGGCGAGCGAGGCCGCGACCGCGTTGGTCAGCCGGGAAGACGAAACGGTAGCGGGGGGGCCCTGAAAGCCTGCCGTGCCGGACGCCCGAATCATGGTCTAAATCCTTCAACGCGCGAGCGAATCACCCGCGACATCGAACAATTTCGCTGTTGCAATCGGCAATATTGCGGCGGCCATTTGAGCGAAAACGGCGAGATTGCGGCAATGGCGACCCTTATGCCCGCTATTCGCCAGAGCGCGATCGCCCCTCTCAGGCGCCAGCGGCGATGCTGGCGGGGTCCTCGATGTCGGCCGGCCGCCAGTCCATCGCGACGAAGCCGGGGGCCGCTTCCACGCGCTTCAGCCAGTCCCGGATCGCCGGGAAGGTCGAGAGGTCGAAGTCGCAGCGTTCGGCGAGGTGGGTATAACCGTACAGCGCGATGTCGGCGACCGTGAGCTGGCGGGCGGCGAAATAGGCGTTGGTCTTGAGATGATTCTCCATCACCTGGAGCGCGCCATAGCCGCGCTCCATCCAGTCCTCCAGCGAATGAGTCTGGAGGTCGCGGCCGCCCCTCACCAGCGACAGCCAGAAATAGGCCGCGCCGATGTTCGGCTCCAGCGCGTGCTGCTCGAAGAACATCCATTGCAGCGCGTCGGCGCGATCGATGCGGTTCTCCGGCGCGAGCGGCGTGCCGACGGCGACATACCAGAGAATGGCGTTGGACTCGGCGAGATAGCGATCGTCGCCGACCTCGAGCAGCGGCACCTGGCCTGACGGGTTCTTGGCCAGGAAGTCCGGGGTGCGGCTCTCGCCGCGCAGAATGTCCACCTCGACCGCTTCGTAAGGCAAGTTCAGCAGCGCCAGCGCAAGGCGGACCTTGTAGCTGTTGCCCGAGCGCTGCATCGAATAGAGCTTGTACATTCTGAGGATGATTCCGGAAGACGGGAAGGCGCGGCGCTTGTTGCCCCGCAACGCGGCTAAACAATGATGCCGATGCGAATCCGCCGCAAGACCCGGCCAATAGAAAAACTCGAAAACCCTACCGCATTGCAATGCGGCGGAAGATCATTTCCGTGCGACCATCCAACTCAGTTCACGCTTGCGTCAACGCGGCCTCATCGCTCGGAGCATTTGTGTGAGAAGGTCGAACGGTCGTGATCGCCTCGACCGCTGGTCTCTCGAGCGCCGGACTGCCGTCAGCTTCATGGGCGTCTTGAAGGGCGCAAAATTGCTCCGAGGACACGCGTTGTCGGATATGTGGGATTTGCCCGGCAAAGTTGCGGAAAATTGCGGAAAGTCAGGCCTTGATGCGCGCAGACACGTAAACTTTTGCGGGATCGGACCGAAGTTTCTTGCGGTGCAACGGCACTCGTTTTAGGGTGGCTCATTCCCACAATCGGAGTCGTGAAGCCAAAGGGTTCACGACGCTTGTCAGGAGATGACGATGTCCTTCCTTGCCGCTGCGCTCGACCGTGTGAAGCCGTCCGCGACCATCGCGGTCACGGATAAAGCACGTGCGCTGAAAGCGGCGGGCCGCAACGTCATCGGTCTTGGCGCCGGCGAGCCCGACTTCGACACGCCCGCCAACATCAAGCTGGCCGCGATCCACGCCATCGAAGCCGGCAAGACCAAGTACACGGCGGTCGACGGCATTCCCGAGTTGAAGGAAGCCATCATCGCCAAGTTTCAGCGCGAGAACGGCGTTGTCTACAAGGCGAACCAGATCATCGTCGGCACCGGCGGCAAGCAGGTGCTTTACAACGCACTGATGGCAACCATCAATCCGGGCGACGAGGTGATCATCCCCGCGCCGTACTGGGTCAGCTATCCAGAGATGGTGGCGCTCGCCGGCGGCGAGCCGGTGCCGGTGGTCTGCACCGCCGCGACCGGCTTCAAGCTCCAGGCCGAGGCGCTCGAGCGCGCGATCACGCCGAAGACCAAATGGGTGATCCTGTGCTCGCCGTCGAACCCGACGGGAGCTGCCTACACCAGGACCGAGCTGAAGGCGCTCACCGACGTGCTGGTCAAGCATCCCCACGTCTGGGTCATGACCGATGACATGTACGAGCATCTCGTCTATGACGACTTCCAGTTCACCACGGTCGCGCAGGTCGAGCCGAAACTCTACGACCGCACGCTCACCGTGAACGGCGTGTCGAAGGCCTATTGCATGACCGGCTGGCGCATCGGCTATGCCGGCGGTCCGGCGCAGCTCATCAAGGCGATGTCGACGATCCAGTCGCAGTCGACCTCGAACCCGTCGTCGATTGCGCAATGGGCCGCGGTCGAGGCGCTGAACGGTCCGCAGGACTTCATCCCGGCCAACAACAAGGTCTTCAAGGAGCGCCGCGACCTCGTCGTCTCCATGCTCAACCAGGCCAAGGGCATCGAATGCCCGCGGCCCGAGGGCGCCTTCTACGTCTATCCGTCCTGCGCCGGCACCATCGGCAAGACCGCGCCGTCGGGCAAGGTGATCGACAATGACGAGACGTTCGTCACCGAACTGCTGGAGACCGAAGGCGTCGCCGTGGTGCAGGGTTCGGCCTTCGGCCTCGGCCCGGCGTTCCGCATCTCCTACGCGACCAAAACCTCGGACCTCGAAGACGCCTGCAAGCGCATCCAGCGCTTCTGCGGCAATCTGCGGTAAGCTTGCAGACATGATGTGACATGAAAGGGCCCGCGCTATGCGGGTCCTTTTTCTTTCAAGTCTACGCGAGCTGGCGCCACCGGAACTGTTGTGGCATAGACCGTCGCGCATCACGGGTAGGGCGCTCTCTCTGCTCGCGTCACATTCATCGCCGGAGACATTCATGCGCCGTTCACTCCTCCTCGCTGGGCTTGCCGCTGCGAGCCTCGTTGCCTCCGTTGCGAGCGCCAGCGCGCAGTCCCGGATGGTGCAGGTGGGCGTGCTCGAATGCCGCGGCGGCGCCAGCGTGGGCTTCATCGTGGGATCGGTGACCAATCTCGGCTGCGTGCTGCGCGTCGATGGTTTGCCGGACGACCGTTACGTCGCGACGATCCGCAAGGTGGGCCTCGACCTCGGCATCACCCAGGAAACGGCACTCGCCTGGGGCGTGTTCGCGCCGGTGGACCGGCTCGGACCAGGCGACCTCGCCGGCACCTACGCCGGTGCGCAGGGCAGCGCCTCGGTCGGCGTCGGCCTTGGCGGCAACGTGCTGGTCGGCGGCTCCAACAATTCGATCGCGCTCCAGCCGCTCAGCGTGCAGGGCCAGGTCGGCCTCAACGTCGCCGCCGGCCTCGAGAGCCTGGAACTGCGCCCGGGCCGTTAACAACTCCGTGTGTGAATCGCGTCGCTCCGACGCGATTCCGGCAACGACGCACCGCAGCGACGTTTGATGCTTGCCAAATCTCGGGGACGGGCAGAGCATCGGCGTTTGCCGACCCAATCATGGGCCGAGCTCCACACCAAGGAGGCGGCGAATGGGACAAGACGTCAGAAGTCCCCGAGGTCCACGGTGCATCGCGCTGGTGGGCCCTTTCCAAAGCGGTAAAACCACACTTCTCGAAGCCATCCTGGCGCGAACGGGCGCCATCCCGCGCGCCGGCAGCGTCGATGCCGGGACCTCCGTCGGCGACGCCGCGCCAGAGGCCCGTCATCACAAGATGACGGTCGGGCTGACTGCCGTCACCACGAGTTTCATGGGCGACAGCTACACCTTCCTCGATTGTCCCGGTTCCGTCGAATTTGCCCACGACATGCGCGCCGCGCTCCCTGCGGTCGATGCCGCAATCGTGGTCTGCGAAGCCGACGAGAAGAAGCTGCCGCAGCTTCAGATCATTCTGCGCGAGCTGGAGGAACTGAAGATCCCGCGTTTCCTGTTCCTCAACAAGATCGACCGCGCCAACAAGCGCATCCGCGAGACGCTTGAGATGCTCCAGCCCGCCTCGCGCGTGCCGCTGGTGCTGCGCCAGATCCCGATCTGGAAGGACGAGCTGATCGAGGGCTTCGTCGATCTCGCGCTGGAGCGCGCGTTCATTTACCGCGAGCACAAGGCCTCCGAAGTGGTCGCGCTTCAAGGCGGCGATCTCGATCGCGAGAAGGAGGCGCGCTTCTCGATGCTGGAGAAGCTCGCCGATCACGACGATGCGCTGATGGAGCAGCTGCTCGAGGACATCCAGCCGCCGCGCGATGCCGTGTTCGACGATCTCGCCCGCGAACTGCGCGACGGGCTGATCTGCCCCGTGCTGCTGGGCGCCGCCGCACGCGAAAACGGCGTGCTGCGTTTGATGAAAGCGTTGCGTCACGAGGCGCCCGGTATCGCGGAGACCGCAAAACGTCTCGGCGTTCCCGAGACCAGGGACGCCCTCGGCTTCGTCTTCAAGACGCTGCATTCGCAGCACGGCGGAAAGCTGTCGCTGACGCGCATGCTCGCCGGCCATCTCGACGACGGTGCCACGCTGCAATCCTCCTCAGGTGGGGCCAGTCGCATCTCCGGCATTCTCGCCGTCACCGGGGCCTACGACACCAAGCGTGCTGCGGCGGAAGCCGGCGACACGGTGGCGCTCGCCAAGCTCGACCCGATCAAGACCGGCGACACGGTCTCGAACGGCAAGACCCAGCCGGCAGCGCTTGCCGCCGTTGAGCCCACTCCGCCGGTGCTCGCGATCTCGGTTGCGGCCACCGATCGCAAGGACGACGTCAAGCTCGGCCAGGCGCTGATGCGGCTGCACGAGGAGGATCCCTCGCTCATCTTCGTGATGAACGCGCAGACCCACGACACCGTGCTGTGGGGTCAGGGCGAGATGCACCTGCGCGTCGCAAGCGAGCGGCTGCGCGATCGTTTCGGCGTCAAGGTCGCCTCGCATCCCCCCGCGATCGGCTATCAGGAAACCATCCGCAAGCCGATCGTCCAGCGCGGTCGCCACAAGAAACAGTCCGGCGGACATGGCCAGTTCGGCGACGTCGTGCTCGACATCAGGCCGCTGCCGCGCGGCGAAGGCTTCAAGTTCGCCGAGAAGGTGGTCGGCGGCGCGGTGCCGCGCAACTACATCGGCGCGGTGGAAGAGGGCGTCGTCGACGGGCTCGCACGCGGCCCGCTCGGTTTCCCGGTCACCGATTTGCAGGTGACGCTGACCGACGGCTCCTATCACAGCGTCGATTCCTCAGACCTCGCCTTCCGCACGGCGGCGCGGGTCGGGCTCACCGAGGGCCTGCCGCAATGCCAGTCGGTGCTGCTGGAGCCGATCCACGTGGTCGAGATCGTCTGCCCGACCGACGCCACCGCCAAGATCAACGCGATCCTGTCGGCGCGGCGCGGCCAGATCCTCGGCTTCGACACCCGCGACGGCTGGAGCGGATGGGACTGCGTCCGCGCCATGATGCCGGAAGCGGAGATCGGTGAGCTGATCGTCGAACTGCGCTCGGCCACGGCAGGCGCCGGCAGCTTCACCCGCCAGTTCGACCACATGGCCGAAGTCACGGGCCGCGCCGCCGACCAGATCATCGCCGCGCATCAACACGCGGCGTGATCGGTCTGCCGAAGTAAGAGACGCATCACTGTCTCACTCCCTCTCCCCGTTCTTACGGGGAGAGGTTAAGGGCTTGCGTTCGGCGGAGAATGATGTATTTTACATCATTGTACATGCTCCAGACATCATTTATAATCGTTCATACGTGAGGCCAGGGTGATCACGTCGTTCCAGATGCGGGCCGCGCGTGCGCTGCTCGGCATTGACCAGAGGGCCTTGGCAGAGCTTGCAGGCGTATCGCTGCCGACCATTCAGCGAATGGAGGCGAGCACCGGCAACGTTCGCGGCGTGGTCGAGACCTTGATGAAGGTGGTCGAAGCCTTTGATCGGGCCGGCGTCGAGCTGATCGGCGAACAGGCGCGCAGCGAAGGCGGCGGACGTGGCGTTCGGCTCAAGGAGCCGGGGCCGCCGCGTCGGGTGGGAGCATGATCCCGCAATGATCATGCTCGGGAGCAGTCTTAACTAACGCACCGTCGCGCCCCAATACGCGGCCGCACGATGCATCGGAGCGTTGTGGGCAGCGGAGCATTTTGCTGAAATGAGCATCACAGGCGAACACGCAGGCAAGCTGCACCAGCTTCGTCGGCCGACCTTTACCGAACTCTATCTGCCAAAGCTCGTCACCGTATGGCGCGAGGGCTATGGTCTATCGGATTTCCGCGCCGATGTGTTCGCCGGCCTCACGGTCGCGATCGTCGCGCTGCCGCTGTCGATGGCGATCGCGATCGCCTCGGGCGTGACGCCGGACCGCGGACTCTACACCGCCGTCGTCGGCGGCTTCATTGCCTCACTGCTCGGCGGCAGCCGGTTCCAGATCGGTGGTCCCGCCGGCGCCTTCATTGTGCTGGTTGCGGCGACCGCCGACCGTCACGGGGTCGACGGCGTGATCTTGGCCACGCTGATGGCCGGCCTGTTCCTGATCGCTGCGGGCTTCCTGCGGATCGGCACCTATATCAAGTTCATTCCGTATCCGGTGACGGTCGGCTTCACCGCCGGCATCGCCGTCATCATCTTCGCCAGCCAGCTGCGCGATCTCGGCGGGATCACGCTCCTCGCGAAGGAGCCGAGCGAATTCGTTCCGAAACTCGTCGCGCTCGCAGGCGGCCTGCACACCGTCAATCCGTCGGCCGTCGCGGTCGCGATCGTCAGCATTGCCATCATCGCCGGCCTGCGACGCTGGCGGCCGTCCTGGCCGGGCATCCTGATCGCGGTCGTGCTCGCGGCGGTCGCATGTGCCCTGCTGTCGCTGCCGGTCGAGACCGTCGGATCGCGCTTCGGCGGTATTCCGCGCGAACTGCCCTCGCCGGCCTTGCCTGCGTTCTCGCTCGCGAAGGCGACCGCCGTGCTGCCCGATGCGATCTCCTTCGCGCTGCTCGCCGCCATCGAATCGCTGCTGTCGGCGGTGGTGGCCGACGGCATGACCGGACGCCGTCACCGCTCCAATTGCGAGCTGGTGGCGCAAGGCGCCGCCAATGTCGGTGCGGCGCTGTTCGGCGGCATCTGCGTCACGGGGCTGATCGCGCGTACCGCGACCAACATCCGCGCCGGCGCGCGGGGGCCGCTCGCGGGCATGTTGCATTCGGTCTTCCTGTTGCTGTTCATGCTGATCGCAGCGCCGCTCGCGAGCTACATCCCGCTGGCCGCGCTCGCCGCCGTGCTCGTCGTGGTGGCCTGGACCATGGCGGAGAAGCACGAATTCGCGACGCTCCTGCGCTCGTCATGGGGCGATGCCGTCGTGCTGCTCGCAACCTTCCTGCTCACCATCTTCCGCGATCTGACCGAGGGCATTCTGGTCGGCTTCGCGCTTGGCGCGGTCCTGTTCATCCATCGCATGGCGGAAATGACCGGCATCGAGGAACGTTCGCCGATGGTGGCCGCCGATCGTCCCGATGACGAAAATGGCGAGCGCGTGCCTTACGACCCCGCGCTCGCGGTCGATCGCGACGTGCTGGTCTATCGAATCACCGGCGCGTTCTTCTTCGGCGCAGCCTCGGCGATCGGCAGCGTGCTCGACGGCATCGCCGACAAGCGCAAGGGTTTTGTGGTCGATTTCGCCGCGGTGCCGTTCCTGGATTCGACCGCGGCCAACGTGCTCGGCCGCGTCGCCGCCAAGGCCCACCGGCAGGGCATCCGGCTGTTCATCACGGGGGCATCGCCAACGGTTCGCCGCGCGCTGCTCACCCATGGCGTCACGCCGCCACGCGCGCGCTATCGCGAGACCATCGCGCGTGCGGTTGCCGACATCAAGGGCGGCGCGGCACACCCAGCGGCCGGTGAGGCGGGCACGACCTGAGGTCGAGCCTCTCACGAGACGGCCCGCGCGCTTGACAGGGCCTGCGGGACGCGAAATGGATCGCCTCCGAAACGACCCCAGGGGAGGACGACCGTGACCAAGGCTCCCGCAGCCTGTCTGATCGGATGGCCGGCTGCGCATTCGCGCTCGCCGCTGATCCATCGTTACTGGCTGCGCACGCTCGGGATCGAGGGTGGCTATGTCATCGAGGCGGTTCCGCCGGATAATCTGCGCGACTTCGTGCTGCGGCTGTCGCTGCGCGGCTTCGTCGGCGCCAACGTCACCATTCCGCACAAGGAGGGCGTGCTCGAGCTCTCGACGCCAGATGCCCGCGCGCAGGCGGTGGGGGCGGCCAACACGCTGTGGTTTGCGGACGGCGAGCTGCGCTCGACCAACACCGACGTCGAGGGCTTCATCGGCAATCTCGACGCCAGTGCGCCCGGCTGGGACGCAGCCGAAGAGGCGCTGGTGCTCGGCGCCGGCGGCTCCTCGCGCGCCATTGTGTTCGGGCTGCTCGAACGCGGCATCGAGCGCGTCCATCTCGCCAACCGCACCATCGGCCGGGCCGAGACGCTTGCAAGGCAGTTCGGACCGAAGGTGCATCCTGTTGCGTGGGAGCGGATCGAAGATATCCTGCCGCGTGCAAAACTTCTCGTGAACACGACCTCGCTCGGCATGCACGGTCAGCCTTCACTCGACCTTGAAGTGGCGCGCCTGCCGGATGGCGCCGTGGTCGCCGATCTCGTCTATGTCCCGCTGGTGACGCCGCTGCTCGCGGCCGCAAAGGCGCGCCGGCTGAAGACCGCCGACGGGCTCGGCATGCTGCTGCATCAGGCGGTCCGTGGTTTCGAGCTGTGGTTCGGCCAGCGGCCGCAGGTCACGGCAGAGCTGCGCGCGCTGGTCGAGGCCGATCTCACAAAGACTTGAGAGAATAGCGCGTAACCTCCGGAGTTCTATGTCCGTAAGGGGACAATAGGGACAATCGGAGACCATCATGTCTGTTCAACGTGCAACTTTCACACGTCCGCTCATCGCTGTCGCGATGGTGGCCGTCTCGACCCTCTCGGCACTTGCGCAAAGGGCGCCGGTGCCGACGCGCGTGCGCGGCACGATCGAAAGCGTCAATGGCGACACGATGCAGGTCAAGGCGCGCAGCGGCGAGGACGTCAAGCTGCACATCGCCTCCGACGTGAACGTGTCGGGCATTACCAGGATTTCACTTGCCGACATCAAGCCCGGCTCCTTCGTCGGCGCCACCACCGTGCCGGGACCCGACGGCGGCGCGAACGCGGTCGAGGTCCACGTGTTTCCGGAGAGCATGCGCGGCACCGGTGAGGGCTCGCGACCTTATGACCTCAAGCCCAACTCCAGCATGACCAATGCGACCGTGTCGGAGAGCGTGGTCGGCAATGACGGCCATACGCTGCTGGTCAAGTACAAGGACGGCGAGAAGAAGGTGTTCGTCGCTGACAATACGCCGGTGGTGACCTTCGTGCCCGGCGACAAATCCGATCTGAAGGCCGGCGCCAAGGTGATCGCCTTCATGAAGCAGCTGCCGGACGGCTCGTTCGAAACCAACCGCGTCAGCGTCGGCCGCGACGGCCTGACGCCGCCGATGTAAATGGAGACTAACAACATGTCGAAGAGAAGCTGGATATCACGCCTCGGCGTGGCCGCATTCGCCGCCTGCATCGTCACGTCATCCGCCCTGGCGCAGCAGACGCCGACGGTCCGCATCCGCGGCACCATCGAGAGCGTCGACGGCAACACGCTCGGCATCAAGACCCGCGAAGGCAGCGACGTGAAGGTGCGCATGACCGACAACGTCGCCGTCTTCGCGGTGGTGAAGACGTCGTTGTCGGAGATCAAGGACGGCTCGTATATCGGCGTCACCGGCCTGCCCGAGCCCGACGGTACCCAGAAGGCGATCGCGGTGCACATCTTCCCCGAAAACCAGCGCGGCGCGGCCGAAGGTTTTCGTCCCTGGGACGCACGCGCCAACTCGACCATGACCAACGCCACCGTGGCGCAGACCGTGAAGGGCACCGACGGCCAGAACATCACGGTGAAGTACAAGGACGGTGAGAAGAAAGTCGTGGTGCCCCCGGACACACCGATCGTCACCTTCGTCGCCAGCGACAAATCCGAGCTCAAGCCGGGCGCCAAGCTGATCATTTTCGGTGCGGTGAAGAAGGACGATGGTTCGCTGGAAGCCAACCGCGTCAACGTCGGCAGGGATGGGGTGACGCCGCCGATGTGAGGCGAGAAATATAGAGCGCAACTGCCGCAACAAATTCCACTGTCGTCCCGGACAAGCGTAAGCGCAGATCCGGGACCCATAACCACAGGGAGAAGTTGTTGCGCGATGCAGGTCGCTCCGAGTCCCCCGTAACCACGCCTCCCTGTGGTTATGGTCCCGGATCAGCGCTCCGCTTCGCTGCGCTTGTCCGGGACGACCGCTGTTGTTGCAGCTGCATCCCGGTAGACGCTCACATCGCGATGATATGCTCGTCGATCTCGTCAATCCTGTTGACGCCGCACAGGCCCATGGTGGTGAGCAGCTCCTTCTGGATGATGTCGATCGCCTTGGCGACGCCGGCCTGGCCGCCGGCGCCCAGGCCATAGGCGTAGGCGCGGCCGATCATGCAGGACTTTGCGCCGAGCGCGAGCGCGCGCATCACGTCCTGGCCGGAGCGGATGCCGCCGTCGAACATGATTTCCATCCTGTCACCGACCGCCTCGGCGATCTCGGGCAGCACCTCGATGGATGACGGCGCGCCGTCGAGCTGACGGCCGCCATGGTTCGAGACGACGAGAGCCTGCGCGCCGGTCTTGGCGGCTTCCTCGGCGTCCTCGACATCCAGAATGCCCTTGATGATCAGCTTGCCCGGCCAGATGCTGCGGACCCACTCGACGTCCTTCCAGTTCAGGGACGTGTCGAACTGCGACGCCGTCCACTCGGCGAGGCGATTGAGGTCCCCGGTGTTCTTCACATGGCCGGCGATGTTACCGAAGGTGCGACGCTTGCCTTGCAGCACGCCGGAGACCCAGGTCGGCTTGCTGGCGAAATCCAACAGCTTCGAGAGCGACCATTCCGGCGGCACCGTCATGCCGTTCTTGATGTCGGCGTGGCGCTGGCCGATGACCTGGAGATCGACTGTCAGCACCAGCGCGGAGCATTTCGCCGCGATCGCGCGCTGGATCAATTCCTTGATGAAACCGCGGTCCTTCATCACGTAGAGCTGGAACCAGAACGGCTTCTCGACATTGGCCGCGATGTCCTCGATCGAGCAGATCGACATCGTCGACTGCGTGAACGGGATACCGGCGGCTTGCGCGGCGCGGCAGGCATGGATCTCGCCATCGCCATGCTGCATGCCGAGCAGGCCCACCGGCGCGAGTATCAGCGGCATGGTCGAGGGCTCGCCGAGGATCGTGGTGGAAGTGTCGCGTTTGGAGACGTCGACCAGGATGCGCTGGCGGAACTTGATCGCCTGCATGTCTTCGCGGTTGGCGCGCAGCGTTTCCTCGGCGTAGGAGCCGCGGTCGCAATAATCGAAGAACGCCTTCGGCACGCGGCGCTGATGCAGTGTGCGAAGATCGTCGATACAGGTGATGTGCTTCATGAACGTTTCCCCGGCCCGTCTTGTCGGAAGAGTCTCGCATTGGAAGACTCTTGCATCGGAAGATCGAGGGGTCATCTAGCATGGTTGGATGCATAGCCAAATCGTTTGCAAATTCTTTGTGGAGAGGAGGGCGCCATGACCAGGCCGCACACCGGACCGACGCCGGAGGAGATCAAGGAGAAGCATGATCTCGAGGAAGCGCTGGAGGAAGGTCTGGAAGAGACCTTTCCGGGCTCCGATCCCGTCAGCGTCACCCAGCCGGCGCCGAGCCGCGGGGACGGCCATGTGAAGCGCTCGGACTAAGGCGCGGGTTCCGCCCTGTTCCGGCGTCCTTGCTGGAAATATAGTGTTAACAAGGCGTTATCGGCACCGGGGTACGTCCGGTTCCGTAATGATTCATCATATTTTTTGAAGCCAAGTTAGCCGCGATGGCTTTATAAGACCTCAGCAAATCAGGGATGCGGGTCCCGCCAGGGCACCCGCAGGTTGTCTTGGGGATCCCTGGTTGTCGCGTGGGGGACGATATGAGCCGCAAATATTTCGGGACGGATGGGATCCGGGGCCGCGCCAACGGGCTGATCACGCCGGAGCTCGCGCTCAAGGTCGGCCAGGCCGCAGGCCTGGCGTTTCAGCGCGGTGACCACCGCCACAGGGTGGTGATCGGCAAGGACACGCGCTTGTCCGGCTACATGATCGAATACGCGATGGTGGCGGGCTTCACCTCGGTCGGCATGGACGTGCTGCTGGTCGGCCCGATGCCGACGCCGGCGGTTGCGATGCTGACCAAGTCGATGCGCGCCGATCTCGGCGTGATGATCTCCGCCTCGCACAATCTGTTCGAGGACAACGGCATCAAGCTGTTCGGCCCGCAGGGCTTCAAGCTCTCCGACGACGTCGAGAAGCAGATCGAGCAGCTGCTCGATGAGCCCATCGACAAGCGTCTTGCCCAGAGCGCCAGTCTCGGCCGCGCCCGCCGCATCGACGGCGTGCATGACCGCTACATCGAATTCGCCAAGCGCACGCTGCCGCGCGATCTGTCGCTCGACGGCCTGCGCGTCGTGGTCGATTGCGCCAATGGCGCCGCCTACAAGGTGGTGCCGGAAGCGCTGTGGGAGCTGGGCGCCGACGTGATCCCGATCGGGGTCGAGCCCGACGGCTTCAACATCAACAAGGAATGCGGCTCCACCTCGCCCGAGGCGCTGTCGAAGAAGGTGCGCGAGATGCGCGCCGACATCGGCATCGCGCTCGACGGTGACGCCGATCGCGTCATCCTGGTCGACGAGCGCGGCCACATCGTCGACGGCGACCAGCTGCTCGCGGTGATCGCGCAGAGCTGGAAGGAAGACGGCCGGCTTTCGCGATCGGGCATCGTCGCCACCGTGATGTCGAACCTCGGGCTCGAGCGATTCCTCAATGCGCAGGGGCTCGATCTCGTGCGCACGCCGGTCGGCGACCGCTACGTGCTCGAGCAGATGCTGAACGGCGGCTACAATCTCGGCGGCGAGCAGTCCGGCCACATCATCCTGTCCGACTACGCCACCACCGGCGACGGCTTCGTTGCCGCGTTGCAGGTGCTTGCCGTGGTGCAGAAGCTGCGCCGCCCGGTGTCCGAAGTCTGCCATCGCTTCGATCCGCTGCCGCAGATCCTGAAGAACGTCCGTCACAAGGGCGGCAAGCCGCTCGACAATTCCGACGTCAAATCGGCGATCTCCGACGGCGAGCAGCGGCTCAACGGCCACGGCCGCCTGCTGATCCGCTCCTCCGGCACCGAGCCGGTGATCCGCGTCATGGGCGAGGGCGAGGATCGCATCCTGGTCGAGGACGTCGTCGATACCATCGTCTCGGCGCTCGGGCAGGCCGCGGCCTGAGGCGCTACGCTACGAATTCCCGCAAAGGATGGAGCGAAGCGCATCCCAGCCATCGACGATTGGCGGTGGATCGGTCGCCGCGCGCAGCGTAACTAGCTTGTCGCGGCAATCTGCCGCGCCGGCCGGGATGCTCCATTGAACAAGCCAGTCGTCGTCTCAGAGGAAACGCTGACCGAGCCCGTCGTGGTCAGCGACGTGGCACAAGCAGCCAAGGCCGCAGGGCCGGCCTATGTCGTGCTTGCCGGCATCAGCTTCTCGCACTTCCTCAACGACACCATGCAGTCGCTGATCGCTTCCGTGTATCCGATCCTGAAGGACACCTACGCGCTCGACTTCGCGCAGATCGGCATGATCACGCTGGCCTTCCAGTTCACGGCTTCGCTGCTCCAGCCGGTGGTCGGCCACTACACCGACAAGAAGGCGCAGCCCTATTCGCTGTCGATCGGCATGGCCTCGACCTTCTTCGGTCTGTTGCTGCTCAGTGCCGCTCACCAATATCTGGTCATCCTCGTCGCCGCCGCGCTGGTCGGCCTCGGCTCGGCGGTCTTTCATCCGGAATCGGCGCGCATCGCGCGGCTCGCCTCCGGCGGGCGCTACGGTTTTGCGCAATCGGTGTTTCAGCTCGGCGGCAGTTTTGGCACCTCGATGGGACCGGTGCTCGCCGCGGTCATAGTCGTGCCGTTCGGGCAGGGCAGCATCGCCTGGTTCTCCTCGATCGCCTTTCTCGCTATCCTCATCCTCTGGCGCATCGGCCGCTGGTACGAACCGCAGATCAAGGCGAAGAAGACCGCGGTGGCTCAAGCCCATCCCGACGCGCCGAGCTCGCGTCGCGTCGTCGTTGCGCTCCTCGTGCTGGTTGCGCTGCTGTTCTCGAAACAGCTCTACGTCTCGAGCCTGTCGAGCTACTACATCTTCTATCTGATCGACCGTTTCGGCGTGTCGACGCAGGCCGCGCAGATGTATCTCTTCATCTTCCTTGCGGCGAACGCCGTCGGCGCTTTTCTCGGCGGTCCCCTGGGCGATCGCTTCGGCCGCAAGATCGTGATCTGGATCTCGATCCTGGGGGCGCTGCCGTTCACGCTGGCGCTGCCCTATGCCGGGCTCTATGCGAGCGCGGTGCTGTCCGTGATCATCGGCCTGATCATCTCCTCGACGACGTCGTCGATCATCGTGTTCGCGCAGGAGCTGGTACCGCATCGCTTCGGCATGATCTCCGGCGTGTTCTTCGGTGTCGCGTTCGGCATCGGCGGCCTTGGCGCCGCCGTGCTCGGCAAGCTCGCCGATCACACCTCGATCGCGTTCGTCTATCAGGTCTGCGCCTATCTACCCGCGATCGGCCTGCTTGCGGTGTTCCTGCCCAAGCTGCCGCGGCACGCGCGTTAACATATCCTCTCTTGCTGCAACGCGGCTTCATACATCGTTAGGAAATGCGGCGAAGCCGTCGCATTTGGCGCTGCATTTTTGCAACGCTCGCGCCGCATGCGCGCGTGCGGTCAGAAAAAATCAACCTTAAAAATTAGGGTTAAGTGGCGCTTAAACATTTGCTGGCATCGTCCGGGCCGTGAGTTTCCAGAACGTGAGGCGCCGTATTTGCCTCACCGGCCAAAAGGACGAAGCCAATGCGTAGCGTTAAGTCTCTCCTTGCCGCGGGTGCGGCAACCCTGATCTCCTCGATGGCGTTCGCCGCCGACATGCCGATCGCGGCGCCCCCTCCGATGTACGCGCCCCCGGCTCCGCCCGCCGATTTCGGCGGCTGGTATCTGCGCGGCGACGTCGGCATGACCAACCAGCGCGCCAAGAGCATCGAGGGCGCCATAGCGCCTGGGTTTACGAAGACGACGGAGGGACTCGGCTTCGACTCGGCGACGCTGTTCGATCTCGGCGTCGGCTACCGCTTCAACAACTGGTTCCGTGGCGACGTGATCGGCCAGTACCGGGGCAGGGCCAATCTGCACGGCAGCGACAACGTCATTGGACCCGGCTTCGTCGGCGTCAACAATTACAGCGGCAGCAAATCCGAGTGGGTCGTCATGGCCAATGCCTATGTCGATCTCGGCACCTGGTGGTGCATCACCCCGTTCATCGGCGCCGGTGTCGGCGGCTCCTACAACAAGCTCAGCGGCTTCCGCGACGACGGCGTGTCGTACAGCCCGGGGCTCAACAACAGCGTCGCTTACTTCGCCGACAACGGAAAGTGGAACCTCGCCTGGGCCGCCCACGCCGGTCTCGCCTACAAGGTCAATCCCGGGTTCACCGTCGAACTGGCCTACAGCTACATGAACCTCGGCGACGCGGCGCCCGGCAACTATCGCTTGTTCGACAACAGCGCTTCGGGTCCGTCCACGATCAAGATCAAGGAGCTCACCTCGCACGACGTCAAGCTCGGCGTGCGTTGGGATCTCAACAGCCCGCCGGCCTACATGCCGCCGCTCGTCACCAAGGGCTGATCGGCAGCCTCATCGCTTAACCTCTCTTAACGGCGCGGGATCATCCCGCGCCGTTTTGCTTTGCGAATTTTTCATGGCGCGCGGCGACGAAAGGCTCCGGCGCAACCATTGGTTAAGGTTAACGAGCCATGATCACGGCTGAAAGTTCGAGTTCGATGGAGCGTTCGATGCGTAGGCTTTTGTTGGCGGCGGCGATGTTGGGGACGGTGTCTGCGGCGCAAGCGGCCGATCTCTCTGACTTGCCCATCCTGCGCGGCAGCTTCACCGACGGCCTGAGCAAGTCCGGCGTCAACTGGCAGGGAAGCTATATCGGCGCCCAGGGCGGCTATGGCTCGTCGGATGAGAACTTCAGAGGCTCGACCAGCAATATGATGGCGGCGTTGTTGGCCGATACCTTGATCGAAAGTGAGATGGGCGTATCGCAGTGGAACCTCGGACTTGGCAAGGCTTCACAGCGCACCAGCGGCTACGGCGCTTTCGTCGGCTACAATGCCCAGTGGGACGACGTCGTACTCGGCCTCGAAATGAGCTACCTGCACGGCAAGTTCGGTGGAACGGCGTCAGCCTCGGAGCGGCGCGTCAGCGCTCTCGTCCTGTCCGACAACAATTTTCACGACGTCACGGCGACCTCCACGTCGTCGATCAACATCAGCGACATGGCGACATTCCGCGGCCGCGCAGCTTACGCCTGGGGATGCTTTCTGCCCTACATGTTCGCGGGTCTCGCACTCGGAAATGCCGACATCATCCGCACGGTCAGTGCGCAGGACCGCATCAGCGCGACCCTATTAGGTCCCTATACTCCACTCGCGCCGCTGAGCTCGACGGACGCCCAGCATAACCATTTGATCTACGGCTACACCGCCGGTCTTGGCGTCGACGTCAATCTGGTCGGTGGACTGTTCTTCCGCGGTGAGTACGAATATATCCGCTTCAGCTCGGCGGTCGACACCAGCATCAATACCGTCCGCGCCGGTCTCGGCTACAAGTTCTGACGGGCGCGCGCGCCGCCGATTGACAGGCCGCCTCCGTCCTGATGCTCTGTCGCTGAACGCGGGGGCAGCGATGCGGATCTACGGCGATACCAATTCCGGCAATTGTCTGAAGGTGAAGTGGGTCTGCGACAAGCTCGCGCTGCCCTACCAGTGGATCGAGATCGACACTCGCAAGGGCGAAAGCCGCACGCCGCAATTCCTGAGGATGAACGGCGCCGGCCAGGTGCCCACGGTGGCCTTCGACGAAGGTCGCACGCTGGCGCAATCCAATGCCATCATCCGCTATCTCGCGCGCGACAGTGCGCTCATTCCGCGCGATGCCTTCACTGCCGCGAAGATGGACGAATGGCTGTTCTGGGAGCAATACAGCCACGAGCCCTATATCGCGGTGTGCCGCTTCCAGATCGTCTATCTCGGCAAGAACGCCTCCGAGCTCGATCCCGAAAAGGTCAAGCGCGGCTATGCGGCGCTCGATCGCATGGAGCAGCATCTGGCGGCAGGCCGCTTCTTCGCCGGTGATGACGTTTCGCTTGCCGACGTCTCGCTGCTTGCCTATACGCGCGTCGCGCATGAAGGCGGCTTCGATCTCGGTCGTTATGCCGCCATCCGCCGCTGGATCGGCGAAGCCGAGACCTTTCTCGGCCTTCCCAAGTGCGCTAAGGCGCGCTGAGGCAGGAGTAACTCAATGAACGGCGAATCCGTCTCCATTCGTCCCGCGCGCCGCGAGGATGTTGCTGTGATCGTGGCGATGCTCGCCGACGATCATCTCGGGCGCGCACGCGAGCGCGTGGAAGATCCGTTGCCTGCGTCCTATTACGAGGCATTCGCGCGGGTCGATCGCGACCAAAATATCCAGCTCGTGGTTGCCGAGAGCGAGGGCAGGGTAGTCGGCTGCCTGCAGCTCGCGATCCTGCCGGGTCTCAGCTCGCAAGGCGGCTTGCGCGGTTTGCTCGAAGACGTCCGCGTTGCCTCCGATTGCCGCAGCCGCGGCATCGGCGAGCAATTGGTGCAATGGGCGGTGACGGAAGCGAAAGCGTGCGGCTGCAATCTGGTCGAACTGCTGACGCATCAGACGCGAACGGATGCGCAGCGCTTCTACAAGCGGCTTGGGTTCACGGCGAGTCACGTCGGCATGACTGTCCGCTTTTGACGCAGCACGCTATGCGCCTTGCGCGATCAACGAAATCGGATCGCGCATACGTTCATCTTAAGAGCTGATAAACTACCCGTTCGACGTTCACGTGGAACCAGGAACGAACGGTGCTACGCGAGCGTCTGAAACCGGGCTCGATCGGTTCGGGGATTTCGATGACAAGCTATTCGATGATCAAGGTCGGTAACGACTACGTCGTGCAGGCCAATGACAAATGCATTTTGAAAGTCGGCAGCCGCCGCCGCGCCGCGCAATTGATCAACGATGCCACGGACTTGTTGAACGCGCTCGCCGCCGTCGAATCCCCCAAAATCGCACCGGAGACAACATCACTCGCGCGTGAGGCCCCGGAACTTCCTTGACGACCCTTCCCGATTCCCGTATCAGCCGCGGCGGGACACCTCCCCCCAACGGGAGGCTTACTATCTGGAAGGGTAGACGATGACTGTAGCGAAGCCCGCTTCGCGGCCAAACGTGCCGCATTTTTCCTCCGGCCCCTGCGCCAAGCGCCCCGGATGGAATGCCCAAAATCTCAAGGACGCAGCGCTCGGCCGTTCGCATCGCGCGAAGGTCGGCAAGACCAAGCTCAAGCTCGCGATCGATTTGACGCGCGAGGTGCTCGAAGTGCCCGCCGATTATCGCATCGGCATCGTGCCGGCCTCCGATACCGGCGCGGTCGAGATGGCGCTGTGGTCGATGCTGGGTGCCCGGCCCGTCACCACGCTCGCCTGGGAATCCTTCGGCGAGGGCTGGGTCAGCGACATCGTCAAGGAATTGAAGCTCAAGGACGTCACCAAGCTCAACGCGGCTTACGGTGAGATCCCCGACCTCTCCAAGGTCGATCCGAAGTCCGACGTCGTCTTCACCTGGAACGGCACCACCTCGGGTGTGCGCGTGCCGAACGCCGACTGGATCAGCACGACCCGCGAAGGCCTGACCATCTGCGACGCCACCTCGGCCGCGTTCGCGCAACCTCTCGACTGGGCCAAGCTCGACGTCGTCACCTTCTCCTGGCAGAAGGCGCTCGGCGGCGAAGCCGCGCATGGCATGCTGATTCTGTCGCCCCGCGCAGTGGAGCGGCTCGAAACCTACAAGCCGGCCTGGCCGCTGCCAAAGATTTTCCGCATGACCAAGGGCGGCAAGATCAACGAAGGCATTTTCATCGGCGAGACCATCAACACGCCATCGATGCTCTGCGTCGAGGATTATCTCGACGCGCTGAACTGGGCCAAGTCGATCGGCGGCCTGAAGGCGCTGATCGCGCGCGCCGACGCCAACACCAAGGTGCTCGCCGACTGGAAGGCGAAGACGCCCTGGATCGACTTCCTCGCCAAGGACGCCGCGATCCGCTCCAACACTTCGGTGTGCCTGAAGTTCACCGATCCCGCGATCACCTCGCTCTCCGAGGACGCGCAGGCCGACTTCTCCAAGAAGCTGGTGGCGCTGGTCGAGAAGGAAGGCGCGGGCTACGACTTCGCCTACTACCGCGATGCGCCGGCCGGCCTGCGCATCTGGTGCGGCGCCACCGTCGAGGCCAGCGATGTCGCGCTGCTGACCCAGTGGATCGACTGGGCCTTTGCCGAGACCAAGGCCACGCTCGCCAAGGCGGCGTAAGCAAGCTTCGCTCGTCGCGCTATCTCATCTCGTCATGGCCGGGCTTGACCCGGCCATCCATCGAAGAGAATGGATCCGCGGGTCAAGCCTGCGGATGACGGTCTCAGATTTATCGACCATCAGGGATCATTCCCATGACCAAGCCCAAAGTTCTCATTTCCGACGCGCTCTCTCCCGCCGCCGTGCAGATCTTCAAGGATCGTGGCGTTGAGGTCGACTTTCAGCCCAATCTCGGCAAGGACAAGGACAAGCTCGCCGAGATCATCGGCAATTACGACGGCCTCGCGATCCGCTCCGCGACCAAGGCGACCGCGAAGATCCTCGAGAAGGCCACCAATCTCAAGGTGATCGGTCGCGCCGGCATCGGCGTCGACAACGTCGAGATTCCCGCCGCCACGGCCAAGGGCATCATCGTGATGAACACGCCGTTCGGCAATTCGATCACGACCGCCGAGCACGCCATCACGCTGATGCTGGCGCTGGCCCGCGAGATTCCGCAGGCGGATGCTTCGACCCAGGCCGGCAAGTGGGAGAAGAACCGCTTCATGGGCGTCGAGATCACCGGCAAGGTGCTCGGCGTCGTCGGCTGCGGCAACATCGGCTCGATCGTCGCCGACCGCGCGCTCGGCCTGCGCATGAAGGTGATCGCGTTCGATCCGTTCCTGTCGCCGGAGCGCGCCAGGGACATCGGCGTCGAGAAGGTCGAGCTCGACGATCTCTTGAAGCGCGCCGACTTCATCACGCTGCATACGCCGCTGACCGAGAAGACCAAGAACATCATCGACGCAGCCGCGATAGCCAAGATGAAGAAGGGCGTGCGCCTGATCAACTGCGCCCGCGGCGGCCTCGTCGACGAGCAGGCCGTGGTCGACGCCTTGAATTCCAAGCACATCGCCGGCGCCGCATTCGACGTCTTTGTCGAGGAGCCCGCCACCGCGAACGTGCTGTTCGGTCATCCCAACGTGATCTGCACGCCGCATCTCGGCGCGTCCACCACCGAAGCGCAGGAGAACGTCGCGCTTCAGGTCGCCGAGCAGATGTCGGATTACCTGCTCACCGGCGCGATCTCGAATGCCGTCAACTTCCCCTCGATCACGGCGGAAGAGGCGCCGAAGCTGAAGCCGTTCATCGCGCTCGCCGAAAAGCTCGGCTCGTTCGCGGGACAGCTCACCGAGAGCGGCATCCTCAAGGTCGAGATCACCTATGAAGGCCACGTCGCCGAGATGAAGATCAAGGCGATCACCTCCGCCGTGCTGTCTGGCCTGTTGCGGCCGATGCTGGGCGAGGTCAACGTCGTCTCCGCGCCCGTCGTCGCCAAGGAGCGCGGCATGGTGGTGGACGAGATCGTCCGCGCCGCCCAGAGCGACTATGAAAGCCTGATCACCGTCACCGTCACCACCGAGCGGCAGGAGCGGTCGGTCTCGGGCACGGTCTATGCCGACGGCAAGCCGCGCCTGGTCGACATCAAGGGCATCCGCGTCGACGCCGAATTCGGCAAGTCGATGATCTACGTGACCAACGAGGACAAGCCGGGCTTCATCGGCAAGTTCGCGAGCCTGCTCGGCGATGCCAAGATCAACATCGCGACCTTCCATCTCGGCCGCGTCGCGCCGGGCTCCGATGCCATCGCGCTGATTGAGGTTGACGGCGCGGTGCCCGCCGACCTGCTCGCCAAGGTGCAGGCCCTGCCGCAGGTCAAGCAGGTCAAGGCGCTGACGTTCTGATACGCCGACATATTCCGACCCGCGGAACAACGCCGCCCTCTCGCGAGGGCGGCGTTTTTATTTCTCCCGCGACCACTGGACATTGTGTACCAATGGCGCCGAGAAGACCTCGACCGGCGCTCCGGTCAAAATCGTTCGAAAAGGGAGAAAACAATGCGTGAAGCCGTCATCGTTTCCTATGCACGCACGGGCCTCGCGAAATCCGGCCGCGGCGGGTTCAACATCACCCCGCCGATGTCGCTCGCGGCCCACGCCATTCACCACGCGGTCGACCGCGCCGGCGTCGAGAAGGACTATGTCGAGGATTGCTATCTCGGCAATTGCGCCCATGGCGCGCCGAACATCGGCCGCCAGGCCGCGCTGCTGGCAGGAATGCCGAAATCGACCGGGGGCGTCTCGGTGAACCGGTTCTGCTCGTCCGGTCTCCAGACCATTGCGATGGCCGCCAACTCGATCCGCTCGGACGGTTCCGACTGCATCGTCGCAGGCGGCGTCGAGAGCATCTCGATGCCGGGCGGCGGGACGCCGAAGGAATCGATCGATCCCGAGCTGCTCAAGACGGCGCCGGCGATCTTCATGGCGATGATCGACACCGCCGACATCGTCGCCGAGCGCTATAATCTCAGCCGTGAATATCAGGACGAATATTCGCTGGAGTCGCAGCGCCGCATGGCCTCCGCGCAGCAGGCGGGCAAGTTCAAGGACGAGATCGTCCCGATGAAGACCAAGATGAAAGTGGTCGACAAGGCAACCAAGGCCGAGTCGATCGTCGATTACGTCGTCGACCGCGACGAGTGCAACCGGCCCGAGACCACGCTGGAAGGTCTCGCCAAGCTCGAGCCCGTCAGGGGTCCCGGCAAGTTCGTCACGGCCGGCAACGCCAGCCAGCTGTCGGACGGTGCCGCGGCCGTGGTGCTGATGGAGGCCAAGGACGCGGAGAAGCGCGGCCTCAATCCGATGGGCCGCTTCGTCGCCTGGGCGGCGGCAGGTTGCGAGCCGGACGAGATGGGCATCGGCCCGATCTTTGCCGTGCCGAAGCTGTTGAAGCGTCATGGCCTGAAGATCGACGACATCGATCTCTGGGAGCTCAACGAAGCCTTCGCCAGCCAGTGCCTCTATTCGCGCGACAAGCTCGGCATCGATCCCGCCAAGTACAACGTCAACGGCGGCTCGATCGCGATCGGCCATCCCTTCGGCATGACCGGCGCGCGTCTCACCGGCCACATCCTCCAGGAAGGCAAGCGCCGCAAGGCCAAATGGGGCGTCGTGACGATGTGCATCGGCGGCGGCCAGGGCGGCGCGGGACTGTTCGAGATTTACAGCTGAGACGATAGCCTCATTGAATGCGAAGGGCACGGCGCCGCAAACGCCGTGCCCTTTTTGTTTGGGTGATTTGGGCTTGCGAGCTCTCTCAACGCGGGTCGTCCCGCCTTCGCCGGGACGACGATGTGGTGAAGGCTCAAGCCTGCGCCAGCGCCGGTGCGAACACCACCTCGATCAGCGAGCCGGAGTTCGCCGCGCTCTTGATGTTGAAGCGGGCGCGGTTGGCTTCGACCAGGGCCTTGGTCAGCGACAGGCTCAGCGCCGAATTGTCCTCGGCGTCGCCGGGCGGTGGCGTGCGGAACGGCTCCATCGCGGCGGCGACTTCGCGCTCGCTGAGGCCATGACCGGTGTCGCGGATGCGAAGTGCGACCTCGCCGCGGTCGGTGAGCGCGGTCGAGACGATGACCTGGCCGCCGGCGCTGGCGAGCCGGATCGAGTTCGAGATCAGGTTCATGGTGATCTGCCGCATCGCGCGCGCATCCACACTCACTTGCGGCAGCGCATGACCGAGCGAGGTGCGGATGATGATGCGCTCGCGATTGGCCTGCGGCTGCATCACGACCACGCAGGCCTCGACGAGGTCGTTGAGGTTGAGGTTGGCGAAGTTGAGGTCGAGCTTGCCGGTCTCGATCCGCGACAGCTCGAGCAGATCGTCGATGATGGCGATCACGCGCTCGCCGGAGGCGCGGATGTCCTTCATGTACTCGCCGTAGCGCTCGTTGCCGAGCGTGCCGAAGCGCTCCGAGATCATCACCTCCGAGAAGCCGATGATGGCGTTGAGCGGCGTGCGGATCTCGTGGCTGATCCGCGCCAGCATGTCGGCCTTGGCATTGGCCGCGCCGTCGACCAGGCGTCGCGCCTGCGTCAGCTCGCTCTCGCCCTGCTTGCTCTGCGAGAGGTCGCGGAACACGGCGAAGAAGTTCGGGCCGTCGGGCCGGGTGCGGCCCATGATCATGGCGAGCGGAATCACGCCGCCCTTCTTCTCGCGTCCCAGCACCTCCCGACCGTGGTCGAGCAGGCTCGCGATGTCCTGGCTCTTGAGGTTTTCCAGATAGTCGATGACCACATGCTGGCTCTCCGGCGCGAACAGCGTCACCAGATTCTGCTGCATCAGCGTCTCGCCGTCATAGCCGAACAGCGCCTCGGCGCTGCGGTTGCAGGCGTGGATGTTGCCTTCGGCGTCGAACATGACGATGCCCTCGGCCGTAGTGTCGAGGATCGCGGCGAGATCTTCCGCGTCCGCCTCGCCGACGTCGGGCTCGGGCGGGAAGGTCTCGGGAGCAATGGCCTCGGCGACGACGGTCTCCGCGATCAGGGGCGCAACGGGTGCAGCCTGCGGCAGCGCGCAGATCAGCGCATGCGCGCTCTCGCCGTCCCAGTCGATCGCGTGCAGATGCGCCTCGGTGGTCGGCAGCGGCTCCTCGCCATTGGCGAGCGTCGCGCTGATCGTGACAGGCGTGCCTGCTTGCGACGTGCTGCTGGCCGCGGACACGCCCGGCTCGACATAGAGCGCATCCAGCCCGCCGGCATTCTCCAGTGCGCTCAGGCTGGCATAGCCCATGCGCGCGAGAAACGCCGGGTTGGCGTAGAGCAGGCGGTCGAGCCGATAGATCAGGATGCCTGATGGCAGCAGGTCGAGCAGCGCGCGGTCGCGCGTGCTGTGGCCGTGCGCCGGCGGCGCGGGCGCGGTCAGCCATTCGGCCGGTGCGTGCGGCGTCTCCGGCTCGGGCTCGCGCTCCGGCGTCGGCGCCTCAGGCGTGATCTCGGCATCCGGCGGCTCGGTCGATGCCGCGATGGTTTCCTTGTCGCGTTCGAGGCGCTCGGACAATTGCCGGGCGAGCTCGTTGAACGCGCTGTTCTCGACCGGCGTCAGTGTCGGCGATCGTGTGTCGCCGGGCGCGCGGAACGGCAGGACATTGGGAGGCGTTTCCACTGGCGTTTCCGGATCGGTTGGATGTGAATTCGCGTCGGTGATGGGTTCGGGCAGTTCAGCTTCAGCTTCAGGCTCGGGCTCAGGTGCGGGCGGCTCGACCGGCGGAGCCGGCGGCTCTGGCTCTCGCTCGGGCTCCGGCTCGATCACATCGGCGGACAGGCTTTGCGGCGCCGCCGGTGCGGCCAAAAGCTCAAAACGCCTGAGCGCATCGAGCCGGTTGAGGCCGTCGAGATCGCGGCAGACGCCAAAACCCCTGAAGCCCGCGAAGTTGCGGTCGCCGTCGTAAACCGGAAGCCCGGCAAGCTCGACCGGCAGATGCTCGCCGCCGTCGGCCGGCCAGTTCACGGTGACCCCGGCCCAGGTATCCTTGCTCGCAAGCGCCTGCGCCACGCGGCCTTCAGGGTCGAGCGCGAATGCGTCGGCGATCTCGCGCCAGGGGCGGCCGAAGCCGGCGGCCGTGCGCGGACCGATCAAGTGGATGAATTCGTCGGAGAGCAGCACAAAGCGGCCCTCTGCATCCACCTTCCAGAGGAAGCGCAGCGGATGCTGACGCGGTGCGGGCGGCTCTTCATGGCCCGACGGCGGCTCGACCATGCCGGTCACGGTCGGCGCGGCCTGCGGCGACACCATGGCTTCGGCCGAGTTTTCAACCGGAGTTTCTGGCGCGGCTTCGGCCGCTTGCTCGACGGCTTGCTGGATCGTCACGATCTCGGTCGCCGGCTCGCGCGCGGGCGGTTCGTGCGCGATCGTTGCTTCCGGCGCGTCCTCGGCGAACGCGTCGAACAGCGCGATTTCGGACGGCGCCTCGTGCGGCGGCGCTGCTTGCACATGCTCCGGCACGGCGGCTGGAGCAGGGGGCGGCGCCGGCTCAGGCTGAGCGATGTCTTCGCGCGCGACCTCCTCAGCAGCCCCGGCTTCGACCTCATCACTGGCTGCCGCCGCCTGCTGCACGGCAGGCTCGATCAGCGCGACCAGGCCGACATCGGCCCCGCTGCCGACCCGCTGCAGCACCATCTGCCCGATGCCGATCGGCGTCTCGGCGCGGCCGAGGCTGAGCGCATCACTGCGCGCCTGTTCGAGGCCGGCTTCGCCCAGGTCACGGAAGCCGAGCAGGGTGCGGGCCGTTTCGCTGGCGCCGACGAACAGGCCATCGGGCGCGAACGCCGCCATCGGCGTCTTGGCGCCGTCGACCAGACGAAGCAGCCGCTCGACCAGCGGCATCGAGCGCAGCATCGGATCCATCGCCGTGACGAGCACCGCGCGGCCGCCATCGGCGAAGTCGAGCCGGGCACAGGCGCAGGTCATCAGCGTGCCGAGCCGCGCGCCGAAGCCGCGCAGCTGTTCGAGCCGGATCGCCCCGTTCGCAGGCAGCCGGCCGGCCAGCCGGACGATCTGGCGGCGGTGGCTGTCGGCAGGGCCGAAAATCTTGTCCGCCAGCGCCGTGGCATTGGCCGCGCCGAACAGCCTTGCGCCGACCGGATTGGCCCAGAGCACGCGCGTGCCGTCGATCGACCACAGCCAGACGGGCAGCGGCGAAGTCGCGTGCACGGCCAGCCGGGGATCGCCCACGCCTCGCAACTGGAAATCCGAACTCGTCATCCGACCGGCTTCGCGTCCCGCTTGTGCGCATCGGGCTGCCGGGAATGGCAGCCTTAAGAAAGGGTTAGTATCGCCCGCAGCCGCGGGCAGGTCCACGTCCCAAGCCTATGCGCCAAGGCCTAAAGCCGCGATAACCTTAATGTCCCCAGGCCCGCAAGGCGCAGCCGCGCTGCATCCGCAGGATTCGCGCGTGGCAAATGGTCAGTCGCGTCAACCCGAACTCGCGCCCCAACCCAGCTGCGTTCCCTCCCCCCTTGTGGGGGAGGGCTAGGGAGAGGGGTAAGCCCAGCAAAAGCTGCCAGTCGTTGCCCCGAGGCCGAAGCGCGACGGACAGAATCCCCGTGTGGCACCCCCCTCCCTGACCCTCCCCCCCAAGGGGGGGAACGGAGAGAGCGCTGCCGGCGCACTCAATTACCTCAACCACCGGTTCCCCTGTCCGGGAACCTCATCCTCCCCGAGATTAAATTTGCGCAACGCACCCTCAAAGCCGTTGCGATGCACAATGTTGACATTTTAGGCAGGCATGGTCCTCGCGCTGGGCGAGCCATCATTCGTTTCGTGTTTCCAGTCTTCGCACCCGTCACCCGGTTGGCCGGCGGGCGCGCCTGAAGGCTCACTCCGTTTTTTCATTAGTGTGAGGGATACCCATGACAGGTGCGACTGATCCGTTTTCTGCCTCGATCATTCCGTTCGAGGTCCCCGAGCAGGTGCGTGCGTTCGCCGAAAAGGGCGTGTCGCAGGCCCGCGAGAACTACGCCAAGTTCAAGGACGCCGCCGAGACCCACAACGGCACCGTCGAGGCCGTGTTCTCGTCCGCCCACAAGGGCGTGAGCGAATACACCGCCAAGCTGATGGAGTTCGCGAAGGCCAACACCAAGGCCCATCTCGACTTCACCCAGGAGCTGTTCAGCGTGAAGGCGCCGCAGGATGCGTTCGCGCTGTGGACCAACCATTCCAAGGCGCAGCTCGAGACCTTCCAGGCCCAGGCCCGGGAGCTCGCCGAGATCGCCCAGCGCGCCGCCACCGCCGCCGCCGAGCCGATCAAGGCCTCCGCCGCGAAGCTCTACCCCGCCGCCTGATCCGGCGCGGCCGTCTCAATCAAGAAACCCGGGCCTAGAGCCCGGGTTTTGCTTTGGAAATAACCTCGTTTGCGGGACGTTTTGAGGGTGTTGCGGCCTTGCCAAAAACGCCCGTTGCACCTAGTTTCCGCCCCGTCCAGCCCCCCTCGGTGACCGGCCCTATCAAGGGCGCCCCTCGGGCGGCTCGCAAGGATGCAGTTGTAGCTCAGTTGGTTAGAGCGCCTGTCTGTGGAACAGGAGGTCGGTGGTTCGAGCCCACCCAACTGTACCAAGCAAACTCAATCAATTGGCTACTAGTAAATCCGATCCGGTCCTGATCAGTAGCGGGCTAGGTATCGAAACAAGCGGCTTTTTGCCCACAAGCTCGATCATGCAGCCCCCGTTCTACCGAGGCAGGTGACGTCTTTGACGCGCACGGCGCGTTCATGCAATTTGTCGGCGATGAAGAAATGCGATTGTGGCGGAGCATCTTTGCGGCTAGCTCGTCCAGTCTTCTTTCTCGATCAGATCGGCAACGCCGCAATGATCGATATTCTGGGCGTCGCACACGTCGGGGATGCGTTCTTTCCCGGGATGCTCCTCCGTTACGACCCACATTTGCGGAGCGGTGCTCGCCGCGAGAGCAATCACGAATGGATCGGCGCCTGACCGGCCCTTCACAGTGTCAACCAACTTGGGATGTGCGGCCATTATCTTCGCGACGATCGCCTGCGTCGGATCGTCGATCTCGACAAACATGCTTTCCTTGCGATCCTTGCACCACGCGAAGAGCTCGTCGTCTTTCTTCTGAAGTTCGTTATAGACCTCGATCGACGACTTAAAGCGGCTTTCGGCAATCAGCTTGTCGAAGCCGTCCCACACAAATCTAAAATTCTTCGGCCGATAAATCCGGTGCCAAGCGTGGATCAGCGCGCTGCTGTCGATGCTATAGACTAAGCTGGCCATGCGACTATCTGAGCCCCGCCGCCTTCGCCAGCTTCGGGATGTGCTTCACCTTTAACCCTAGATAGCCAGAGATCGCACTGAGCGTCATCCGATCTTGCCAGTAGTTGCTCAGAAGCATCCGAACCAACGGCTTGCCGAAGTGGCTCACCGTCTCTTGCGGCATATTCCGCTTGATCTCTGTGGTTTGCTCCCGCTGGCGAGCGCGCTGAGCCTGATACTCGGCGATGTATTGGCCTCGCTTGCGGGCGTAAAATGCTTGCGTGGTGCGATCGAATGTCAATAGCCTGCGCAGGATCGCTTCGCGGCTCACGTTGAACCGCCGCGCCATTTCGCCGATTTGCGCATCTGTCCAAGCTTCCGAGCGGGAGCCTTGTTCTTTTACGCCCGGATAGGCGAGCACAGCGGCCTTTGGCATCAACGCAGCAGCAGCGACCTGATTGCAAAACACTTCGATGGCTTGATCTTCCGGCGGACGCTTCGCGTCGGTCTCAAGATCGGACACGCCGCTAACGTGCAACATCAGATGTGCGAATTCGTGGAGTAAGCTGAAAGTTCGGCGCGTTAGCGTATCCTTCCGATTTACGGAGATCACCGGGGATATATCGTTGAAGATTGCAAAGCCTGAAGCTTCTTCGCTGCCGATGGCCGTCGACTGAAAAACCAGCGTGCCGGTTCCTTCGATCTTACCCCGCCAGGCATTGAAGCCGTTGCGACCGTCAGCGTCTCGCCACTCCTTTTGTAGTTCATCCGTTACGCCGAGTTCCGTACGAATGCACTGCCCGACGACTTCGGGGTCTTCTTTCAAGTCGGCCTTGAGGCTAAATTTCGGCAGTTCCTCGTCAAGATCGTCTGCCAAATCGAGCGCTAGCTCACGCCGTTCGGCAGCGGCACGAATCTCCAATTGCAAAGCCGGCGAGTAGTGACGCGGCCCTGTACCCGGAAGCCGGCGCAGGTCGCGCATCACGTCAAACTTGGTCGGGGGACTGGGTAGATAGAAGACTGCCAGAGGTCGCTTGAACAGCGCTGCAAGCTTGCGCAATTGGGGGATTGAGGGCGACGCGTCGCTGTCGGGGTTTTCCCAATCCGCGAGTACATCGGTGTTAATCTTGAGTTTGTCGGAGGCTTCAGCGATCGAAAAGCCAGCCGTCTCCCGCGCCCACGTAACGAGGGCTGGAGTGATCAGGGCTTTCACGCGAGTTGCCATTGGTCTGCCTTTGTCAGAGTAGGTAGCTTATAGTGGTAAACGACTGACCGACCTAGTGCTGTGTGGCGTACCGCCACAATGAGAATCAACGTTTTAACGGTGCCCAACTCGTAAAGTGCTGCAGCGCTGTGCGACAGCTTCGCACCACCTCGATGTGTCGGGTCACGCTTCCATACGGTCAGGCAAAAAACATCGAATTGGTGCGCTGCCAGGGTAATCCCTTCCTCAAGCGCGAAAGCTAGAACCCAATGTCATCGCCCATCAGGCGATCATTGCCTTGATCTGCGCAGTGTCCGCAAATTCAATCAGCTCGACGATCTTGCCGTCCTGAAATCTAAACAGGTCCAGGATCTCCGTGCTGGAAGCCTGCCCGGTCGGACGGTATCGAACGTTCACGCGGGAATGGACAGCAACGCGATCTCCGTCCACCAACTCTGCCAGGATTTCGCGACCTTCGAAGCCGAAATCAGCAATCAATTTACTGAAGGCCCCACGCAGGGTCGGGTGCCCCTGCATACTCCCTGTCAGTGCGAGCGCGCTCTTGTCGCCCATCAAGGTGAACAAACCCTCGGGATGAAAGGCTGTCATCAAGCCCTCGGCGTCACCGCCGTCACGTGCCGCGTAAGCGCTTCTGATCAATGCCAGCATCTCGTCACGCTGTCCCATGTCACCCTCCCTGCAGGACGTATCAGGGCAGCCTAGCGACCTTCGCGTGTAAACGCAAAATCATCGCGATGAGGGGTGAGGGCTCAGCACGCCGCGAAGCAGGGGCGTTCGCTTTCGTTCCCCGGGTTCAGGAGAAAACGGCGTCGGGCTACGCCGAACCTTTTCACGACCTTGGGTGTTTGTGTTGCGGCAGGACTGATAACGCTGAGGAGCTGAGACATGAATGGACTTATCTATCTGGTCGGACTCGTCGTCGTGATTGGTGTGGTGCTCTCGTTCCTGGGCCTGCGCTGATTGGGTATTTGGGAAGTACGGCGCACTCTCCAGCATTGCGGCGACAGTGCACAAAACTCTCAACGCGGGGAGTGTCCGCAACTGCTCAAAGCCAGTTTTGTCCCGCGGTCACCGTAGCTCCCAGGTCCGCAATGCGCTACCGGTAGCGAACCAAAGGCGTTCATGGACAAGCAGGCCGGGCAGACATCGTGAGTTTCTTCGAGCGTCTCAAGACAGCAGCATCCCTCGAGTGGCGGGCTTACACCGAGCATCCCTTCACGAACGGATTGGCAGACGGCTCGCTCCCCGAATCGGCGTTTCGTCACTACCTCGTTCAGGACTATTTGTTCCTCATCGAGTTTGCTCGCGCCTACGCGCTCGCGGTCTACAAGTCGCCCCGACTTGCCGACATGCGTGAAGCAGCGGCCGGCCTTTCGGCCATCCTCGATGTCGAGATGAACCTGCACGTGAAGCTCTGCGCCGATTGGGGTTTGTCCCCGACCGACCTTGAACAGGCTCCTCCGGCGGCCGAGATGCTGGCCTATACACGCTACGTGCTCGACGCGGGAATGCGCGGCGATCTGCTGGCTCTCAAGGTGGCGCTTGCCCCCTGCGTCATCGGGTACGCGGAGATCGCGACGCGGCTCGCCTCGCTCCCCCTCGCGGACGCTGCGACGAACGCCTACCGCGTCTGGATCGCGGAGTACGCCGGCGCGCCGTACCAGGAGGTCGCTGCCAGAGCGCGGGCGCATATGGAGCATCTCGCCGATCTCTACGCCACGCCGGCCCGCGAGGCGGAGCTGATTGCGATCTTCAAGGAAGCCACCCGCCTCGAGGCAGACTTCTGGGAGATGGCCTGGCGCGAGGGCCAGCGGGTTGGATAGGGGTTTTGAGAATCGCCAGAGGCTCATGGCCTGAGGGGCCGCAATCATGGTGATCTTCGATCTGTCGGGCCGAGCTTCCGTGACGATCGGTCCCACCGGGGCGGGTCCAATCTCCGGCATGGCGTGCGTAGCTTGTGCGCGCATATTACCAATCAGGGCGACGCCGCACGAGGCCCCCAGCATCACGCGGCGTCACTTGGGTGCACTTCACGGCTGTGCGGATTCGAACCCATGTCACGGACCCCTATTGCAAATACGGGCGCAGGTTCGGACGCACGCGTGGCGTGATGATCGTCGTGGTCGCCGGCGCGGTCGTTTGCTTGACTTCGACCTCGGAGGGCGCCGCCGCGGCGGCTGGTCCCGCCCCCGGTGCCCCGGCCGCTGCCGGCTGAGCGGGCCTTGTCGTTGTTGTGGTGGTCGTCGTGGTGATTGAGACGGTCTGCTTCGTGCCCACGCGCCCAAATCTGGGTGCGAATTCGTCCGCGTAGGAGATGCAATAGACGAGAGGGTCGTTGAGACGCAGCTGTTTGGCTATTGCCTCTCTGCTGCGGGCATCCTGAACGCAAAGATTGTATCGTGCCCGCCAGACGGGAGGTCGCTCGAATGGCGCATCTGGCGCATCCAGGTCGCCCTCTTTACGTTTGATGGGTGTAATCGCGTTAGGCGGCTCCTGGTGCGGAAACGCAAGGCTGATGGTAAGTTTATGAATATCGGTACGCGAAGCGCCGATCGAGGCACTCCCTGACACGGGCCGGAACTGGTTCGGTACGGGATCGAGTTGGACGGTGGCCGCGGCGCCACCGCCGGCAGTCGTCGTAAAGGTCAGCGTGTCGACGAAATTGTCCTTGGCTCCCCCCTGGCTGTCGATATCGATGAACGTCTCGACGACCCGGCCAACGCCGATCGATCCATGCATTGGATCAACGCCGATGGAGCCGGTCAGCGGATAAACGACGTTCGCCGGGCGTAGCCCAGGCCACTTGGTGCACAGCTCTTCTTTGGTCATCAAATCGTCCCAGCTGTCCTCGGTGCCGAAGACACGCGAACCGATCCGCGTCAGATCGACCGCGCCGGTGCCACTCACGTCGAGCGTATTTGCCGACCAGGGAAGCCTGAATCCCGCGGCTGCGCCCGCATGGTTGGTCTCGGTGATATTGAAATCATATGAATAGACGATCGCAACTTCGGTCAGCCTCAGGAGGTGCTTTTCCGGCTCCGTCAGTTTCCTCTTCGTGCCCTTGAGCTCTTTGATCGTGGATCTGATGGCGGCGGCTGCGGGCGGGTCACTGATAATTTTAGCGTCTATTAAATGACCAAGAAGCGCAGACCTCACCTCGCAACGTCCGAAGCGAACGATGTCCTCGGTCCTGTATGGGCTCACATCGTCGGGAACAGGGTAGAGAGAACAACCTCCAAGCCATGCTGCGAAAATACAAACGAGCCAATTGACCGTACGCATCGTTGCCCCACTCAACTCAAGCAGACAACCGGCGCACGCATACGCTCCTTCAGGATGAAGGGTTGATGTGACCTGACGATTGTCGCGCTAGCCCCCCGGCCAACACATGACGCGAAATTGCGCGTATCATGCAGCTCCAGCGTGTCCAAACCGCCGTGACAGGTCAAGCGGAAACTGCACCTTCGGTTGTTCACCCCCTGAGTGACACGTCACGGCCGCGCGTCCGGGCCTCGCATGCGGGGCGCGCTTGTCACGCCTCGTAGTTGTTCAGCGCAGGACGGGCCGTTGGAGAGCTACCTCGCCACCACCCACACCACCACCGGCAGCGTCACCGCCGCCAGCAGCGTGCCCAGCGCCACCGCGCCCGACACCGGGTTCACCAGCCGCTGATACTGCACCGCGAAGATATACGCATTCGCGCCGGTCGGCATCGCCGCGAACAGCACGACGACGCCGGCCGCGAGCGGCGGCAGGTCGAGCAGTTTTGCCAGCACGAAAGCGGCTGCCGGCATCGCCAGCAGTTTGACTGCGCTCATCACGACGACGCTCAACATCTCGCCCTTGACCTCGAACCTGAACAAATTGATGCCGAGCGCGATCAGCGCCGCCGGCGAACCCGCTTGCGCCAACAGCTCGACGGTCCGGTCGACGACGGGATGGAGCCCGAGGCCGGTGAGGCGCCAGAGCAGGCCAATGCCGATCGCCAGCATGATCGGGTTGCGGGCGAGATCCAGCAGCACCGGCAGGATCAGCGACGCGGCCGAGGCGGTCTGCTTGCGGTCGACCAGCTCCATCTGCAGCGTGCCGCAAAGCCAGAGCAGCGGCGTGTTCACCGACAGGATCAGCGCCATCGGTCCTGCCGCCTCGTTGCCCAGCGCCGACAGCGTCAGGGGAATGCCGAGCATCACGATGTTGCCGTAGACCGAGCCGATCGCGAACACGACGCCGTCCTCGCGGTCCTCGCGCCGCTGCCGCAGCAGCGCCGAGAGCACGAGTGCCGCGATCCAGGTCAGCGCGAGCGCGCCGTAATAGGCGCCCCACATCCGCCACGGGCTGACGCCGGAAAATTCCGAGACGACGATGGTGCGGAACAGCAGCGCGGGGATCGCGATGCTGAAGGCGAATTCGCTGATGCCCTTGTGCGCGGTTTCGGAGACGAAGCGAAACAGCACCGCGGCATAGCCGGCCGCGATCAGCGCAAACACCGGCGCGACGATCAGCATGGTGGCCATGCGCCGCTACGACCCCATCTCGATGATCCGGCGCGCCATGCGGACATTGGCATAGTCGATCATCTTGCCGTCGAGGGTCACCGCGCCCTGGCCCTGCGCCTCGGCTTGCTCCATGGCCTCGACCACGCGCCGCGCGTGCGCGAGCTCAGTGTCGGACGGGACGAACGCCCGCAGCGTCGGTTCGATCTGGTCGGGATGGATCACCTGCTTGCCGTCGAAACCCATCGCAGCCGCCTTGAGCGCGCTGCTTTCCGTCAGTCTGGCATCCCGGAACGCGCCGCACGGACCGTCAATGGCGCGCAGGCCGAACGCGCGCGCGGCCACCAGCAGGCGCATCATCGGATAGGCGAACAGATCGAGCGGGGCGGAGGCATAGCCGCTCTGGGCGGAGCCCACATGCCGGTAGCCGTCCGGCGACGCGCCGATTTCCGAGGAGCGGGCGCCGATCGACGCCGCGAAATCGCCGACACCGAGATGAAGGGCCGCGACGCTGTCGTGCGCGGCGGCGAGCGCGTCGACATTGACCAGACCCAGCGCGGTCTCGATCAGCAGTTCGAGCGCCACAGGCGAGGGGCGACCCGGCGCGGCCGCGCGCAGCTGATCGGCAATGGCGGCGATATCACTCGGGCGTTCCGCCTTCGGCACGATCACCGAATCCAGCCGGGGCAGCGCAGCGAGCTTGCGGATTTCCTGGGCGATGAAGGGGCTGTCGACGGCGTTGAGCCTGACGGCGACGACCTTGCTGCCCCAATCCAGCGAGGACAGCGCCCCCGCGGCTTCCTCCAGTGCCGTGCTCTTCTCGGACGGCGGCACGGCGTCCTCGAGATCCATGAACACCGCATCCGCGGCCGAGGCAGCCGCCTTGGCGACGAGACGGGAGCGATGCGCGGGAACGGCCAGATAAACCCGCGTCGGCCGTTGAGGCGCCATGGTCATGTCTCCTTTGCCAGACCGAGCTCGCTGAGGATGGATGGGTTGTGCTGCCCGACGTCAGGCACCGGATCCATCCGGGGCGACAGGCCGGGAATGGTGAGAGCCGGCAGGAAGCTCATCACCGGACCGCATGGAGATCCCACCGTTTGCACCCGGGCGCGGGAGCGGAGCTGCTCATGCTCCAGGAACGCCTCGACCGAATTCAGATGCGCGTTGGCGATCGAGGCCTCGTCGAGCAGCCGCAGCACCTCGTCACTGGTCATCGCCGCAAAACGTTGCTCGATATGGACCTGCAGATCGTCCCTGTTCTGCATGCGCAGCGGATTGGTGCGGAAGCGGGGGTGATCGGCAAAGGCCGCCTCGCCAAGCACGATGGCGCACAGCGATCGCCATTCCCGGTCGTTCTGGATGCCGAAGAAGATCGTGTTGCCGTCGCCGACGCGGAAAGGGCCGTACGGCGCTATCGTTGCGTGCCTGGCTCCGGTTCGGGGCAGCGGCCGGCCCGTACTCTGCGTGTAGAAGGCGGGATAGCTCATCCAGTCCGTGATGGAATCGAACAGCGAGGCCTGGAAGGCGGTGCCCTTGCCGGTCCGCTCGCGGCGATACAGCGCCATCAGCACGCCGTTGAGGATGTACATGCCGGTGGCGATATCGACCACCGAAAGTCCGACCTTGGCGGGCTCCGCCTCGGTGCCGTTGATGGCGAGGACGCCGGCCTCGCACTGCACCAGGAGATCGTAGGCCTTCTTGTTGCTGTAGGGGCCGCCCGCGCCATAGCCCGAAACGTCGCAGGCGATGATCCGGGGAAATTTTTGCAGGAGCGATGCGGCATCGAGGCCCAGCCGCTCCGCCGCGCCGGGCGCCAGGTTCTGAATGAAGACGTCGGCCTGCGGCAGCAGGGCCTCGAGCACCTCCTGACCATCAGGACTCTTGATGTCGATGGCGAGGCTCTCCTTCGACCTGTTGGTCCAGACGAACTGGCTCGACATCCCGTTCATCACGTGATCGTAGTCGCGGCAGAAATCGCCATCGCCCGGCCGCTCGATCTTGATGACGCGCGCGCCCCAGTCCGCGAGATGCCGGCTGGCAAGAGGAGCCGCGATCGCCTGCTCGAGCGAGACCACCGTCACGCCCGACAGCGGCAGCTCCGCCTCATTTCCCTCCATGCAATCGTCTCCGTCCCGCTCACGCTTTCGACCAGCGCAGGAGACAAGCCGACCACCCCACGCACGTTCTGTGATGATGGCATGATGCTCCTGTTTTGCCCGACGAGTCAAATGCGATTTCGTAAAATCCGCAGACTGCGATCCGCAAAGTCCAATGGGGACATGGACTTGGCTACTGTGCATGGGGTTGTTTTCGCGTTTTTGTTCTTGGGGGCACCCTGTTGCCGAGACCGCACACGTCCCGCCTTTCGCATCTCGCCTCGTTGCCAACGAACCCCCGTTCACCCACTATCCGCTCCGACTCGACATTTGGGGGGATCGATGCCGGCGTTCCGTTTCAAGAAAACCTTTGCTGCCGCGATCACGGGGATCGCCCTGGCCGTCCTGATCCATCCGGGTGAAGGCTTTGCCTACTCCCAGGAGGAGCAGCAGGCCTGCACCCCCGACGCGATGCGGCTGTGCGGCGAGTTCGTTCCGAACGTCGACGCCATTACCGCCTGCATGATCCAGAAGAAGTCGCAGCTCTCGCCGCAGTGCCGGGTGTTCTTCCGGCCGGGGCCGGAGCCGGGCATGGCGGCCGCGCCCCGCGCCGGCAAGCCGACCAGCATCGCCCCTAAGCCCACGAAGAAGAGCACGAAGACGGCCAAGAAGAAGAAATCCAGCGAAGGCTGAGCGCGGGCACGGCGTTCCCTTTTTGAAACTCGATCATGCCCGGGCCACAGCGCGCAGTGCGTTTGAAGTCCCGGGCATTTGCGTGTCCGGCCCCTCGTTCGCTCGCCCCTGAGTCAAACTGACCCAGGCATCAGCCCCACACCAGCCACCGGACTCGTTTTGTTCGCCTTCCTGTGCGGACGCTTGCGACAAGGCGGGATGGAAAACGAGTCACGGAATGGTTTGCGCGGCGAGGTTGCATTCCATTTTTTCCCGCCGGACTGCTCAATAAATGCACGATTGCCGGCGTGAAGCCGTCGTCGCACGCAGCAGTGTGACTCAAAAGCCAACGCGCTTTGTTATTTCATGGCGCCGACATAACTTATGATAAATTTTTCTTTCCCGAATCACCGCGGTGATTCATTTTCGCCGCCTGGGGTCAATCTGGAGGCAGAGGTATGAACGTTATTGTTTTTGCATCGCGTAAAGGTGGCTCAGGCAAGAGTACGCTGGCCGCGCATCTCGCCGCGCAGATCAAGGCGACCAAGCCGATCCTGCTCGTCGATGCGGATCCGCAAGGCTCGCTCACGCTGTGGCACAAGCTGCGTGGCACCAACGAGCCGCCGATCAAGTCCGCGGTGAACTCGGTCAGCGGCATCGTCTCCGCTGCCAAGCGCGACGGTTATGAATGGGTGTTGATCGACACGCCGCCAAACCTGTCGGCCGTCGTCGACGATGCCATCCGCAATGCCACCATGGTGGTGATTCCCGCCCGTCCCGGCGTGTTCGACGTCAACGCGGTGCAGGAAACCATCCAGATGTGCCGTGCGGCGCGCAAGCCCTATGCGGTCGTGCTCAACGGTGCGCCGGCGCGCCGCGACGAGTCCGAAAGCCCGATCGTCACCATTGCCCGCGAAGCGCTGGCGAAGTTCCGTGCTCCGGTGTGGGGCGGCCAGATCACCAACCGTTCGGATCTGCTGATGGCGCTGAGCCACGGCGAGGGCGCGCGGGAATATCAGGCCGAGAGTCGTGCGGCCCAGGAAATCGCAAGGCTGTGGGCGGCGATCGATCGTTCGGTAAAGGCTATTCGCGGCACGGCGTCGGCGTCCGGCGCAATGCACAAGCAGGCGGCATAATTTTTCATAAATCATTCCCCGGACGAAAAACGCGCGGACATCCGCGCGTTTTGCGTTTTTGGGAAGATGACTTTGCCGCTAGGCCACCATCAGCATGTAGAACACGATTACCGGCGACAAAGTGAGGATCACCGACCAGATGCCGGCGGCCCAGAGAATGTCCTCGGTGGTGAAGCCCTGCTGTCCAGCGTCGTAATGCGACGCCACTTCGTTATGACTATTCACAAACGCCCCCGCGATTTCTTCGCTTATGGGCATGAACGCTACGCGTGATGTTTTAAAATTCCGGGTCGCAGTTTCGCGCGCTTTCGAACACAGGTGCTACCACGGGTTAACCATCCGGGTCTGCGCAGGCATCACGCCAGCCACACTCGAAACACCAGCACCGGCATCAGGCCGAGCATCACCGCCCAGAAGCCGAACGACGACACCACCACAATTCCCCGCAAGAAATCGGCGGACGCGAACATGTCTGCCGCCGTCGGGCGGATGCGTTGCCCCATGATCATTCCCCCATTTGAAAAGACTTTGAATGAAGACGGTAGCCGCGATTGCGTAAACGAGCCGTAGCTGCGCCATGCGGCAGCAGCGAAGGCCGTTGGGGCGTGGTTAACCACGGCACGCTCTCTCTCACTCCCTCTCCTCGTTCTTACGGGGAGAGGGCGGGGTGAGGGGCTATCAGCTACGCCGCGACTTGCATCCGCCGCTCGATCTCGCGATCGATCTGGACGGCGAGTTCGCTGCCGATCTCGACCATCGGCAGGCGCACTTCGGGGCTATCGATGAGACCCGCGCGCCACAGCCAGTATTTTGCCGGCGCGGGACTGGGCTCGGCGAACAACAGGCGCGTCAGGTCCGCGACCTCCTGCCAGCGCGCCAGCGCAACATCATGGTTGCCGCGCTTCAGCTCGGCATGGACAGCCGCAAACGTCGCGGTCTCGAGATGGGCTGACAGCACGATGCCGCCGTCGGCGCCGTCACTGAGCGCCTCGAAATAATTCGCGTCCTCGCCCGTCAGCACGCGAAAGTCCGCAGGGCGGTCGCGCAGCAGCGCGATGGATTGCTCGCGGCTCGCGCCGCAATCCTTCAGGCCGATGATGTTCGGATGCCCGGCAAGCCGCAGCAGCGTCTGGTTGGTGATGTTGACCGAGGTGCGATAGGGGATGTTGTAGAGCGCGAGCGGCCAGGCGGCGTGATCGGCGAGCGCTTCGAAATGCGCCAGCAGGCCGCGCTGCGACGGCCGCACATAATACGGGCTCGCGATCAGATAACCGTCGATCGGCCAATCCGCGGTCTCGTCGAGACGCTCCTTCAGCCGCGAGGTATCGGCGCCTGACAGTCCGAGGCAGATCGGAATCTTGCTGTGGCCGGTGGCCAGCTCGTCGCGCACGATGGCGACGAGGCGTTCGAGTTCGACGTGGCGCAGCGTCATGCCTTCACCGGAGGTCGCTCCCAGGATGAAGCCGTCGACGGCCTGTCCGCTGTAATGCCGTATCAGCCGGCACAGCGACCTCTCGTCGAGGGCGCCGTCGCGAAACGGCGTCACCAGCGGCAGCCAGAGCCCGTGCAATTGTTCCTGTAGTCCGGTCATGTTCCATCTCCTTCTCGGGAAAGATCCTGAGACGAGGGCACATGAAAAAACCCCGTCCAGGCGGCGGGGCTTTCGAAGTTCGGCTCGCGATGACGAAGGCTGTTAGCGCGCGCAAAAATCCGAGGTCCCCAGATGGGGCTCTTTTTTCGAGGCGATTGCCTGCGATGAGATTGCGCACGACTTCGTGATCATTCGCAAATGATGCGGGGTAAGCATGGAACTGTCAATACACGTGGAGGGCGAAGGCCGAATCCGCCAAAAAAAAGCCGGGCTCGATCGAGCCCGGCTTAAGGTATTGGCCACGTGAGGCCGACACAATCACCTTCCAAGAGGGATTACTGAACTCCCGCGCCACTGGAGGAGGGGGACAAATGCGCAACGCGAAGGCTCAGCGTGAAGAGATTATGGGCTAGCTTCGCGCCATGCATCAAGCGTCCGAGCCGCATGTCTGACATGCGGAAATCAGGACGGCCAGCGCTGCGCCTTGCTCACCACGAAGTCGCGGAACACTTGCACGCGCGCGACCGTCTTCAGCTCTTCCGGATAAACAAAATACGTATCGAGCTGGATCGAATCCGATTCGCCGAACAGCTGCACGAGGCGGCTCTGTTCTTCGATCAGATAGTCCGGCAGCGCGGCGATGCCGAGGCCCTGCTGACACGCGCGGACGAGGCCGAGAATGTTGTTGACCCTGAAATAGGCTTCGCGCGGACCCGAGCCGTTGCGCCCCGCTTCGACCAGCCAATTGCGGTTCTGAAGATGCGGCGCGAAGTTGCCGTCGGAGAGCGTGATGATGCGGTGGGAGTCGAGCTCCTCCAGCGTGCGCGGCGTGCCGAAGCGCTTGATGTAATCGGGCGAGCAATAGGCGTGGAAGCCCATCGCGAACAGCTTGCGCTGGATGAGATCCGGCTGCGTCGGCTTGCGGGTGCGGATCGCGACGTCGGCCTCCCGCATCGAGAGATCGAGCTCCTCGTCGGTGACGATCAGCGAGATCCGGATTTCCGGATAGAGCGCGGTGAATTCGCCGAGCCTGGGGATCAGCCAGTTGATGCCGACGCCGGGCGTGGTGGTGATCTTGAGATCGCCGCTCGGCCGCTCGCGGCTGTCGGTCAGTTTCGCGCGCGCCGCCTGCAGCTGCATGAACACGTCATGGGCGGTGCGGAACAGGAGGTCGCCCTGTTCGGTGAGGATCAGGCCGCGAGCGTGGCGGTGGAACAGCGAGACCGAGAGCTCCTGTTCCAGTGCCGAGACCTGGCGTGACACCGCCGATTGCGACAGGCCGAGCTGCTCGCCCGCGTGCGTGAAGCTGCCCGCTTCCGCTGCGGCGTGAAACACCTTCAGCTTGTCCCAGTCCATATCCGTAAATCCGTCGCGTGTTCTTGCCATGATGTCTATTCCGCTGCCGCGCGCTCGCTGGCGCGCAGGGCCAAAAATCGTTCCGCCTCGAGCGCCGCCATGCAGCCGAGGCCGGCCGCGGTGACCGCTTGACGATAGGTCTCGTCGGCGACGTCGCCGGCGGCGAACAGGCCGGGGACCGAGGTGGCGGTCGAGTTCGGGGCGACCTCGACATAGCCCGACGGTTTCAACTTGATCTGGCCGGCAACGAGTTCGGTCGCAGGGGCATGCCCGATGGCGACGAAGACGCCGTCGGTCGGCACGTCGGTCAAGGCGCCGGTTTTGACGTTCTTCAGTCGCACATGGGTGACCTTGTTCGGATTCTCGGTGCCGCAGATCTCGTCGACGGCTGAGTCCCAGACCACCTTGATCTTCGGGTGCTTGAACAGACGCTCCTGCAGGATGCGTTCGGCGCGGAAGTGATCGCGGCGATGCACGATGGTGACCTGCGAGGCATGGTTGGTGAGATACAGGGCTTCCTCGACCGCGGTATTGCCGCCGCCGACCACCACGACTTCCTTGTTGCGGTAGAAGAAGCCGTCGCAGGTGGCGCAGGCCGACACGCCGCCGCCCAGGAATTTCGCTTCGGACGGCAGCCCGAGCCAGCGCGCCTGGGCGCCGGTGGCGAGGATCACCGTGTCGGCGAGATAGAGGTCACCGCTATCGCAGGTCAGGCGAAAAGGTCGCTGCGAGGTGTCGAGCTTTGTCACCAGGTCGGTCTTGATCTGGGTGCCCACATGCAGCGCCTGTTTCTCCATCTGCTCCATCAGCCAGGGGCCCTGGATCACGTCGGCGAAACCCGGATAGTTCTCGACGTCGGTGGTGATGGTGAGCTGGCCGCCCGCCTGGATGCCCTGGATCAGGATCGGCTCGAGCATCGCGCGCGCGGCATAGATCGCCGCCGTGTAGCCGGCGGGGCCGGAGCCGATGATGACGACCTTTGCATGGACAGCGGCGGACATTTCGACAGATGCCTTTCACGGGGGACTGCAGCGCGGGCGCGGAACGTGCCGGGAGGCCTCGCGGAGGCGCTGAAATATCAGAGGTAATCTAAGCCTTCTGGTGAGCTATGCAAGAATTGCATTCCCTGTCGGCGGATTTTTCCAACAGGGAACAAAAGTCGATTGCGCTGCACGCGCAATAAAATTGCGCCGAGTGCGCCGTCTGCGCTATGAGGATTGCGATAGACCCACCAATACCGCCGCAAAGGCCAGGAGTTCCAATCACGTGTCGCGGAACCTAGACGAGATCGACCTGAAGATTCTCACCGAGATTCAGGCCGACGGTCGAATCACAAATGTCGAGCTGGCCAAGCGCGTCGGCATTTCGCCACCGCCCTGCCTGCGCCGAGTCCGGGCGCTGGAGGAGGAGGGGTATATCCACGGCTATCGCGGGCTTCTGGACGCACGCAAGCTCGGCTTCGACGTCACGGTGTTTGCGGCAGTGCACCTCTCCAGCCAGGCCGAGGCGGATTTGCGCGCCTTCGAGGAGTTCGTCCGCGCCGAGCCGCTGGTGCGCGAGTGCTGGATGCTGTCGGGCGAAGTCGATTTCATCCTGAAATGCGTCGCCCCCGACATGGCTACCTTCCAGGATTTCGTCACCCATTTGACCGCCGCTCCGCACGTCCGCAACGTGCGGACCTCGCTGGTGCTGCACAATTCGAAATACGAGGCGGCCGTGCCGCTCGACGTGAGGGGACGAAGGTAGCGCGATCTCGTGCCCCGGACGCAGCGCAACGCTTCTTCAGCGGTGCGCTGCAGAGCGTCCGGGACACCAGGGCTGAGTGAGCGCTTCACCTCACATTCCCCGCAACATGCAGCAACAAAAAGGGCCGCGCATCGCGCGGCCTTTTCAAATCAAACGCAACGGCAAATCGCTACCGCCACTCGACCTTGGTGATCTCGTAAGCCTTGGCGCCGCCGGGTGCGTTGACCTCGACGGTTGAGCCCTTCTTCTTGCCGATCAGCGCGCGCGCGAGCGGCGAGGTGATGGAGATGCGGCCCTTCTTGGCGTCGGCCTCGACCTCGCCGACGATCTGCCACACCGTCTTCTTCTCGGTGTCCTCGTCGACCAGTGTCACGGTCGCGCCGAACTTGATGGTGTCGCCGGACAGCTTTGAGATGTCGATGATGTCAGCGCGCGCCAGCTTGTCCTCGAGCTCGGCGATGCGGCCTTCATTGTGGGACTGCTCTTCCTTCGCGGCGTGGTATTCCGCGTTTTCCGACAGGTCTCCGTGCGAGCGCGCCTCGGCGATATGCTCGATGATACGCGGACGGTCCTCCGACTGGCGCTTCTTCAGTTCTTCCCCGAGCGCGGCAAAGCCGCCCGCTGTCATCGGTACCTTTTCCATCTCTTCTCTCGTCCTTCGGTCGCGCGCGCCCTGAAATGTCAGCGCGCACGCAACTTGATTCGTCAGTCTGTCCGGGGGCTCAAGCGCTTGCCGCCGAACGTTCATATGGGCTTGGCGCCGGAACAGAACAACCATATGGCCGGACAGTTCCTCCGGCCATATTGGCTTCATCGCCAATCACTTAGCGGGAGATTGGGCCTCCTGCTCGCGATCAGGTTTCCGAAAAGTAGCTCTGCAGGGTCCGAACCTCAAGGTCCCCGCCCAGATAGGCGCGGATGCCCTGCGCGGCCGCCACGGCCCCGGAAAGAGTGGTGTAATACGGCACTTTATGCAAGAGGGCCGCGCGCCGCAGAGAACGGCTGTCGGCGAGCGCCTGCGGGCCTTCGGTGGTGTTGAAGACGAGCTGGACGTCGCCATTGGTAATGGCGTCGACGATGTGCGGCCGGCCCTCCAGCACCTTGTTCACCTTCTCGGTCGGGATGCCCTGGTCGGTCAGGAAGCGGGCCGTGCCCGACGTCGCCAGCACCTTGAAGCCGAGCGAATGCAGCTCGCGAACGGCCTCGGTGATGCGCGTCTTGTCGCTCTCGCGAACCGAGACGAACACCGTGCCCTTGCGCGGCACCCGCGTGCCGCCGCCGAGCTGGCTCTTGGCGAACGCCACCGCAAAGGAGCGGTCGATGCCCATGACCTCGCCGGTCGAGCGCATCTCAGGGCCGAGCACGGTATCGACGCCGGGGAAACGGGCGAACGGAAATACCGATTCCTTCACGCCGACATGCTCGAAGTTCGCCTTCTTCAGCTTGAAATCGGCAAGCTTCTCGCCGGCCATGATGCGCGCCGCGATCTTCGCAACCGGCGTGCCGACCACCTTGGCGACAAAGGGCACCGTGCGCGAGGCGCGCGGATTGACTTCGAGCACGTAGATCTCGCCGTCCTTGATGGCGTATTGCACGTTCATCAGGCCGACCACGTCGAGGCCGAGCGCCAGCTCGCGGGTCTGCCGCTCCAGCTCCTCGATCATCTTGTCGTCCAGCGAGTGCGGCGGCAGCGAGCAGGCGCTGTCGCCGGAATGGATGCCGGCTTCCTCGATGTGCTCCATGATGCCGACGATGAAGGTGTCCTTGCCGTCGCAGAGGCAGTCGACGTCGATCTCGGTCGCATCGGACAGATAGCGGTCGAACAGCAGCGGGTTCTTGCCGAGCACGGTGTTGATCTGGCCGGTCTTGTCGTTCGGGTAGCGCGCCTTGACGTCGCCCGGCACCAGCTCCGGCAGCGTGCCGAGCAGGTAATCGCTGAGCTGGTTCTCCTCGCGGATGATTTGCATCGCGCGGCCGCCGAGCACGTAGGACGGGCGCACCACCAGCGGCAGGCCGAGATCGGTTGCGACCAGGCGCGCTTGCTCGACTGAATAGGCGATGCCGTTCTTGGGCTGCTTCAGCCGCAGCTTGTCGAGCACCCGCTTGAAGCGGTCGCGGTCTTCCGCAAGGTCGATGGCGTCGGGCGAGGTGCCGAGGATCGGCACTTCGGCGGCTTCCAGCGCACGCGCGAGCTTGAGCGGGGTCTGGCCGCCGAACTGCACGATCACGCCGTGCAGCGTGCCGTTGGTGCGTTCCTTCGCGATGATCTCCAGCACGTCCTCGGCGGTGAGCGGCTCGAAATAGAGCCGGTCGGCCGTGTCGTAGTCGGTCGACACCGTCTCCGGGTTGCAGTTGACCATGATGGATTCGTAGCCGGCGTCGTGCAGCGCGAAGCAGGCGTGACAGCAGCAATAGTCGAACTCGATGCCCTGGCCGATGCGGTTCGGTCCGCCGCCGAGGATGATGACCTTCTTCTTGTCGGACGGCGAGCTCTCGTCCGCAGGCGTGCCCGCGAACGGCGCCTCATAGGTCGAGTACATGTAGGCGGTGGGCGAGGCGAACTCGGCCGCGCAGGTGTCGATGCGCTTGTAAACCGGGCGAACGCCGAGCGCGTGGCGCTTCGCCGTGACTTCGGCCTCAGTCGTCTCCGCGATCACCGCGAGCCGGGCATCGGAGAAGCCCATGGCCTTGAGCGTGCGCATGCCGAAGGCGTTGCCTGGCAGGCCGTTCTTGCGGACCTTCGCTTCCATATCGACGATGCCGCGCATCTCGCTGAGGAACCACGGATCGATCTTGCAGGAATTGAAGATCTCCTCGTCCGACCAGCCGAGCCGCATCGCCTGCGCGACCTGGAGCAGCCGGTTCGGTGTCGGCGTGCCGAGCGCAGCGCGGATCGCATTCTTGTCGTCGTCGCGGCCGAGACCTTCGATCTCGATCTCGTCGAGGCCGGTGAGACCGGTTTCGAGCCCGCGCAATGCCTTCTGAAGGCTTTCCTGGAAGGTGCGGCCGATCGCCATGACTTCGCCGACCGACTTCATCGACGTGGTCAGCGTGGTGGAGGCGCCGGGGAATTTCTCGAAGGCGAAACGCGGCACCTTGGTGACGACATAGTCGATCGTCGGCTCGAACGAGGCCGGGGTGGCGCCGCCGGTGATGTCATTGGCGATTTCGTCGAGCGTATAGCCGACCGCAAGCTTGGCGGCGACCTTTGCGATCGGAAAGCCGGTGGCTTTCGAAGCCAGGGCGGAGGAACGCGACACGCGCGGATTCATCTCGATGACGACCATGCGGCCGTCTTCGGGATTGACGCCGAACTGCACGTTGGAGCCGCCGGTCTCGACGCCGATCTCGCGCAGCACCGCCAGCGAGGCGTCGCGCATGATCTGGTATTCCTTGTCGGTCAGCGTCAGCGCCGGCGCCACCGTGATGGAATCACCGGTGTGCACGCCCATCGGATCGAGGTTCTCGATCGAGCAGACGATGATGCAATTGTCCTTTTTGTCGCGCACCACCTCCATCTCGTACTCTTTCCAGCCGAGCACGGATTCTTCGATCAGCACTTCGTTGGTGGGAGACGCATCCAGGCCGCGCTCGATGATGTCGAGGAACTCTTCCTTGTTGTAGGCAATGCCGCCGCCGGTGCCGCCCATGGTGAAGGAGGGGCGGATGATCGCGGGCAGGCCGATCTCGGAGAGCGCCATCAGCGCCTGGCCGAGCGCATATTCCTGGTAGCGCTTGCGACGGTCGCTCTCGCCAAGCGTCCACTGCCGCTCGAGCTCTGCGAGCGCCGCGCCCGAGGCCTTTGCGCGTTCGGCCTGGTACTTGTCGCGGAAGGACTTCTTCAGGGCGGAGGCGTTGGCGAGCCGCGACTTCGGCGTCTCGAGCCCGATCTTCGTCATGGCCTCGCGGAACAGCTGGCGGTCCTCGGCCTTGTCGATCGCGTCCGCGGTGGCGCCGATCATCTCGACGTCGAACTTGTCGAGCGTACCTTGCTGGCGCAGCGACAGCGCGCAGTTCAGCGCGGTCTGTCCGCCCATGGTCGGCAGCAGCGCGAAGCCGCCGGGGATGACGTGACGTTCCTTCTCGATGATTTTCGCGACGATCTCGGGCGTGATCGGCTCGATATATGTCGCATCGGCCAATTCCGGGTCGGTCATGATGGTGGCCGGATTGGAATTGACGAGGACGATGCGATAGCCCTCTTCCTTCAGCGTCTTCACCGCCTGGGTGCCCGAATAGTCGAACTCGCAGGCCTGGCCGATCACGATGGGACCGGCGCCGATGATCAGGATGGTGGTGATGTCTGTACGTTTGGGCATCAACTCTCGCCGAAGTGGAATTTGGGCACAAAAAAAGGGCGCGCCTGCTGCGCGTCCCTTTGGCCGAGAGCGCGGTGGTCCCCCCTCGCGCGCGGGGTGGGTCTTAGAACAGTTTTCGGGGCGGCGAAACCCCGAAAAACGCCCATCAACCGGCAATTTTGACCGGTTTTGGCCGGGCCTGCCAGCCGCGGGCGACATGCACCAGAAGAGCCGCCGAAACGCTCAATCCGCCGACCCAGCCGAGATCGGCCGGGCTCCACGCTGCAAGCACGGCGCCGCCCAAGGCACCGCCGATCGCAAAGCCGAGATACATGGCCGAGGCGTTGAGCGAGAGCGCGATCATCGAGGCCTGCGGCTCGATCCGGATGATGCTGGCGACCTGGGCCGGGTAGAACGCCCAGCCCGAGATGCCCCAGAGGAAGATCGCGCCCAGTACCGCATAATGCGCCTGTCCCGGCATCAGCTTCAGGACCAGCGAATGCAGGATCAGCGCGCTGGCCATGCCCGCGAGCCCGAGACCTGCTGTGGCGAGCGTGCCGAGCCGGTCGGCCAGGACGCCGCCGAGCATGTTCCCGATCGCGGCGGCGCCGCCGAACACCAGCAGTGCGAGGCTGATCTGCGAGGCATCGAATCCAAGGCCGCGCAGCGGGACCGCGAAATAGGTGAACACGGTGAAGCCGCCGAGCGCCCAAAAAATCGTGATCAGAAGTGCCGTCAGGACATTGCGGTGACGCGCCACAGCCAGCCGCTCGCCGAGCGAGGCCGTGTTGCGCGGCAGACCGCGGGGCAGACCGAGCAGGAGGCCGGCGAGCGCAACGGCACCGATCAGGGCGACCATGGCAAAGGTCGCACGCCAGCCGAGCAGGCTGCCGACGAGATTGCCGAGGGGAACGCCGATCACGGTCGCAACCGTGAGGCCTGAGGTGACGAGTGCCACCGCACGGCCGCGTCGCTCAGGCGCGGCGACGGCCACGGATACGGCGAGCGCGGTCGGCATGCACAGCCCGGAGCCCAGCGCCATCAACATGCGCGAGGCCAGCAGCAAGGCGTAATTCGACGCAACCATCGCCGCGAGGTTTCCGGCGATGAAGGTCGATAGCGCCAGAGCCAGCACGGTGCGGCGGTCGATATTGTTCAGAGTCACCGCCAGGATCGGCGAGCCGACCGCGTAGGTGAGGGCGTAGGCCGTGACCAACTGGCCGGCGGCGGGGACGGAAATCGCTAGGTCAGTTGCGATCGACGGCAAAAGCCCTGCAATGACAAAGCCTTCCGTACCGATCGCAAAGGCCGCCAAGGCTAACCAGAATACGCTCATCCGAGAATTTCCTATGTTCAACGATTATTGAACTATCGGTGGGGCCGAGCCGGGAGTCAATTGGTTCAAGAACTATTGAACATTGAGGCGATCTCGCTATGATCTTCAGACCATGAGCCGTACCCCACCCC
>NZ_JBVVPT010000026.1:0-112709 GCF_055811715.1 Bradyrhizobium sp. WSM4872 | reverse complement strand
CCCGCCCCCCGGCGGCGGGGGCCGGGGCGTCCCCCGGGCCCCGCGCGCCTGCGGGGGGCGGGGCCCTCGCCGCCAATCCACCTTACACCCCCCCCGCGGCGCGCCCCCCGCACCCCGACCCTCTCCCCGCGCGCGGGGAGAGGGAGAACACCTCTCATAGGATTCTCCCATGCGCCTTCCCGACTCAGTCACGGGATCGTTTCTCGTCGTGCTCGGCACAGCAGCCGCCTATGGCGGCTGGCTGCTGCCGCCGGTGCCGGGGCAGCCGGTCGGCCCCAACGTATTTCCGCTCGTGATCGGCATTGGGCTTGCGCTGTGCGGGCTCGCGATCGTGTTCGGGATCGGCCACACCTTCGAGGAGGCGGAGGAACTGATCCCGCTCGAGGATGGCCAGGCAGCGACTGCCCCGCCGCCGCAGGGAAGATTCTACAGCCTGCGCGCACTGCTGCCCCCGGCGCTGCTGCTGTTCTACGTGGTGGCGGCCGATCGGCTCGGCTTCATCATCACCGCGGCGATCATGGTCTACGTCACCTCGACAGCGTTGGGGGCGAAGTGGAAGCTGGCGCTGCCGCTCGCCGCGCTGGCGCCGTTCGCCATCCACCTGATCTTCGGCAAGCTGCTGCGCGTGCCGCTGCCCGCCGGCCTGTTGCCGACGCCCTGGTGATCCCATGCTGAAAACCCTGATTGAAGCGTTCGCTCTGATCTCCACCTGGGAGGTCATCATCGCGATGTTCGCAGCCTCCGTGTACGGGCTCGTGATCGGCTCGCTGCCGGGCCTGTCGGCGACGATGGCAACCGCCCTGCTCGTCCCCGTCACCTTCTACCTCTCGCCGATTGCGGCGATTGCGACCATCGTGGCGGCGTCCTCGATGGCGATCTTCTCCGGCGACATTCCCGGTGCGCTGCTGCGCATCCCGGGAACGCCCGCCTCCGCCGCCTATGCCGACGAGGCCTACGCCATGACCCGCAAGGGACAGGCCGAGCTGGCGCTCGGGGCAGGCGTGTGGTTCTCGGCCGTCGGCGGCATCGCCGGCGTGCTGTCGCTGATGATCCTGGCGCCGCCGCTGGCCGAGATCGCGCTGTCGTTCTCGACCTTCGAGTATTTCTGGCTGGCGCTGCTCGGGCTGATGTGTGCGACGCTGGTGGCGCGCTCCTCGCCTGTGAAGGCGATCGCCGGCATGTTCCTCGGCCTGCTGGTCTCCTGCGTCGGCATCGAAAATCCCGGCGGCGTGCCGCGCTTCACCTTCGGCCTCACCGATCTGTTCGGCGGCATCGAGCCCATCCCCGCGCTGGTCGGCGTGTTCGCGGTGGCCCAGGTGATGCGCGCGATGCTGACGCCCGAGCCGCCGCCGCTGCCGCGGCGCAAATTCGGAAGCATCATGGCCGGCCAGTGGAAGCTGACCAAGAAATACCATTGGCAGATGACGCGCGGAAACATCGTCGGCATCATCATCGGCGTGCTGCCCGGCGCCGGCGCCGACATGGCCGCCTGGGTGTCCTACGCGATGTCAAAGCGCTTCTCCAAGGAACCGGAAAAGTTCGGCACCGGCCATGTCGAGGGCCTGGTCGAGGCCGGCGCCAGCAACAATGCCAGCATCGCCTCGGGCTGGGTGCCATCATTGTTGTTCGGCATCCCCGGCGACACCATCGCCGCGATCGCGATCGGCGTGCTCTACATGAAGGGGCTCAACCCCGGGCCGACGCTGTTCACCGAGAAGGCGTCGAGCATGTACGCGATCTATCTGATGTTCATCATCGCGAACATTTTGATGATCCCGCTCGGTATCGCCATGATCCGGGTTGCCGCCTACATCCTGCTGGCACCGCGCTCCGCCATCATGCCGATCATCATGCTGTGCTGCGCGGTCGGCTCCTTCGCGATCGGCAACAACATGTTCGGCGTCGTCACCGTCGCCGCCTTCGGCGTGATCGGCTATGTCATGGAGGCGAACGGCTATCCCGTCGCCGCGATGGTGCTCGGCATCGTCATGGGTACCATGGTCGAGCAGGCGTTTGTGACCTCGCTGATCAAGTCGGACGGCAGCATTTTGCCGTTTTTCGAGCGCCCCGTGGCCGCGATCCTCGCCGCCATGGCGATCGGGGCGCTGCTGTGGCCGGTGATGGTCTGGGCATGGCGGAAGGTGAAGCCGGTGCGGACGGGGGTGGCGGCGACATCCCGATGATATCGAGCGGGCGGCCCTCGCCTGCCCCGCGCGGGCGTTGTAAAGCAGGGCATGGTTGAGAAAAAGCCTTCACTGGACATCAAATCCCTCGCCCATGACCTTCGCGCCGGCAGCCGCGCGGCGCTGGCGCGGGCCATCACGCTGGTCGAGAGCCGGCGCAGCGACCATCAGGCGCTGGCGCGCGAGCTGGTGCAGACGCTCTTGCCTGACACCGGCAGAGCGGTCCGCGTCGGCATCACCGGCTCGCCCGGCGTCGGCAAATCCACCACCATCGACACGCTCGGCACCCATCTCATCGAGCAAGGCCACAAGGTCGCGGTGCTCGCGGTCGATCCGTCCTCGGCGCGTAGCGGCGGTTCGATCCTCGGCGACAAGACGCGGATGGCCCGGCTCTCGGCCTCCGACGACGCCTTCATCCGCCCCTCGCCGTCCTCGGGCACGCTCGGCGGCGTCGCGGCCAAGACACGCGAGGCGATGCTGCTCTGCGAAGCCGCCGGCTTCGACGTCGTGCTGGTCGAGACCGTCGGCATCGGCCAGTCCGAAACCGCGGTCTGCGATATGACCGATTTCTTCCTGGCCCTGATGCTGCCGGGCGGCGGCGACGAATTGCAGGGCATCAAGAAGGGCCTGGTCGAGGTCGCCGACATGATCGCGATCAACAAGGCCGACGGCGACAATCTCAAGCGCGCCAACATCACCGCCGCCGACTATCGCGGCGCGCTGCATATCCTGACGCCACGCTCCGAGCACTGGCATCCGCCGGTCGAGACCTATTCGGCGCTGACCGGCGACGGCATCGCGAAGATCTGGCAGAAGGTCCTCGATCACCGCAAGGCGATGAATGCATCCGGCGACTTCGCCGCACGGCGGCGCGAGCAGCAGGTGAAATGGATGTGGTCGATGCTGGAGCAACGCATGCTGGCGCGGTTGCGCAGCGAGGCGTCGGTGCGGACCAAGGTCCGGAAGATCGAGACTGAGGTGGCCGACGGCCATCTCACACCGGCGCTCGCCGCCGAAAAGATCCTGGAGTTGCTGCAATGAGCGACAAGCTCCGCATTTTGCTCACCGGCTTCGGCCCGTTTCCCGGCGCGCCCTACAATCCGACCCAGCCACTGGTCGCTCGGCTGGCGCAATTGCGCCGTCCCGCACTCGACGATGCCGCAATCTCCAGCCACATCTTCCCGGTCACCTATGCCGCGGTCGACCGGCAATTGCCGGAGGTGCTTGCGAGAGAGAAGCCCGATGCGCTGCTGATGTTCGGCCTCGCCGCACGCACGCCCTATCTGCGCATCGAGAGCCGCGCGCGCAACGCCGTCACCATGCTGTGGCCCGATGCCGCCAACACCCGCTCGAGCAAGCGCGGCATCGCCGGCGATGCGGACGCGATGATTTTCGGCCCGCACACCGCAAGGCTGCTGCGCGCTGCCCGCCTCACCGGCATCGACGCGCGCCCCTCGCGCGACGCCGGCGCCTATCTCTGCAATTACCTGAGCTGGCGCGCGATCGAAAACGTCAGGGCCGGCGGGCCGCAGCTTGCGGCGTTCATCCATATTCCCCTGCTCGCGCGCAGTGGCGCCGTGCGCCGCAAGGGCGCGCCGCGGATCACGCTCGAGGAACTGGTGGACGCCGGGGAAGCGATGCTGATGGAGATGGTACAGTTGGCACGGAAAGCTCGAAACACGACTGCGTAAACATTTAACCCTACCGCGAACAATCCTCACGGCCCCGGCCGCCCCTGCCCATTTCTGCGCTACCTAACCGCTGCGGACCCCCGCGTCCGCCGGAGGACGCATCCATGGACCTCAATCGCCGCCATCTCATCGGAGCATCGACCGCAGGCATCGCCGGCGCGCTCGCGATCCCAGCCGACGCCGCGCGTGCAGCGCCGCTGACGTCGCTGCTCGGCCGCGACGCCACGCAATATGGCGTGCGACCCGGCAGCAGCGAGGATCAGACCCGTGCACTCCAGCGTGCGATCGACGAGGCCGCGCGCGCGCAGATGCCGCTGGCGCTGCCACCCGGCATCTACCGTACGGGACTGCTACGCTTGCCGAATGGCGCGCAACTGATCGGCGTGCGCGGCGCGACAGAATTCGTCTTCACCGGCGGGGCGTCGGCGATCCAGAGCGACGGCTCCGATGCAATCGGCCTTTCCGGCATCACCTTCGACGGCAGCGGCATTCCGCTGCCAGCACGACGCGGGCTGATCCACGTGCTGGGCGGGCGCGACGTCCGCATCACCGATTGCGCGATCACGAGGTCCGGCGGCAGCGGCATCTGGCTCGAGCAGGTCTCCGGCGACATCTCGGGCAACATCTTTACCAACATCGCGGTGACGGCAGTGGTGTCGTTCGACGCCAGGGGTCTCAGCGTCTCCCGCAACACCATCACCGGCACCAATGACAACGGCATCGAGATCCTGCGCACCGCCACCGGCGATGACGGCACGCTGGTCACTGATAACCGCATCGAGGACATCAAGGCCGGCCCCGGCGGCTCCGGCCAGTACGGCAACGCGATCAACGCGTTCCGCGCCGGCAACGTCATCGTGCGCGGCAATCGCATCAAGAACTGCGATTACTCTGCCGTGCGCGGCAACTCGGCCTCGAACATCCACATCACCGGCAACAGCGTCAGCGACGTGCGCGAGGTCGCGCTGTATTCGGAGTTCGCGTTCGAGGCCGCGGTGATTGCCAATAACATTGTGGACGGCGCCGCCGTCGGCGTCTCCGTCTGCAATTTCAACGAAGGCGGCCGCATCGCCGTGGTCCAGGGCAACATCATCCGCAATCTGATCCCGAAGCGGCCGATCGGCACCGCGCCGGATGACGATGCCGGCATCGGCATCTACATCGAGGCGGATTCATCGGTCACGGGCAACGTGATCGAGAACGCGCCGTCCTACGGCATCGTCGCCGGCTGGGGCAAATATCTCCGCGACGTCGCCATCACGGGCAACGTGATCCGCAAGGCACTGGCCGGCGTCGGCGTGTCCGTCGTGCCCGGCGCCGGCACCGCGCTCGTCAACAACAACATGATCTCGGAAACCCCGCGCGGCGCCGTGGTCGGGCTCGATCACGCGCGCGCCGTGACCTCCGACCTGTCGGTGGACGGCGCGCAGCGGTTCGCGCAATTGGTCGTCGGCGGGAATGCGGTGCGGCGGTAAGCGCGCTATCGGCGGACGGGCCGTGCATCCTTCGAGGCTCTCCCCGGGACGCGTTGCGTCCCAGGCTTCGCGCCTCAAACGGGGCGCTGGGTTCGCATCGAAATCAACACTCAAAAGTTGTTTGATGCAATGTTGACAACAAACACGGTGCCGTCATTCCTGAGGTGTGAGCCGTGCGGTGCGAAGCGCCGCGCGGGGAGCCTCGAAGGATGATGTTGTGGGCATCTACGTCTACATGTTGCGTTGGGCTGATGGTTCTTTCTACATCGGAAGCGCCACCGGCGACGACGTGTCGAGGCGTGTCGACGGGCACAATGCCGGCGCCTATCAGGGGTACACCTACTCGAGGCGCCCCGTCGTCCTGGTGTGGTCCGAGTCTTTTGATCGGATGACTGACGGCATTCCGCCGAGCGGCAACTCAAGGGATGGAGCCGCGCCAAGAAGGAAGCGCTCATCAAGTCGGATTGGGATTCGGTGAGTCAGCTTGCACGGCGCCGCGCGGGAGAGCCCCGGTCGAAGAAATAAGCCGCGGTGGGGCTGGCACACGGGCCGCTCATCCTTCGAGGCTCGCCAATCGGCGCATTGCGCCGCTTACCTCGCAGCTCAGGATGACGGGTTGGAGGGCGCTGCGTCCGTCTCAAGCATTCCTTTAGAACGCGTTCCGCAGCAGCGGGTACTTCGCTTCGAGGCCGTCGAGGTTGAAGGTGAACTCAACCAGGCGCTCGGGGGCTGCGACAATTTCGGCTGCCGGCGGAGAGAACTGCGGCAGAAGCGCCGCCATCGCCGCCAGCGCCTTGGGCGCGGCCGGCACCTTGGGCCCCGTCATCGTGACGGGCGCGGTGGGCGGCGCCATGGCAGCCGGCACGTTGAGCGGTGCGATCGGGGCAGGCGCAGCGACCGGCGCGGTCGAGGCTTCGGAGATTTCGGCGAGAACGCCCGGCTTGGAATCGAGCCTGACCGGCACGGCGGTCTCCGGGGCGATGTGCACGGCCTTCGGCTGCACGGTCTGCGCCTGCTGCTCGCGCGGAAACATGCGGGGCATCGTCGCCGGCGACCAGCCGAATGCGGGCGACACGCTCGCGGCCGCCGTAGCGACATCGGCGCCGGTGGCAAGCGCGCGCCAGGTCTGGACGGCGAGCTTCGCTTCCTGGATGTTTTCGAGAAATGCGATCTCGGAATGATAGCGGCGCCAGCGCCCGGTCTCGAACATCTCGGAGAGATGCACCAGCCGCTGCTCCGCGAGAGCGCACCAGCGTGCCGCAATGTCGCGGCCAATAGCCACGTCGCGAATAGCCTCTTGGCGATGTGTCATAAATCAGCCCGTCAGGAGAAAATACGGACGCGACGCAACGCACACGAATCAATTTAGACGCGACGTGAATATTTTGTGGAAAAGTTTTGACTTGTCCAGCAACGACGAGGTTTTCGTCGCCAAACTCCGTAGTCGTGCGGAGATTCAAGCGGTTTCGGAGTCAAGCTTCGCACAAGCATAGCGCGCTTGCGACGTGCGGCAGAGCGGTGATGAGCGAGCCACGATCTCTCGACCGGGAGCTGATCTCGCGCAGGGCTTCTAGGAATGGCACGTCCAAAAAGAAAAGACCCGTCCGGGGGGACAACCGGACGGGTCGAGCCATATGGGCGCTTGGGGTGGATGGGCGCTCGCGCCTGATATGACTTATGGGGAGGGATAACCGCTCCCACATAATTTGGTCGTGGCAGCGGGTCGAACGTTCAATGCAGCGTTTGATTTTTCGACCTTCGCGCCGCGCGCAAAATTGTCGCAGCCGCTATCGCGTCGCCGGCCTATCCGCTTGAGAAACCGTGGCTTTATCCTCGGTGCTCGACAACGAGGGTTGCTCTAATGCGCGGATGCCGGGCTCGTCGCGACGCTTCTCGATATCTTCACGTTTTGTTGTACCGGACGCGGCCGCGACTGGCGTCGCGCCGGCGGCGGGAACGGCCATGACCGCGGCAAACGCGTCGGCCTCGCCATCGCCGAACAGATCATCTCGCCCGGGTGAACCGAGGTCGCGCGCCGTCTTCGCCAGCGTCGTGCGCAGCGCTTCCGGCTTCAAGGCGTAGTTGCGCTCGAGCAGCAGCGCCGCGACGCCGGAGACATAGGCGGCCGAGAACGAGGTGCCCGACGTCATCTGGTATTTGCCGTCAGGCGCCGGCAGGAAGATATCGACGCCGGGGGCCGCGACCGCGATGTAGTTGCCACGATTGGAGGCGGTGAATAGCCTGTCCTGCTGGTCGGTCGCGCTGACCGCAATCACGTTGGGATTGGCGGCCGGATAGAGCGGCGGCGATTTCGCTCCGGCATTGCCGGCGGCTGCGACCAGCACCAGGCCACGCGCGGCGGTCGCCGCGATGGCCCGCTCGATCACCGCGTCTTTGGGACCGGCAAAGCTCATGTTGACGATCTGCGCGCCGTGCTCGGCGGCATAGTTCAGCGAGCGTAGGATGATGTAGGACGAGCTCTCGGCCCCGCCGGTGGTGCCGCCGAAGGCGCGGATGGCGATGATGCGCGCCTCGGGGGCGCTGCCCATCAGCTTGGCATGCGCCACGATGGCGCCGGCAATGCCGGTGCCATGAATGTGCGGGCCTTCGGCGCTGCCGAGCGCATCGAAATTGTCGGCAATGGAATTGGCAAGTTCGGGATGTCGGACGTCGATGCCGGAGTCGATGACGGCGACCGTCACATTGGCGCCATGCGCCAGCGTATGTGCCTGTGGCAGGCGGAGTTTGGCCAGCGCATATTGCGCGGGATCTCCCTCGGTCGGCACCGACGATTTCTGGTCCTGCAGCAGGTAGCGGAAGTTCGGCTGGACCGAGCGCACGCTGCCGTCGGCCGCGAATTCGCGCCGCACCGTCGCGGAGGGCCGGCCGTCGGTGATGCGGAACAGTCCGAACGTTGCCCCGATCAGCGGAAAATTCTCGGAGGACACGCGGGTCAGGCCATGGCGGCGCGCAAGCTCGTCGGCCTGGGTCGACGACAGCCCACCATCGATCTCGGCGACGAATTCGTCGGTGAAGGTGCGCAAATCCGCGGCGACGGGCGTGTTGTTGCCGCGCCCCTTTCCGGCGGTCTTCTTGCCCGATTTGCCCGAGCCATCGCCGCCTGCGTTCTGCTGCGCCAGGCATTCACCGCCGGCGTCGCGATCGGGCGCGGTACAGGCGGGATAGAGGTTCGGGGAGTAGCGCGCGTAAGGCAGCACCGGCGTCGGCCCCATCCGCGCCGAAATCCTCGTCGTCACGACCGGGCCGGGGCCGCGGCCGACGACCACCGCTCTGGCGGCAACACCCGGACTGACGCGTGCGGCGATGCCGGGAGAAATGGTCGGCATTCGGGAGGGGACGCTGATCGTCGGCGTGCGCATGATCGCCTGCGCCTGCGCAACCTCGACGCCCAGACAGGCGGCGAGCAAAAGCGCGGCTGCGACCGACGAAGCGCAGACCCCGGCTCTTACTCCACTTTCGGACTTGCGCGTCATCAGCTTGGAAGCGCCTTACGGCGCCGCGACGGCGAGGTTGACGAACTTCTCGCGCTGCATCTTGCCGAGCAGCGAGGCGAGTTCGTCCTGGCTCATCGCCTTGTCGAACTGGAGGCGGAACATGCCGCCCTTGGCATCACCGATGATCGAAGCCTGGTAGCCGTCGAGCAATGCGGTGATGTCGGCGACGCGCGCCTCGGGCGTGAAGCGCACCAGCGCGCGCGCTGGCGGGACGGTCGTGCCGAGGTCGCGTGTGAGCGGAGCGCTAGTCGAGAGCGAAGCAGTCTGGAAGGTCGCAGTCTGGGTCTTCGTCAACACGGCGCCGATGATTCCGGCTTGCAGCACGAGGGCCATGGCGCCAAGGCTCGCCGACCAGGCCAGCGTGCGCGGCGACAGGCTCGCAAAGAAGGTCGCGATGCGCGCCGACAGCGGCAGCGAACCGGCCGCCCGCGCCGGCTCGGCGTCGATCGCGGCGAACAGCTTCTGCATCGCGCGCGCCGACGGAGCACCCAGACTCTCGTTCAGATGGATGGTCTCTTCATACTCGCCGCGGATCGCGGCGTATTGCTTCGCGAGCTCGGGATCGCGCGCCAGCGCCTCGTCGACGCGGCGCGCATCGCGCGGGTTCAACGTGCCGGCGGCGTGCCACGGCAGCAGCAGTTCAATTTCACCGGGCTCTTGCTCCAGCATTTTCTTGCTCAAAGCCATCATGGCCAGCCTCGCTCAATGCCGGCTGCCTTCAGCAGTTCGGCCAATTTCTTGCGCGCATAGAACAAGCGCGTCTTCACAGTGTTCTCCGGGATGCCAACGATTTCGGCCACCTCTTCCACGGACTTCTCGTGGTAGTAGACGAGATCGACGATCTCCCGATGGTCCGGCGAGAGGCCCGTCAGGCACTCCCGCAACGCTTCACTGGTATCCTTCTTCTGCACCGCCGTTTCCGGATTGTCGGACGTATCCTCGATCGCGTTCGCGGCGTCGTCGTCCAACTCAAAATCCTTCCTGCGCCGAAGCGCAGACAGGGCCTTGAATCGGGTAATGGCCAGCAGCCAGGTGGAAACGGCGGATCGGCCCTCGAATTTGCCGGCTTGACGCCAGACGTCGAGAAATACCTCGCTGATGAGGTCTTCCGCCGCCTGCTCGTCCCGCACGAGCCGGAGGCCGAACCGATACACCCTGACATGGTGCCGCCCGTACAGCACCTGCATGGCGAGCCGGTCGCCTTGAGCGATCCTGGCGATCAGGATCTCGTCCGAAGCCGCTTGTGTCACGCTCAAAGGCCGTCTCGCAAGGTTGGTCGGGTCGATGCGGCAGACGGTTCGACGGGAGGGGTAAAATTGTTGAACCTACCGCAGTCATACGGGAGGCTGTGTGATCTACCCCACATACGCGAAATTTCCTTTTGCCACCCGCGGCTGGGCGCCTCGCTCACGAACGGTAACATAGTAATGAAGTACTTTCCTGAGCAATGCCATCCCAGCGTAGACGGCCCGACCTGCATGGAACCTTAGCAGCCTAGCACGACATATGTCTTCCGAAGCCCCGCTTTGGCTCGACCGCCTCGCACACGATGCCTAATCGCCGGCAAATTCCTGGAGCGGTCGACGTCCCGCGCTGCCGCGCTGTACAGCGTGGATTCGGTTTCGAAGGATACCAAACCTAAAGGCTTGCGACGTAGATTTTTGGACTGACATCCACCATTGGCGGGACCATGAGCACGGCTGCGACGTCCCTTCCCGAGAGGAATGCCGCTGAGGCCGCGGATCTCGCCCTGACGACCGAGGCAGCGGCACCCGAAGTCCTCGCGCGCCGGATCCGGCAGCGGCGCCAGATGTATGTCGGCCAGGTGGCGAGCTATTCGCTCGGCGCCTCCGTCCTGCTGCTCTACGCCTTTGACGGCGTGATCTCCATGGGCGTTCCGTCACTGTTCTGGCTCAGCGGCCTTCTGATCATCGGGACCTTCACCGTGCTGTCGGAAGCGGGCTTCGCCGACCGGTTCGAGGATCATTACCTCACCGTCTTTCAGATCTCGGCGCATATGACGCTGCAGCTGCTGTTCCTGCTCGCGGTGCCGACAGTCGGAGTCGCGTTCATTGCCGTGCTGTTTCTGATCTTCGCCTTCGGCACGCTTCGTATGACCTCTAGTCAGGCGATGCTCACCTGGGGTCTCGCCACGTGCGGGCTCGCCTTGGTCTTCCTCGCCTCGGACTTGCCAATCGGACTGCCGGTGACGACCCAGCTGCAACGGGCCGCCTCGATGCTGTGCTTCGTGCTGGTGATCGGACAGTGCGCCTTCCTCGGCCTGTTCGGCGCCACGCTGCGCAAGATCCTGTACCGGCGCAGCATCGAGCTGAAGGCCGCCTATCAGCGCATCGAGGAGTTGGCTGAGCTCGACGAGCTCACCGGCTCCTACAACCGCGGCTGCATCATGCGGCTTCTCGATGCCGAGATCGAAAAATCGCGGCACACGTCGAAGCCTTGCGCGATCGCACTGATCGACCTCGACTGGTTCAAGCGCATCAACGACGCCCACGGCCATCCCGTCGGCGACGAGGTGCTGCGCACCTTCGCGATCACCATTTTCGCCAATATCCGCCCGGCCGACTGCTTCGGCCGCTACGGCGGCGAGGAATTCTTGCTACTGCTGCCGGGAACCGACCGCGAGGCGGCGTCGCGCATGCTCGATCGGCTGCGCGGCATCGTCGCCGACCTGGACTGGGGCGCATTCTCCCCGGGCATGCGCGTGACCATTTCCGCGGGCGTCGTGACGCTGCGCGACAACGATACTGCCGACACGTTTCTCGTGCGCGCCGACAGCGCGCTCTATTCCGCCAAGGCACAAGGGCGCAACCGCATTGCAACGAGCTGACCAATCCATTTTCTCCCGGCGCGACAGAAGCCGCTGCCGGGCCGAACGCTCCAGGACAGGGCAATGAGATCCAAATCCGCAAAATCATCCGAGAGTCTGCTCGAGGAATTGCAAACCGCGCTCTCGCACGGCACCGTTGCGCACCGGGTCGAGACGCTGCGCCGCGTCACCGATCTCTTCGTGGGCAACGCCTTGGACTATTCCGACGACCACGTTCGTGTGTTCGACGACGTGTTCCAATGCCTGATCGAGCAGATCGAGACGTCCGCCAGGGTGCTGCTCGCCGCCCGCCTCGCACCGATCGCGGTTGCGCCGCCGAAGATCATCCGCACGCTCGCGCTCGACGAGGTGATCGAGGTTTCCGGCCCGGTGCTGTCGAAATCCGAACGGTTGGACGAGGCGACGCTGATCGAGATCGCGCGTACCAGGGGCCAGGCCCATCTCAAGGCGATCTCGCTGCGGCGGGTGCTGTCGGAAGCGCTGAGCGACGTGCTGGTGACCCGCGGCGACGAGGGCGTGGTGCAATCGACCGTCAGCAATCCGGGCGCGCAACTGTCGGAGGGAACTCTCGCCGAGCTCGTGACCCGCGCCGAACGTGACGACGACCTCGCCAGCTGCATCGGCCTGCGGCCCGACCTGCCCCGCCATCATTATTTGAAGCTGGTCGCGAAGGCCTCCCTGACCGTGCGCAGGAAGCTGGAGGCCGCGCATCCGGAGCTCGCAGACGACGTGTCCAGCGTGGTCCAGGAAGCGGCTCAGCGGATCCGCGCCGCCACCATGACCCGGCAGACCGAGATGGCGCGGGCGCTGGTGAAGTCGCTGCACGAGGACGGCCGCCTCACCGAGCTCCAGGTCGCCACTTTCGCAGAGCAGGGCAAGTTCGACGAAACCAATGCAGGGCTCGCGGCGCTTGCGGGCGTCGCAGTCGAGACCGCCGAGACCATGATGATCGAAAGCCGGATCGAGGGCGTGATGATCCTCGCCAAGGTCGCGGCCATGCAATGGTCGAGCGTCCGCGCCATCATCGCCCTGCGCGAGAAGCTCTCAGGCGGCTCGCAAACCGACATGCTGACGCTGCGCGACGCTTACGAGGCGCTGCGCAGCTCGACGGCGCAGCAGGTGCTGCGCTTCCATCGCATGCAGCAGGGCGCGACGCCGGCGACGTGAAGCCGGCGAGCTAGTAGCGTAAGACCCTCGCGCCCACCAGCGCGCCAATTGCCGTCACCAACGCGGTGGCGAGCGTGTACCAGGTCGCGACGAACAGCGGCGAGTCGTCGGTGCAGTGCGAGGCATACAGCGTCGCGGCGAGCCCGGCTGACACCAGGCCGGCGAGCGCACCGGCGAGCGCGGGGTGCGACGGCGCGCCGTGGCGCAGGCCGAACAGGGCCCCGGCAAGCAGCGGCAGCGACATCGCAGGGATTGCGAACAGGCACACCCTGGAATTCTTGCCCATCAATCGCATCGTCATCGGCATGGCCGGCGCCATCATCGCCTCGCTGCCGATCGCCACCGCGAGCAGCCCGACCGGCAGCAGCAGCAGCCAGCCCCAGCCGCGCATCAGGGCTTCGGGCCGCGACAGATGCAGGCTGACGATGATCGCCGGGATCGCGAGCGACAGCGTGACCGCGAACTTCATGTCGAAGAATGGGTTGCGCATCGCGCTCATCACGTCGTGACGCACACCGAGGAAGGTGGCGAAGATCAGGATCGACAGAGGCGCGGCGACCAGCAGCGCCATTGTCAGCACCGCGCCGACGCGCGGTGCACGATGGGCGTTGTCGGCCGCGAGCGAGCGAATGAGTTGATCGGTATCCATGACTAGTGGTCCCGCAGTTTGGCAGTCAGTGCCGCAAGTCCGCGATGCAGCGCGACCCGTACTGCGCCCTCGCTCATCGAATATTTCACCGCTGTGTCCTTGATCGAGGTGCTGTCGACCGCGATCGACTGCAACACGTCGCGCTGGCGCTGCGGCAGCGCATTGAGCTGGCTGGCGACTTCGCCGGCCGAGACCGTCTCCTGCGGCGCCTCGCCCGGCAAGGTCTCGGCGAAATCGTCGATATTGACGAAGATCCGCCTGCCCCGTCGCCGCAGCATGTCGATCAGCTTGTTGCGGCCGATCGCAAACAGCCAGGGGGCGAAGGGGGCTTCGCTGTCCCAAGTGTGCCGCTTCAGATGCACCGCCAACAGAATCTCCTGCACGATATCCTCAGCCTGGTCGGGAGGCTGCCCGGCCCGGGCCAAGCCACGCCTCGCGGCAGCGCGCAGCACAGGCGTGACCGCCTTCAGCAGGCGATGATACGCCGCGTCATCGCCTGCCATGGCCGACCGCATCAGGCCGGTCCACTCGTCCTCACGTCCGCGCACGCGCGCCCCTCACCATGCAATTCGGCCGCTCTTTCAGTTTGTTACGCCGGCATCAGCAAGATCACGAATTCGTGATCTTGCTTGGCCACGCGACCGATGCGGCCGTCAGGATCTGCGACGGCTCATAACACCGATCGGTCCCGTACGCACCCGCGGCCGGCCGGGACGGCAACGGATTGCCGCGCTTTTGCCCGGTGTGGCCCGAAGATTCCCACTTTCTGCCCCGCTGTCGTCACGCGCCGGGGTCTCTGTTCGGTCCGGGACGGGCGGACTTGGGGAGATGTCAACATGATGAAAGCCAGCGGGCGCGCGGCCCTGATTCTCCTGGCCGGGCTTTTCGTGCTGTTCGGGGGCGTTGCGCAGGCGGCGCCGAGTTCAGCCGCTAGCAGCAAGTCGGACAGCGCCAGCAAACAGGCCGACACGGTCAAGCCGACCAAGCAGCGGCATCACACGTCGCGCCACCGCGACAGCACCAAGACGGCACAGAAATCCGACGACAAGGCCGACAAAAAGGAGGCCGCGGCAACGGCCGATGAGACGAAGGCCGACAAGCGTGACGCGCCGGCCTCGAGCCAGATGCCGCCGGAAGTCGCCAACGCCAATGCGCAACTCGCCGCCGCCGATACGCCGACCGCGGCTGCCGCCTCCGCAATGACGGGCCGCGCCAACGACAACGTCCAGGCCGCGGCCGATAATACCGCCGCTCCGAACCCCGAGAGCCAGGTCGTCGCACCCGATCAGCTCAACGACATCGACCGCGCCTTGCAACAAGAGAACGCGCCGGCGCAGAAGGCGGTGATTGCCGCAACCGATGCGCAGCCGCGGCCGGCGCCGGTGATGGCAAGCAGCCAGCAGAGTTCGGCCTGGGACCAGAGCTCCCTGATCGGAAAAATCTTCATCGGCGTCGGCACGCTGCTGACGCTGGCCTCCGCCGCGCGCATGTTCATGGCGTGACTTTGGGGTGATTTTGGCCTGATCTCCGGTCCGCGGGACCTCGTCCGGAACGCGCATCTCGCCGCGTGTTCCGGCCGTCCTTGCTCCGGTGGCTTTGGCACCTCTTGAAGCCCGCCGCGCCAGCGGGCACATTGCCCGCTCAACCAAAAGCGTGGGTGGAGCATGAGCACGTTCGAACACATCATCGTCGAAAGCAAAGGCGCGGTCGGCATCATCAAGCTGAACCGGCCGAAGCTGCTCAACGCACTCTCCTTCGGCGTCTTCCGCGAGATCGCCGCGGCCGTCGACGATCTCGAAGCCGATGACGCCATCGGCTGCATCGTCGTGACCGGCAGCGAGAAGGCATTTGCCGCCGGTGCCGACATCAAGGAGATGCAGCCGAAAGGCTTCATCGACATGTTCTCGGAGGATTTTGCCGCGATCGGCGGCGATCGGGTTGCACGCTGCCGCAAGCCGACGATCGCCGCAGTCGCGGGTTACGCGCTCGGCGGCGGCTGCGAGCTCGCGATGATGTGCGACTTCATCATCGCGGCCGACACCGCCAAATTTGGTCAACCCGAAATCACGCTCGGCACCATCCCCGGCATCGGCGGCACCCAGCGCCTGACCCGTGCGATCGGCAAGTCCAAGGCGATGGACCTTTGCCTCACCGGCCGCATGATGGATGCAGCCGAAGCCGAGCGCAGCGGCCTCGTCAGCCGCATCGTGCCGGCCGACAAGCTGATGGAAGAGGTGATGGCCGCGGCCGAGAAGATCGCCGCGATGTCGCGGCCCGCGGTCGCGATGGCCAAGGAAGCGGTCAACCGCGCCTTTGAGACCACGCTCGCCGAGGGCATGAGCGTCGAGCGCAACCTGTTCCACTCGACCTTCGCGCTGGAGGACCGCTCCGAGGGCATGGCGGCGTTCATCGAGAAGCGGAAGCCGGTGAACAAGAACCGGTAAGGAGGCCCGCGGTCAGGCTGGTGTAAGGCTCTGCCGCTTTCCCGCAGAATCCCTGTGACGAACCTGCAACAAGCACGGAATACATGGGGGTTTCCCCCGCGGCAGTTTGCCTGCGGGACCTCGGCTGGTTAAACAGCTAAGAGAGCCGCCGTCGGCGGGGGCGGACAGCCGGGATTTGCGGGATTACATGATTGGGCGTGCCGCCAGAGCTGGTCGCGTGATGGCGCGGCATCGATCGGGCGTGGCTCCTGTGCTCGCGACATGGACCACGCTGGCGCTCTGTTGCGCCCTGCCCTCCGCCGCATGGTCGGAAGCGCTGCCGGAGGCGCTCGCCAAGGCCTACCAGACCAATCCGCAGCTCAATGCCGAGCGCGCGCGGCAACGCGCCACCGACGAGAACGTGCCGCAGGCACTCTCCGGCTACCGGCCACAGATCGTCGCAAGCCTCAGCGCCGGGCTGCAATCGGTGCGCAACCTGCTGCCCGACAACACCATCCAGACCGCCAATCTGAAGCCGTGGATCATCGGCGTCACCGTGACGCAGACCCTGTTCAACGGCTTCCGCACCGCCAACAACGTGCGCGCCGCCGAACTCCAGGTGCAGTCGGGCCGCGAGGCGCTGCGTAATGTCGGCCAGGGCGTGCTGCTCGACGGGGTCACCGCCTACACCAACGTGCTCGCCAACCAGTCGCTGGTCGAGGCGCAACGCTCCAACGTCGCCTTCCTGCGCGAAACGCTTTCCGTCACCCAGCGGCGCCTCAACGCCGGCGACGTCACGCCGACCGACAGCGCCCAGGCCGAGGCGCGGCTCAACCGCGGGCTTTCCGATCTCAATGCCGCCGAAGTCGCGCTGGCGGTCAGCCAGGCAATCTACGCGCAGGTGATCGGCAATGCGCCGTCGCAGCTTCGCGCTGCCGACGTCGTCGACCGCTATCTGCCGAAGAGCCGCGAAGACGCGCTGACGATGGCGATCCGTCAGCACCCGGCGGTGATGGCGGCAGGCTTCGACGTCGACGTCGCCTCCACCAACATCCGCGTCGCCGAAGGCGCGCTGCTGCCGAGCGCCAGCGTCCAGGGCAGCGCCAGCAAGAGCCGCAACAACGACCCGACGCTCGGCACCTTCGCCGAAGACCAGGCCTCGATCGTCGCCAATGTCACCGTGCCGATCTACGACGGCGGCCAGGCCGCCGCACAGACCCGGCAGGCCAAGGAAATCACGGCGCAGAGCCGGCTCGTGCTCGACCAGGTGCGCAACCAGGCGCGCACGGCGGCGGTCAGCGCCTGGGTTGCCAATGAAGGCGCCAAGATCGCGGTCTCGGCCTCGGAATCCGAAGTAAAAGCGGCGACCGTCGCGCTCCAGGGCGTGCAGCGCGAGGCCGCCGGCGGACAGCGCACGACGGTGGACGTGCTGAACTCGCAGGCCGATCTGATCCAGGGCAAGGCCCGCCTGATCGGCGCCAATCGCGACCGCGTGATCGCCTCCTACACCCTGCTCAGCGCCGTCGGCCATCTCGACGTCAAGACCTTGAGCCTGAACACGCCGGACTATCTGCCCGAGGTGCACTACCATCAGGTCCGCGACGCCTGGCACGGCCTGCGCACGCCGTCCGGGCAGTAGTTTCAATCGTCTGGCTCGGTGCCGATGAAAAGCCGCCGCATCCATCTGATGGGAGCTTCCGGCTCCGGCGTGACGACGATCGGCCGCGCGCTCGCGAGCCTGCTAGCGCTGCCGCATCACGACAGCGATGATTATTTCTGGCTGCCGACGGCGCCGCCCTACCAGACCACGCGCCCCGCCGCCGAGCGTCTGCGCCTGATGCGCGAGATGTTTTTGCCGCGGCTCGATTGGGTGCTGAGCGGGACGGTCACCGGTTGGGGCGACGAGCTCGTCCCATTCTTCGATCTCGTCGTCTTTGTGACGACGCCGCGCGAGCTTCGCTTGCAGCGCCTGCGTGGCCGCGAGGCTACGCATTTCGGAGCGGATGCCGTCGCACAGGGCGGCTGGCGTCATGAGGAGGCGGAGTCGTTCGTCGATTGGGCCTCGCACTACGAAGCCGGCGATCGCGAGGGCCGCAGTCTCGCAAAAGATGAGGCGTGGCTCGCGAAGCTGCCCTGCCCGGTCGTGCGCGTCGACGGCTCACGCCCGCTTGCGGACCTCGTCGAGCAGCTATGCAGCGAAGCGCAGCGGCTGCCGGGCTGATGTGATACTGTCCCGACGCCACTGCCAAATAACAAAACGGGGAGAGAAACCATGCTCAGCCGACGCAGCGTCCTGCTTGCCTCGCTTGCCGCCGGAGTTGCCATGTCGAACAAAGCCCACGCACGTGCCGCGCAGCCCGCGACGCCAGTCAATTTCGACGTCCCGGCCCATGCCTGCGACTGTCACACCCACATCCATGGCGATGTCGAAAAATTTCCGTTCTTCGCGGGCCGCGTCTACACGCCGGAGCCGGCTTCGCCGGAGGAAATGGCCGCGTTGCACAAGGCGCTGCATATCGAGCGCGTTGTGATCGTGACACCGAGTGTCTACGGCACCGACAACTCCTCGACGCTGTTCGGCATGAAGGCGCGTGGCGCGGCCGCGCGCGGGGTGGCCGTGATCGACGACAAAACGACCGAGGCCCAGCTTGACACGATGCAGGCAGACGGCTTTCGCGGTGTCCGCCTCAATCTCGCGACCGGCGGCGTCAACGACCCCAATGTCGGCCGGCCGCGCTTCACCGCCGCAGTCGAGCGCATGAAGGCGCGCGGCTGGCACGTGCAGCTCTACACCACGTTGCCCATGATCTCGGCGATCAAGGACCTCGTCGAGACGGCGCCGGTACCTGTTGTATTCGACCATTTCGGCGGCCTTGAGGCTTCGCTCGGGCTGGAGCAGCCGGGATTTGCCGACCTGGTCGCGCTGGTGAAATCCGGCAAGGCCTATGTCAAGATTTCCGGCGCTTACCGCTCGTCGAAGCTCGCGCCCGATTATCAGGACATGGTGCCCTATGCCCGCGCGCTGATCGCGGCGAACGCGGACCGCGTCGTCTGGGGGACTGATTGGCCGCATCCGGATTCGAGCCGTGTCGAGGGACGCAAAGCCACCGACATCGCACCGCTTTACCAGATCGACGACGGCCGCCTGCTCAACCAGCTTCCGGTGTGGGCGCCGGATGCGGATGTACGCAAGAAGATCCTGGTCGACAACCCGGCGCAACTCTACGGATTTTGACGTCAGCGTGCGCGGCGGGAGAAGAAGGAGATCAGCACCGGCAGCGTCACCAGGATCACGATGGGGGCGAGCATCATGCCTGTCACCACGACCACCGCGAGCGGCTTCTGCACCTGCGAGCCGATGCCTTCCGACAGCGCGGCCGGCAACAGACCGATGCCGGCGACGACGCAGGTCATCAGCACCGGCCGAAGCTGCAATTCGCCGGTGCGTATCACCGCGCTCATGCGGTCCATACCCTCTTCGATGAGCTGGTTGAACTGCGACAGGATGATGATGCCGTCCATCACGGCGATGCCGAACAGCGCGATGAAGCCGATGGCCGCCGAGACACTGAAGGCGGTGCCGGTGATCAAGAGACCGAGCACGCCGCCGAAGATCGCCATCGGGATCACGCTCATGGCGAGCAGCGTGTCGGTCATCGAGCCGAAATTGAACCAGAGCAGGACGCCGATCAGCGCGAGCGAGATCGGCACGACGATCGACAATCGCCGGATCGCGTCCTGGAGATTGCCGAATTCGCCGACCCAATCCATGTGCGCGCCGGGCGGCAGCTGCACCTGATCGGCGATCTTCTGCTGCGCCTCGCGGATCGCGCTGCCGAGGTCGCGTTCACGCACCGAGAATTTGATCGGCAGATAGCGTTCCTGCTGCTCGCGATAAATGTAGGCCGCTCCCGAGACGAGGCTGATGGTGGCGACCTCGCTCAGGGGTATCTGCGTGACGGTGCCGTTCGGTCCGGGCGCGCCGATCCGCAAATTCTGGATCGCTTCGGCACTCCTGCGGAATTCCGGCGCGAGACGAACGATGATCGGGAAGTGGCGGTCGCTTCCGGCCTCATAGATGTCGCCGGCAGTGTCGCCGCCGATCGCGACCTTGATGGTGGCGTTGATGTCGCCCGGCGCAAGGCCATAGCGCGCGGCCTTGGCACGGTTGATGTCGATCTGGATGGTCGGCTGCCCGAGTGAGGTGAACACCGCAAGATCGGTGACGCCCTGCACGGTTGCCAGCACCGACTTGATCTTGTTGGCGGTGTCGGTCAGCGCCTGGAGATCGCTGCCGAAGAGCTTGATGGAATTCTCGCCCTTCACGCCGGAGACGGCTTCGGACACATTGTCCTGGAGATATTGCGAGAAGTTGAACTCGACGCCGGGGAAGCGATCGTCGAGCTGCTTGAGCAGCTGCGCGGTCAACTCTTCCTTGTCGCGGGTGCCGGGCCATTGGCTCGCGGGCTTGAGCGGCGCGAAGAACTCGGCGTTGAAGAAGCCGGCGGCGTCGGTGCCGTCATCAGGGCGGCCGTGCTGCGACACCACGGATTCCACTTCAGGCCGCGCGCGGATCACCTTGCGCATCTCGTTGACGTAGGAGTTGCCTTCCTGGAGCGAGATGGTCGGCGGCAGCGTGGCTCGGATCCAGAGATTGCCCTCCTCCAGCTTCGGCAGGAATTCGAGGCCAAGCAACCGGCTGAGCGCAACCGTCATCAGCACGAGGCCGAACGCGCCACCGAGCATGATGCCGCGGTTGGCGACCGCCCAATGCAGTACCGGCATGTAGATCCGATGCAGGATCAGCATCACCCTGGTCTCGGTCTCCCTGACATGCGCCGGCAGGATGATCGCGGACAGCGCCGGGGTGACGGTGAAGGTCGCAAGCAGTCCGCCGGCCAGCGCGTAGGCATAGGTGCGCGCCATCGGCCCGAAGATGTTGCCCTCGACGCCGGAGAGCGTGAACAGAGGGAGGAAGGCCGCGATGATGATCGCCGCGGCGAAGAAAATCGAACGTGAGACATCGGCCGCCGCGCTGAGGATAGCGTGGCTTTTCATGCCGAACAGCGTCTCGGACGACATCTGCTCGGATTCCGACATCGGCGTCGTCTGCGTCAGGCGCCGGAAGATCGCCTCCACCATGATCACGGTGGCATCGACGATCAGGCCGAAATCGATCGCGCCGACCGACAGCAGGTTCGCCGATTCCCCGCGCAGCACCAGGATGATCACCGCGAAGAACAGCGCGAACGGAATGGTGGCGCCGACGATCAGCGCACTGCGGAGATCGCCGAGGAAGATCCACTGCAGCAGCACGATCAAGAGAATGCCGACCACCATGTTGTGCAGCACGGTATGGGTGGTGAGCTCGATCAGGTCGCCGCGGTCGTAGATGCGCTCGATGCGCACGCCGGGCGGCAGGATGCTGGACTCGTTGATGGTTTGAACGAGCTGGTGGACGCGCTTGATGGTTGGCGAGCTCTGCTCGCCACGGCGCATCAGGACGATGCCTTGCACGATGTCGTCGGCCTCGTCGAGGCCGGCGATGCCGAGACGGGGCTTCTGGCCCACGGTCACGGTGGCGACGTCCTTGACCAGCACCGGATTGCCGTTGGTCTGCGAGACCATGGTGTTGGCGAGGTCGTCGATCGAGCGGATCAGGCCGACGCCGCGCACCACGGCCGATTGCTGACCGATATTGACGGTATTGCCGCCGACATTGACGTTGGAATTGCCGACCGCCTGGAGCAATTGCGGCAGCGTCAGGCCGTTGGCGACCAGCTTGTTGAAGTCGACCTGGAGCTCGTAGGTCTTGCTCTTGCCGCCCCACCCGGTGACGTCGATCACGCCGGGCACGGCACGGAAGCGCCGCTGGAGGATCCAGTCCTGGATGGTCTTGAGGTCGAGCACGCTGTAGTTCGGCGGACCGACGAGACGGTAGCGAAAGATTTCGCCAATCGGGCTGAGCGGCGAGATCTGCGGCTGCACGTTGCCGGGCAGCGGCGCGAGCTGCGCCAGGCGGTTCAAGACCTGCTGCAACGCCTCGTCATAGGTGTAGGCGAAGGAGAACTGCAGTTTGACGTCGGAGAGACCGTAGAGCGAGATGGTGCGAATGGTCGTCACGTTCTTCAGACCCGCAACCTGGGTCTCGATCGGAATCGTGATGTAGCGCTCGATCTCCTCCGCCGACAGGCCCGGACTCTGCGTCACGATGTCGACCATCGGCGGGGTCGGATCCGGATAAGCCTCGATGTTGAGCTGGTTGAACGCGATCAGGCCGCCGATGAGCACGGCGACGAACATCCCGACCATCAGGAAGCGCCGGTTGACGGCAAGGGCGACGAGGCGATCCATTCAGGTCTTCAGCTTGTCTTTTTCCCGGCCCGTCGATCAGCTGCCGGACGCCGCGCGGTCGATGAACAGGCTGCCTTTGGTGACAACCTGCTCGCCGGGCTTCAGATTGCTGGTGACCTCGACGAGATTGCCATTGATGAGACCGATCTTGATCTCGCGCAGCTCGACCGACTTGTCCTCGCGTGCGACCCAGAGGCGGACCTTGTCGGCTTCGTAGATCAAGGCCTGCTTCGGTACCGCTGGCGCGGCGCGGTCGCCGAACGAATAGATCGTGACGTTGGCGAACATCTCCGGCTTGAGCAGACCGTCCTTGTTGTCGATGGTGGCGCGGACCAACAAGCGGCGGGTGTTCGGATCGATCGCGGCGGCGACGTAGTTGACCTTGGCAGTCAAGGGGCGGCCCGGCAGCGCCATCACGTTGACGCTGATGTCCTGCCCGATGCACACGGCAGCCGCATCGCTCTCGCGCACGAAGGCGGTGAGCCAGACCGTGGAGAGGTCGCCGACGACGAAGACCGGATCGCTGGCGCCCGAATTGACGTACTGGCCGGGGCCGATCTTACGCTGCACGACCGTGCCCGCGATCGGCGAATAGATCGTGACTTCCGGATTGATGACGCCCTTGTCCTGGAACGCCTTGATGGTCTCGTCGGTGAAGCCGAGGATACGCAGCTTGTTGCGCGCGGCTTCCAGCGCCGTGGTCGAGGAGCGCATGTCGTTCTGCGCCTGAACCTGGGTCGCTTCCGCCTGCTGATAGTCCTTCAGTGGGATGGCATGACCCTCATAGAGGTCCTTGGCGCGCTTGAACTGGATGTCGGCAAGATCGATCGCCGACTTCGCCTTGTTCTGCGAGCTCATCGCCGCAATGAAATCGTTCTGGGCCTGCACGGTGTCGGCGGCCTCGATTGTGAACAGCGGTTGACCTTGCTTCAGCACCTCGCCGGGCTTGGCGAGCAGCTTGGTCACCCGACCCGCATAGGGCGAAAACACCGGCGTCGAACGGTCCTCGTCGACTGCGACCTTGCCCTCGGTGACATACTCGGCGCGGAAGGTCTTGGCCTTGACCGGCTCGATCGTTAGCGTCGCCCATTCCGACGGCGTCGGCGTGAAGTTCTGCGCATTTCTGCGCGACTGGCTGGAGATCTCGGAGTGGCTCTTCTCCTTGGCTCCCGCATGGAGGAAGCCGTAGGCCCCGGCACCGGCAAGAGCTAGTAAAACTACGGATGTAATCATCCGTTGTTTTGTAAGCACCTGCAATCGCTTGGTATTTTCAACTACCATGGGGCCCGGTCATATCTGCGATGATACCGGCGGATGCCCGCCTCATCGGTCGCGCTAATAGTGCCGAATTGTGATTTCAAACAACCTAAAAAACGCCGGCGGCCTTTCGGTTTGCGTTAAAAATTTGCGACACGTCAGCTTCACGTCAGCTTGTCACCGGCCACTCTGCCGGATGGCTGCCGAGCGGCTTCGCCGGACGGCTCCATTGCGCCGGCGTCTTCGACAGCAGTGCCGAATGGCGCACCGCCTTCAACGTGCCGAAGCCAGATGGCATGCTCTCGATGAATGCAGCATGTACGGCCTCGCCCGTAATATCCGGGGTGTTCAGGCCATTTTCGAGCCGTCCGAGATTCCACAGCCAGCGCCCGGTCTGCGCCAGCGACACGCGCACGTGCCAGCTGCCGCCTTCGCGGGCCTGGCGGGCCTTGGCCATCATCGCGCCGAACGCCATCAGATAGCCGGTGGCGTGGTCGAGCATCTGTGCCGGCAATTCTTTCGGTCCATCAATGCCGGCAGCCTGTCCCTCGGCATGGTTGAAGCCGGTCGTGGTCTGCACGAGCGAATCGAAGCCGCGCCGTTCCGCCCAGGGGCCGGCATGGCCATAGGCCGACAGCGTCACGTAGACGATGCCGGGGTTGATTGTCGCCGCGTCCTCCGGCGTAAAGCCGAGAGCAGCAAGCGCGCGCGGGCGATAGCCTTGCGAGAAGATGTCGGCGTCTCTCAAGAGCTCGCGCAACCGCGCACGTCCGGCCTCGCTCTTCAGCTCGATGAAGGTGGTGAGCTTGCCGCGGCCGGTGTCGATGGTCAGCCACGGAATGGCCGGCAGTTCGGGGCCTGACACGAGCAGCACATCCGCGCCGTGCGCGGCGAGCGTGCGGCCGGCGACGGGGCCCGCGATGACGCGCGAAAGATCGAGCACGCGCAGGCCGGAGAGCGGGCGATCGCCTTTTGGCAGTCGTTGCGGCCATGGCTTCGGCGGGGCCTCGCCGATCTTCTCGATCGAGACCAGCGGCAATTCGGCAAGCGCGCGGGCCTGCGGCAGCGCCGACCATTCGTCGTAACTCCGCATTAGCGCAACGACGCCGCCCGCGGCGTAGGCCGCGGTCTCGAAATCCTCGCCCTTCCATTGCATCAATGCGGCCTGCACCTTCTCGCGCTCGGGCTCGCAGCCAAGCACCTTGCAGACGGCGTCGCGATGATGCGGGAAATTGGTGTGGCAGCGGACGAAGCGGTTGTCGCCGGTTCTGTAGACGCCGGCGATGGCGTCCCAGGCGGGCGGCGGTGGCTTGTCGTCGACGCGCAAGTAGCGCTCGGAGCGGCATTCGGCGACGGCATGGCGCAGGTCGACGCTAACGTCCTGCGCCTCGCCGCTGTGCAATCTCCAGATTTCGGCGGCGGCAAGGCCGGCGGCGGCGATCGTTGTCTGGCCGGCAATTGCGACGCGGAACGAAGACGGGATTTGCGGCTCCTCGCCCGTCAGCCGCACGCGCGCAAGCGCGGCGGCGTCACCGCCGGCGGACGTCCAGATACCACTGAGAATCTCGGCGGGGCTTTGCATGACCCTTCTCTCCCTCTAGTTTGCGACCATCGCATTAGCACACGAGGACATGCAATGGCCGCCATCGACCCCCTCACGGCAGGCGCCGTGTTCATTGCAACGGCGGCCACCGACGCGGTCTACGTCATGTTCACCTCGGCCGTGATCGCGCGCAAGCGCGTGCCCGCGGCGAACTGGAGCGCGGTCTGGTACATGCTCTCGTCCTATGCGGTGATCAGCTACACCGAGAATGCTTTCTATGTGGCTTTCGCGGCGATCGGCTCCTGGGCCGGCGCCTACGTTTCACTGACGTACCTGCACCGCCCGCCCGGCGGCCCGCCGGTGGGCGCGGCACCGGAGTGAGGGCCGTCGATGTGAGCGGCGCGATCGACCACATGCTCGGCGTCGTCCTGGCGAAAGCCAGGACCCATTGCCCCGGTCGATTGTTGTTGAAATGCGCTTTGGCCACAGCATCGCACAGCAACGGAGGTTTGTGGTAATGGGTCCTGGCTTTCGCCAGGACGACATTGGAGAGGCACTGCGCTTTGTTCGCGACGACAGCGGGCGACCAACAAAAAGGAAAACCAAACAATGGATCTCGGTCTCAAAGGCAAGAACGCTGTCGTGCTCGGCGGCACGCGCGGCATCGGGCGGGCGATTGCGGCGACGCTGGCCGGCGAAGGCAGCAATGTCGCGGTGTGTGCACGCAACGCCGATCAGGTTGCCGCTACCGTTACGGAGTTGAAGGCCAGCGGGATCCGCGCGACCGGCGGCCCCGTCGATGTCACCGACGGCGCGGCACTGAAATCCTGGATCGAGAGCGCGGCAAAGGAGCTTGGCGGCATCGACATGCTGTTCTCCAACGCGGGCGCCATGGCGCAGGGCCATGATGCCGCATCGTGGGAACAGAATTTTCGGCTCGACCTGCTCGGCGCCGTGCACGCGTTCGACGCCGCGCGGCCGTTCCTCGAGGCCAGCGGTGCGAGCAGCGGCGACGCCGCCTTCGTCATCATCTCCTCGATCTCAGCGGCGCAAGCGGACACGGCGAGCTCCTACGGCCCGATCAAGGCGGCGTTGATCCACATGGCCAAGGGGCTTGCGCGGCAGTACGCGAAGAAGAAGATTCGCGTCAACGTGGTCTCGCCCGGCACGGTCTATTTCAAGGGCGGCGTCTGGAATACGATCGAGCAGAACATGCCCGAGCGCTACAATGATGCGATGAAGCGTAACCCCACCGGCCGCATGGCCACGCCACAGGAGATCGCGAGCGCAGCGGTGTTTCTGGCAAGCCCGGTGTCGGGGTTCACCACGGGCTCGAATCTGGTGGTGGACGGCGCGATCTCGAACCGGGTGAATTTCTAGGCGGGCATGCGCGTCCCTGCCTTTCCGTCATCCTGAGGTGCGAAGCTTGCGATGCAAAGCATCGCAAGAAGAGCCTCGAAGGATGAATGGCCGAGCTGGCAGCCGGGCCGTCGCCCTTCGAGGGCCGCTGAAGAAGCGGCCACCTCAGGGTGACGGTGCGAGAGCGGCGCGGCCCACACCCTCAATGGAAGTCCCGCGACGGCGGCAGGATGCGGACGTTGCGGGGATGGCGAAGTTTTTGCGCGGGCGCATCCGGGTGGGCGCGGGGATCGTCATTGAGCGGCTCGATCGGGGCGGCGCCTGCCGGCACCGGATGCTTGCGGCCGAGGGCGTCGTTGGCGAGGCCGACCAGATCGTGCGAGCGGTCGATCATGCGCTGGGCAATGAGGTGCGTCACCTTTTCTGGGCTGCTCTGGATGTAGCCCTCGACCAGGATGAGGCGTGCGCCCATCACTTCTTTCCGGTACTGCTCCATGATCTTCGGCCACACCACGACATTGGCGATGCCGGTTTCGTCCTCCAGTGTCATGAACACGACGCCGCTGGCGCTGCCCGGCCGCTGCCGTACCAGCACGACGCCGGCACAGCGGACGCGGCGCCGCTCGTTCTCATGATTGATGTCCTCGCAGGCGACGATGCGCTCGCGCGTAAACATCTCGCGCAAAAATTCCATCGGATGCCCCTTCAGCGATAACCGAACGGTCTGGTAGTCCGCGACCACCTGTTCGGCGCGCGGCATCACCGGCAACGGCCTGGCGTGCTCGTCCGGCTGCTCGCGCGCGGCGGCCACCTCGAACAGCGGCAGCGGCACATCGTCGGGCAGGCGCCGCACCTGCCACAGCGCCTCGCGGCGGTCGAGCCCGAGCGAGCGGAACGCGTCGGCATCCGCGAGCAGGATCAGCGCGCGCTTGGGCAGTCCGGTGTCGCGAGCGAAGTCTTCCAGAGAGGTGAAGGGCCGGCGGTTGCGGGCGGCGACGATGCGATCGGCCCAGTCGGGCGCTCTCTCCACATGGTCATTCCGGGACGCGCCTCTTTTGAGCCTTTCCTCATCCTCATCCAGCCAGTGGAAACCCTCGATCTGGCGGAAGCCGAGACGTACCGCGCAATATCCGCCGTTTCCCTGCTCCAGCGTGCTCTGCGCAAAACTGTAGGTCACATCGATCTCGCGCACCTCGACGCCGTTCTTGCGGGCATCACCGACGATCTGGGCCGGCGCGTAGAAGCCCATCGGCTGCGAGTTCAGGAGGCCGCAGCAGAATGCATCAGGGTGATAATGCTTCAGCCATGAGGAAATGTAGACAAGCTGCGCGAAGCTTGCGGCATGGCTCTCCGGAAAACCGTAGGAGCCAAAGCCCTTGATCTGGTCGAAGCAGCTTTTGGCGAAGTTCGGATCGTAGCCGCGCGCGACCATGTTGCCGATCAGCTTCTCCTCGTATTGGCCGATGGTGCCGACATTGCGGAAGGTCGCCATCGAGCGGCGCAGGCCGTTGGCTTCCTCGGAGGTGAATTTTGCCGCCTCGATCGCAATGCGCATCGCCTGCTCCTGGAACAGCGGCACGCCCAACGTTTTGTGCAGCACATTGTAAAGCTCGTCCTTGTCGCCATGCTCCGGTGACGGCGACGGATAGCTTACCTTTTCCAGGCGGTTCCGCCGCCGCAAATACGGATGCACCATGTCGCCCTGGATCGGTCCCGGCCGCACGATCGCGACTTCGATGACGAGGTCGTAAAAGGTCCGTGGCTTCAGCCGCGGCAGCATGTTCATCTGGGCGCGGCTCTCGACCTGGAACACGCCGAGCGACTCCCCGTCGCACAGCATGTCGTAGACTTTGGAATCATCCTGCGGGACGCTCGCCAGCATCCAGCGTTCACCCTTGTGCTGCTCGATCAGATCAAAGCACTTGCGGATGCAGGTGAGCATGCCCAGCGCGAGCACGTCGACCTTCATCATGCTGAGCGCGTCGACATCGTCCTTGTCCCATTCGATGAAGGTGCGATCATCCATCGCGGCATTGCCGATCGGCACATAGGTGTCGAGCCGGTCTTGCGTGAGCACATAGCCGCCGACATGCTGGGACAGATGACGCGGGAATTCGATCAGCTCGGTCGCGAGCTCGACCGCGAGGTTGATCATGGAATTTTGCGGATCGAGGCCGGCCTGCCTGACCTGCATGTCGTTGAGGCCCTTGCCCCAGCTTCCCCAGACGGTGTCGGCGAGTGCCGCGGTGACGTCCTCGGTCAGGCCCAGCGCCTTGCCGACGTCGCGGATGGCGCTGCGCGGGCGATAATGAATGACGGTGGCGATGATTGCGGCGCGATGGCGGCCGTAACGGCGATAGACATATTGCATCACCTCCTCGCGCCGCGAATGCTCGAAATCGACGTCGATGTCGGGCGGCTCCAGCCGCTCCTTGGAGATGAAGCGCTCGAACAGCAGATCGACTTTGGTCGGGTCGACCGAGGTGATGCCGAGCACGTAACAGACCGCCGAATTCGCCGCCGATCCCCGCCCCTGGCATAAAATGTTCTGGCTGCGCGCGTAATGCACGATGTCGTGCACGGTGAGGAAGTAATGCGCGTATTTCAGTTCGGCAATCAGCGCGAGCTCTTTCTTCAGGGTGGCGCGCAGCTTGTCGTCGATCTCGCCGCCAAAATATTTGTCGACACCCGCCCAGGTCAAATCCTCCAGATGCCCTTGCGCGGTCTTGCCCCGTGGTACCGGCTCATCCGGATACTGGTATTTGAGCTGGTCGAGCGAGAAGGTGATCTTGTCCGCAAAACGCATGGTCTCCGCGGCAGCCTCAGGGAAATCGCGGAACAGCCGCGCCATCTCCCTGGGCGCCTTCAGAAACCGTTCTGCATTGCCTTCCAGCTTCCGGCCGACCGCCTCGATCGTGGTCTTTTCCCGGATGCAGGTCAGCACGTCCTGTAGGGGACGGCGCGCGGGGTGGTGATAGAGCACCTCGTTGGTCGCAAGCAGCGGCACTTTTGCTTTTGAGGCGAGATCATCGAGCTGCGCGAGGCGGCGGCGGTCGTCACCGCGATAGACCAGGCTCGCCGCCAGCCACACGCCCTCGGCGCGACTTGCCTTCAGCTTGGCGAGGGTGTCCTGCGCTTGCGCCGTATCGAAGCGATGCGGCAGCGTCAGGATCAGGAGCTGGCCTTCGGAAAACGCAAGGAGATCGGCGAAGGTGAGATGGCATTCGCCCTTCGCGATCCGCGTGATGTCGTCGCCGCGCTTGCCCCGGGTGAGAAGCTGGCACAGCCGGCCATAGGCGGCGCGGTCACGCGGATAGACCAGGATATCCGGCGTGCCGTCGATGAAGACGATGCGGGTGCCGATCAGAAGCTTCGGCTTGTGCAGCACCTTGTCATTGTCGAGCTCCTTGTAGGCGCGTACCACACCGGCGAGCGTGTTGTGATCGGCAATGCCGATCACGGGAATGCCGAGGATGCTGGCCTGATGCACATAGTCGCGCGGATCCGAGCCGCCGCGCAGGAAGGAGAAATTCGTAGTGATGCCGATCTCGGCATAAGCTGGCGTAGTCATGCGAAGAGACCGTGCACATACCAACCGGGAGGAACGGGCTTGCCGTCGCCGTCGAAGCACTCCCCCTCGTAAAGACCATCGCGAAAGATCCAGAAGCGCAGGCCTTCGGCATCCTCGATGCGGAAATAATCCCGCGTCAGTTGCTTGCCGTCCTGCCGCCACCATTCCATGGCGATGCGCTCGGGGCCTTCCACCCGCACCACCGCATGCTGCGCGCGGCGCCAGGTGAATTGATGCGGCGGGCCGTCGGGCACGGTCGCGAACGGCACATTGATCGGCTCAGGCTTGTCGAACAGCCGCAACGGACGCAGCGGCGGCTCACTTTCAGTGCGCGCGGGCCATTCGGCCTGCATCGCCACGGCGAGATGATGTTGTGCCGGCGCCGCCAGCACCGCACACTCAGGGATATGGGTATCCTCAGGCAGATGCACGACGACGCGCTTTCCGCCGATGCGCGCGGCGATGCGGTCGATCAGCGCGGCAAGCTCGTCATTGTCGTGGACATGGGCGTCGAGATCGCGCTGCTCCTGCACCACGATCTCGGTGCGGCTTGCCGACAGCCGTACCATGTCGAAGCCGAAGCCGGGATCGAGCGGATCGGCGAGTGCATCGAGGCGCTCGCGGAACAGCCGGTCGATGACCGCGCTCCGCGTCACCGGCCGCCCGGTCTCGACCATGATCGCGCGCACCGCGCCGTCGGTGCGGAAGAAGGTGGCCTCTAACCGTCGCGCGCCCTTGCCCTGCTTCTCCATCGACGCGATCAACGTGTCGGCGAGACGCGACAGCGTCATCGCGATCATGGTGTCGGTCGCGATCGGCTCGGCAAAGCGTTTCTCCACGATGTAATCGGGCAGCGGCTTTCGTGGATTGATCGGCGCATCGCCCTGCCCCAGCGCATGCGCGAGCAACGTGGAGAACCGCGCACCGAACCGCGCCGTGATTTCGCTCGGCATGCGCGAGGCGACATCGCCGATGGTTTTCAGGCCGGCGCGGCGCAGGCCGGTGCTGATAGTCTCGCCCGCGCCGAGCGCGGACACCGGAAACCGGCTGATTGCCGCCGCCTCCCCGCCATCGGCAACGATGGTCCCTGAAGATTGCCGCGTCAGCGTGCGCGCGCAGACCGAGGTACCGGCGATCGCCGCGCTGACGGCAAAGCCCTGGCGATCGAGGGCACGGACAAGGGTTTGCAACAGCGCAGCCTCGCCGCCAAACAGATGCGCGCAGCCGGTGATGTCGAGAAACAACCCGTGCGGCGGATCGAGCGCTACAAGCGGCGTGAAGCGGTCGCACCAGTCGGCGATGTCGCCGATCGTCTTCGCATCAGCCACGGCATCGGCGTCGAACACCTTTAGATCCGGACACATCGCCCGGGCATTGGCCAGGGGTTGGCCGATATACAGACCGAGGCGCTCGGCGGCCTCGTCCAGCGCATGGATCACCAACGCGTTGCTGTCCTTGATGACGACAATGCTCGGATCATTGGTTCTACCCAGCCCGACGCCGTCGAAGAACCGCTGGATCCGATCGATGGGCAGGCGCGGCAGCCACAGGCTGAGGATACGCCGACGATTCAGAGAACTGGCACTCATCACATTTCCATTCCATGATCCACCGGCCGCACGGGCCATGACGATTGCGCAGGAGCTCGGCATCGAAGCGCGGCGCCCCCCAAGCGCTCCACATCGCGCCCGGCGACGAATGCGCCGCGCGAAGCATCCATCTGGTCTCGGCGGTTGAGGGCAAAGGTTGCGCGGCCATCCGCAGCAGCAAGCCGGTGACACCAGAAGACTGCACAGCCAGCGTCAGCTTGCGGCTCGCCACAAGATCAAACTGCCTGGTCTCGCCCCAGAGCTCGAGCACGACGGCGCCCAGCGCATCGCAGGCGAGCGCATCGGCCGACGTCCGCAGCGCACTCTCCACGTCGGCGGCGCGCACCATCACCATGCGGCGCGGATCGAGACCGATCTCGGCGAGCCCGCTCATCGACAGCGCACCGGTTTCAATTTCTGAAAAATCCTGCCGCACCCACAGCAGCGGTTTGCGTGCCGTCATGCGCCCCGCAAGTCCGGTGACAAAGCCGGTCGCGGCCGCGCCCTGACGTCCTTCGCAAAATACCTCGTGGATTGCCGCGCGTGCGAGCCCGCCCTTCAGCGCGCTGTCGACTTCGCTATGGCCGAGCGCGACACGGTCGCGATGATGCACGACCTCCGCCGTCTCGATGCGCTCGATCTGGCCGCGCAAGGCTGCAAGCGCGCTTGTTCGTGCGCCGCTCATATACGCCGCTCCTCAAGGGTGATTGCCGGTGGCTCTCAAAAAGAGAACCAGCGGCTAGCTCATTTGTTCATGATATGTTCTAATATAAAGCTAACGACACCCCGGGAGTCAATCGAATTGGCGGGCCTTGGGATTCATGAGCTGAATCAAAGGGATTCCGATATGGACGTGCAACGCAAGCTGGAAATCCTGGCGGACGCCGCCAAGTACGACGCGTCCTGCGCCTCCAGCGGCACCGAGAGGCGGGATTCCAGCGACGGCAAGGGCATGGGCTCGACCGCGCCCGGCATGGGCATCTGCCATTCCTACGCGCCGGACGGCCGCTGCATCTCGCTGCTCAAAGTGCTGCTGACCAACGCCTGCAATTACGATTGCCTCTATTGCGTCAACCGCGCCTCCTCCAACGTGCGACGTGCCCGCTTCACCATCGACGAAGTGGTCAAGCTGACGCTCGACTTCTACCGGCGCAATTACATCGAGGGACTGTTTCTCTCCTCTGGCATCATCCGCAACCCCGACTACACCATGGAGCAGGTGGTGAGCGTCGCGCGCAAACTGCGCGAGGAGCATCACTTCCGCGGCTACATCCATCTCAAGACTATCCCCGAGGCCGACGATGCATTGATCTCCGAGGCCGGCAAATATGCCGACCGTCTCTCCATCAACATCGAGATGCCACAGGAGACGAGCCTGCAGCAATTCGCGCCCGAGAAAGACGTGCGCGCGATCCGCCGCACCATGGGCCGGCTGCGGCTGAAGCTGGACGAGGCCGAGGAAAGCCGCAGCGCGAAGACGAAAGCCAAGCCGCAGCGCTTCGCGCCGGCCGGCCAGAGCACGCAGATGATCGTCGGCGCCGACGCGGCCTCCGACCACACCATCCTCCACACCAGCGCCAATCTCTACGGTTCATATCGGCTGAGGCGCGTCTATTATTCCGCGTTCAGTCCGATCCCCGATGCCAGCCGCGCGCTGCCTCTGCGCGCGCCGCCCTTGCTGCGCGAGCACCGACTCTATCAGGCCGATTGGCTGATGCGGTTCTACGGCTTCGACGTCGGCGAGATCGTCGACGACAGCGCGATGCTGCCGCTCGACATCGATCCAAAACTCGCCTGGGCGCTGCGCCACCGCGACCGCTTCCCGCTCGACGTCAACCGCGCCAGCCGCGAAGAATTGTTGCGCGTGCCGGGCTTCGGCACCAAGGCGGTCGAGCGCATCATCGCGACGCGACGCACGACCACGATCCGCATCGCCGATCTCGCGCGGCTGCATGTGCCCCGCAACAAGGCGCTGCCGTTCATCGTCCTCAGCGATCACCGGCCCGCGCCACATCGCCTCGACGAGGCACGGCTGATCGAACGATTCAAGCCGAAGGCAACACAACTGGGATTTGGCTTCTGATGCAGTACATCACCCTCGAGAACGAAACCGATTTCGACGGTTGGCGCAAAGCCGCGCGTAGCCTCGTGCTTCATCAGGTGAAACCGGCCGATGTCACCTGGGCCGTGCAGGGCGGCGAAGCGGAGCTGTTCGCGACGCCCTCGCCGTCTCCTCCGCCGCCGGCGGCTGGCGACGGCACCTTCAACGTGCCTGCAAAATTCGTCGAGCTCGCCAAGGCCGCGATCCTGCATCGCGATCCCGAGCGTTTCGCGATCCTCTATCGCCTGCTGTTTCGGCTGAAGGGCAATCACGACCTCATCGAGGTCGCGACCGATGCCGATGTCGCGCAAGTCACGGCCATGGCAAAGGCGGTCTACCGCGACGAGCACAAGATGCATGCCTTCGTGCGCTTCCGCGAGATCGGCAGGGAACGCGAAGCACATTACGTCGCGTGGTTCGAGCCGGAGCATCATATCGTCGAGCTCGCGGCGCCGTTTTTCGCCAAGCGCTTTGCCGACATGCCCTGGTCGATCCTGACGGCGGATTTGTGCGCACATTGGGATGGCCACGCGCTCTCGTTCACATCAGGCGTCAGCAAGAGCGAGGCGCCGAGCGAAGACCGGCTGGAGGAAACCTGGCGGCGTTACTACGCCAGCATCTTCAATCCGGCCCGCCTGAAGGTGAAGGCGATGCAAACGGAGATGCCGAAGAAATATTGGAGGAACCTGCCCGAGGCTTCGATCATTAAGCCCTTGATCGAGGACGCCGAACGCATGACCGGCGCCATGATCGCCAATGCCGCAACCGATCCACACAAGCCTCAAAAGCGGCCGGAGGCTCCGATGAAACGCAAGCTTGCTCCCGACGATCTCGAAGCGCTCCGCGAGGAGGCCGCCCATTGCCGCGCCTGCCATCTCTACAAGGACGCGACCCAGACCGTGTTCGGCGAGGGCCCGAGGTCCGCCAATATCATGCTGGTCGGCGAACAGCCCGGCGACAAGGAAGACCTCGCCGGCCATCCCTTCGTCGGTCCGGCCGGCCAGATGCTCGACCGGGCGCTGCAGGAGGCCGGCGTCGATCGCAAGAAGGTCTATGTCACCAACGCGGTGAAGCACTTCAAATTCGTGCCGCGCGGCAAAATCCGCCTGCATCAGAAGCCGAACACGCCGGAGATAAAGGCCTGCCGACAGTGGTATGAGCGGGAAGTCTCCGTCATCCAACCCGATCTCATCGTCGCGATGGGCGCGACCGCCGCGCAGAGCGTATTCGGCAAGATCACCCCGATCGGAAAGAACCGCGGCCGGCTGATCGACCTGCCCGACGGTCACAAGGCGCTGGTGACGGTGCACCCGTCCTATCTGCTGCGGTTGCCCGATCCGGAAGCCAAGGTGCTGGAATATCAGCGCTTTGTCGAAGATTTGAAGATCGTCGCCGGGTTGCAGAAGAAAGCCGCGCGCGCCGCGTAAAGAACGGCGGGAAAAAGGGTTTCCACCGCTGCTTGTCATCCAGCCTTCAAATCCATCGGGGACAATAGCCCTTACAGAAAGTTAAGGGGCGTCCAGACATGACCGATGTTGCATTCGACCGCGCGGTAGCCGATCCCGCGCCGATCCAGCCGGCCTCGCGGCCAAATCTCGACAAGGGCTTCAATCCGCTGACACTGATCCTGTTCTTCGGCATCCTCGCCGCGGGCCTGCTCTATGTGGCCTACAGCATCTATTCGGATGTCGATGCGACCGGCACGCGGGTCACGAGCTACCTGCCCTATATCCTCCTTATCGTTGCCCTCCTGATCGCGCTCGGCTTCGAATTCGTCAACGGCTTCCACGACACCGCCAACGCAGTTGCGACCGTGATCTACACCCATTCGCTGCCGGCCGAAGTCGCGGTGATGTGGTCGGGCTTCTTCAACTTCCTCGGCGTGCTGCTCTCGTCCGGCGCCGTCGCCTTCGGCATCGTCTCGCTGCTGCCGGTCGAGCTGATCCTGCAAGTCGGCTCCAGCGCCGGCTTCGCGATGGTGTTCGCGCTGCTGATCGCCGCGATCCTTTGGAACCTCGGCACCTGGTATTTCGGCCTGCCGGCCTCCTCCTCGCATACGCTGATCGGCTCGATCATCGGCGTCGGCGTCGCGAACGCGCTGATGCGCGGCCGCGACGGCACCTCGGGTGTGGACTGGGGCAAGGCCACGGAGATCGGCTATGCGCTCCTGCTGTCACCGCTGGTCGGCTTCGTCTGCGCCGCCGGCCTGCTGCTGCTGCTCAAGCTGATGATCAAGAACCCGGCGCTCTATGCCGCTCCTGAGGGCAACAAAGCCCCGCCGATCTGGATTCGCGGCCTGCTGATCCTGACCTGCACCGGCGTCAGCTTCGCCCACGGCTCGAACGACGGCCAGAAGGGCATGGGCCTGATCATGCTGATCCTGATCGGCACCGTGCCCACGGCCTATGCTCTCAACCGCGCATTGCCGGAGTCGCAGGTCGCCCAGTTCGCGAAGGTCTCGGAAGCCGCCTCCAAGGTGGTTGCGGCCAAGGGCGCCGGCCATGCGATCATCGGCGACCCCCGTCCTGCGGTGACGCAGTACGTCACCTCGCATCACATCAGCGAAGGCACTTATCCTTCGCTGGCAGTGCTGGTGAAGGATGTCGGCGAGCAGGTCGCGAAATACGGTTCGCTGAACAAGGTGCCGGCGGAAGTCGTCGGCAATACCCGCAACGACATGTACCTGACTTCGGAAGCGATCCGCTTCCTGATGAAGGACAAGGAAAACGACCTTAGCAAGGACGAGGTCGCGACCTTGAACGCCTACAAGGGCGGGCTCGACAGCGCGACCAAGTTCATCCCGACCTGGGTGAAGGTCGCGGTCGCCATCGCGCTCGGCCTCGGCACCATGATCGGCTGGAAGCGCATCGTCGTGACCGTCGGCGAGAAGATCGGCAAGACCCATCTCACCTACGCGCAGGGTGCCTCCGCCGAGCTCGTCGCCGCCGCCACGATCGGCGCCGCCGACGTGTTCGGCCTGCCGGTCTCGACCACCCACGTGCTGTCGTCCGGCGTCGCCGGCACCATGGCCGCGAACGGTTCGGGTCTCCAGGTGGCCACCATCAGGAACATGGTGATGGCCTGGGTGCTGACCTTGCCGGTCGCCATCCTGTTGTCAGGCACACTGTACGTGATCTTCTCGCGGATCTTCTGAGCCAAAGACCGGCACCGCTGACAGCCAGGAGGCCCGCTCCGAGCAGAGCGGGCCTTTTGCTTTGCCGACGCGCGCCCAAAACCATCCTGCCGTCGATTGTCCGGAAGCCATCCACATCTTCAGATTGTGGTTCGTCTCAATGCATGATTACATGCTCGCCGATCCACGGTCCGGCGGACCTTGTCAGGTCCCCGCGCCCCGATTGCCGGATCGATTTTTTTGCGGGACTGATCATTTCATGACGACCTCATCGAAATGCGATGGCGCGTTGGACCATTTCGGCCCTGTCGAGGTGAATTCGAAGTGCACGATGAACGAAGGCCCGCAGGTAAAGGCCGGAGAGACCTGGTCTTTCAGTGCCCACGGCCGCTGGAAGGACTGGTTTATATCGTGCGGGCCCGATGGGTATCGCAATTTCCTCGCCGATATTTTCCAGGTTCAACCGCGCTTTGCAGGTCAGAACTGGTTCTGCCTGTGCGGCGAGGTCCCGGGCACCAGTGAACGTTTCGCAATCGGGCGGGGCTGCACTCACCGGTTCGAAAACTCCGGCCAGGTGACCTTCTATGCCAACGACCTGCTCAGCAAGTACGGCAACAATCACGGCTCCGTCGAGCTGACGGCCGTTCGCGGCGGCATTGCGGCAGGCATTCCAGAGGACGACGCCGATACCTACCAGGGCCTTACGGGACGCTGGCTCCTGATCCGCCGGACATTCGAGAAAACCCGCGGCATCGGCACCCTGGCGATCCTCGTGCTAGGTGCCTCGCTGGCTCTCGCCTTTCTGCCGCAGGGCATCGACCTCGTACGTGCCATCGGAGACGACTCGCTCGAGGCGCCGAAACGTCAGCTCGTCGCTTTCGTCCTCGGGCTGTTGTTCCTCGGAATTCAATCCTGGCTCTGGCCGCGGCTCTTGATCGACTTCAACTACGGCCTCGACCGAACCAGCTGGCGGCCGAGACGACTGCTGGAATGGGTACCTCGCATACTCGGTGTTGCTCCATTCCTTCTCGTCCTGATTGCGCTCATTCCGCAAAGGAATTTCGGGCTGCCCATCGTCCTGGTAATTGTGGCACTGGGATTCCTTGCCTTTCTGATCAAGCGCGAAGATTTGACCAGGCGCTTTCGTCCGGGCTCAAGACGGATTGGGTTTGCGCCCTGGTGGATCGGCACAAGTCTGCTGCTCGCGGTCGCGCTGATGGCGTTCGCGACCTTAGCGCCGGTGACATTTGGCCATGCCTTCGGTGCGCCTGCTGTCGTCTTCATCGGCATCGGGCTGATCATCCCGCCAACCATCATCGCGATCCAGACCGGAGGCGGTCTTCGCCTGCCCGTCGTTGCGGCCACGCTGGTCGCGGCGGGCGTTTTCAGTCTCTGGATGGACAATCACGCCGTCGGCCGTCGCGCGTTCGGACGAGGTCCTGAGCCGGTCGGAGTCGCCGAACGGCTCACGCTCGCGGAGGCCTATGCGACCTGGCGGAAACAACAGAAGGATCCGCTGAAAGGCGGGGCACTTCCGATGGTGCTGGTTGCGTCCGAGGGCGGAGCATCACGAGCCGGAGACTGGACCGGGGAGGTCTTGGGCGCTCTGCATCAGTCGAGCAACGGCCAGCTCGCGCAGAGCCTGTTCGCGATCAGCTCGGTCTCGGGCGGTAGCGTCGGAGCGGTCGGCTACTCTGCCTTCCTTCATGTCGAGCCCGCCGTCCCGCCCCGGCAGCTCGCCAAGAGCCTGCCCCAGTTCACGGGCGACGATGCGCTGAGTCCGAGCCTGACGGGCATGCTGTTTCCCGACCTGCTTCAGCGTTTCCTTCCCTTCGCATTCCTGCCCGATCGCGCCGAGGCGCTGGAACGAGCCTGGGAGGCAGCCTGGGACGACTCATGCCCGGCTGGTGGAACGAACTGCGCATATCTGCTGCAAAAACCCTTCCTGACGCTCGCCCCCAAGAAGGGCCAGCCCTGGCGCCCGATTCTCATCGTCAACGGCGCGAGCGAAGAGACCGGCCGGAGGATTCTCACCAGCACAGTCAATCTCGGCAAAGCGATCGACGCGGATGACTTCCACCAGATCGCAATGCGCGACGTTGCGATATCGACCGCAATTCATAATGGGGCCCGCTTTCCGTGGATCAGCCCGGCCGGCACTCTGACCAAGAACGGAAAACGGCAAGGTCACATCTTGGATGGCGGCTATTTCGACGCGGCAGGTGTCGCAACTCTCGGCGAACTGGCGCAGGCGATCGCAGCATTACCGGAGCGGGCCGACCCCCTCCACTTCATCTTCGTCTTCGTCGGTTTCGACGGAACGACAGAGCAATCCCGTCCTCCGGGCGAGCAACCGACGCAGCAATCGCTTTCGACCGGCGGCACGAAAGCGGCGCCGGAGCCCACGGCGAGGCAGGAAACACCGGAGGAGCAGGGCAACACCGCGATGCTGCTCAATGAAACGCTCGCGCCACTCCTCGGCCTGTTCGCCAGCCGAGCCGGACACGAAGTTCACATCATGAACGCCTTCGTCAACACGCCGGCCCTGCCGCCGAACGTCACCGCGGAGTTCGTGCCGCTCATGCTTTGCAAGGACATGGTCAACGGCAGTATCTTCGAGCCCCCGATGGATTGGGCGCTGTCGGAGGCCGCCCGCAAATTCATTCACGGCGCGCTCGGCTTTGAGCCGAACGCACCGTGTTCGCGCAACGGCGTATCAGCCAATGCCGAGGCGTTGCAGAAGATCGCCACGACGATCAAAAGACCAGACTGACACCGCCCGCGCTTACGACGCCGCGAGTTGGCCCTCCACCAGTTTGACCCAGTACGAGGTGCCGTAAACGATCGCCTCGTCGTCGAAATTGTAGGCGGGGTGATGCAGGCCGGCGCTGTCGCCGTTGCCGCAGAAGATGAAGGCGCCGGGACGCGCTTCCAGCATATAGGCGAAATCCTCGCCGCCCATCAGCGGCGGCATCTCGAGCACATTGGCCTCGCCCGCGACCTGCCCGGCGATGCGACGCGCGATCTCGGTCTCCGCGGCGTGGTTGTTCACCACGGGATAATTCCGCTGGTAGCGCAGGTCGATCTTGGCGCCGGTGATCTGCGCCACGCCCGCCACGACCTCGTGCACGCGCTTCTCGACCAGCTTGCGCACCTCCGGCGACAGCGTGCGGATGGTGCCCCTCAGCGTTGCCGTTTGCGGAATCACGTTGCGGGCATTGCCCGCGTGGAATTCGCAGATCGAGATCACGGCCGATTCCAGCGGATCGACGCTGCGCGCGACGATGGACTGTAGCGCCGTGATCACCTGCGCGCCAACCAGAACGGAATCGACGCATTTGTGCGGCCGCGCGGCATGGCCGCCGAGGCCTTCGATCATGATATCGACCTCGTCGGTCGCCGCCATGATTGGACCCGGCCGGATCGCGAACGAGCCGACCGGGATGCCGGGACCGTTGTGCATGCCATAGACCTGCTCGATGCCGAAGCGCTCCATCATTCCATCCTTGACCATGGCCGCTCCACCTGCGCCGCCCTCCTCGGCGGGCTGGAAGATCACCACCGCATCGCCGGCAAAGTTGCGGGTCTCGGCGAGATAACGCGCAGCACCGAGCAGCATCGCGGTGTGGCCGTCGTGGCCGCAGGCGTGCATCTTGCCCGGGATCTTCGAGGCGTACGGCAGGTTGGTCTGCTCCTCGACCGGCAGCGCATCCATATCGGCGCGCAGGCCGATGGTCTTCAGGCCCTCGCCGGCCGCCTTGCTGCCCTTGATCACGCCGACCACGCCGGTCTGGCCGATGCCCGTCACGACCTCATCGCAGCCGAATTCGCGCAGGCGGTCCGCGACGAATGCTGCGGTGCGGTGGACGTCGTAGAGCAACTCCGGATGCTGGTGGATGTCCCGGCGCCAGGCCTGAATATCGGGTTGAAGGTCGGCGACGCGGTTCACGATGGGCATGGAGGGTCTCAAGTTTTGTTGAAAATGCAGGCCTGTCTACCATGCAAGCACCAGTCCACCCAACTGGCGGAGGGTCTGGGGTAGGTCTGTCCTCTCGTCATGGCCGGGCTTGTCCCGGCCATCCACGTCTGACTATTAGAACGGAAAGCGCGTGGATGGCCGGGACAAGCCGGCCATGACTCCTGTTGGATGGAAGCATAATGCCAAGGCGGCTCGAAGGTGAGTTTGACTATATTGTCGTTGGGGCAGGCACGGCGGGCTGCATCCTCGCCAACCGGCTGTCTGCCGATTCCAGCAATCGCGTCCTCGTCCTCGAAGCCGGCGGCGACGACAACTGGATCTGGTTCCACATTCCCGTCGGCTATCTCTTCGCCATCGGCAATCCGCGCTCGGACTGGATGTTCAGGACCGAGGCCGAGCCCGGGCTGAACGGCCGTTCGCTCGCCTATCCCCGTGGCAAGGTGATCGGCGGCTCTTCGGCGATCAACGCCATGATCTCGATGCGTGGACAGGCCGCCGATTACGATCACTGGCGCCAGCTCGGGATGACCGGCTGGGGTTATGACGACGTGCTGCCGCTGTTCAAACGGCTCGAGGATCATTTCCTCGGTGCGAGCGAGCATCATGGCGCCGGCGGCGGCTGGCGCATCGAGGCGCCGCGGCTGGCGTGGGACATCCTCGATGCCGTGGGCGATGCAGCCGAGGAGATGGGCATCATGCGCATCCCGGATTTCAATACCGGCGACAACGAAGGCACCAGCTATTTCCACGTCAATCAGAAGCGCGGCCGGCGCTGGTCGTCGGCGCGCGGCTTCCTTAAGCCGGTACTGAACCGCCCGAACCTGCGGCTCGAAAAGCATGTGCTGGTCGACCGCCTGATCATCGAGCAGGGCCGCGCCGTCGGTGTGCGCTTCATCCAGAATGGCGAAATCATCGAGGCGCGCGCGAAGCGCGAGGTGATCCTCTCGGCAGGCGCGATCGGCTCGGTGCAGGTGCTGCATCGCTCGGGCATCGGACCCGCCGACTGGCTGTCACCGCTCGGCATCGACATCGTGATGGACAAGCCCGGGGTCGGCCGCAATCTGCAGGATCATCTCCAGCAGCGCGCGATCTACAAGGTCGAGGGCGTGCGCACACTGAACGAGACCTACTACAATCTGGTTCGGCGCGGCCTGATGGGCCTCGACTACGCCTTCCGCCGCCGCGGGCCGCTGACGATGGCGCCGTCGCAGCTCGGCATCTTCACCCGCTCCGATGCGACCCGCGCGCGCGCTAACATCCAGTTCCACGTGCAGCCGCTGTCGCTCGACAAATTCGGCGATCCCCTGCACCGCTTCCCCGCGATCACGGTGAGCGCCTGCAATCTCCAGCCGACCTCGCGCGGTACCGTACGTCTGCGTTCGGCGACGCCGGACGAGAAGCCCATCATCGCGCCGAATTACCTTTCAACCGATGACGACCGCCAGGTCGGCGCCGATGCCATCCGCACCACGCGCCGCCTGATGCAGCAGAAGGCGCTGGCAAAATACCGCCCGAGCGAATATTTGCCCGGCCCCGCCGTCGGCGACGACGATGCCTCACTCGCCAAGGCTGCCGGCGACATCGGCACCACCATCTTCCATCCCGTCGGGACCGCGAAGATGGGCGCGGTGAGCGATCCCATGGCGGTGGTCGACGAACGCCTGCGCTTCTACGGTCTCGGCGGCCTTCGCATTGTCGATGCCTCGATCATGCCGACCATCACGTCGGGCAACACCAACACGCCCACCGCGATGATCGCCGAGAAAGGCGCGACGATGATTTTGGAGGATGCGAAGTGAATGCGTAGCCCCGATGGGGCGTAGCGAATCCGGGAGAGGACGCTCGATTTGGCCCGCATTCCGGTACGCTCCATACGGGCTACGCGTCCAACCACCTCACGAAAACGTCATCGCGTCCGGGAATAAGTCCCCTCCTCCCCCAATCACCTCCCCGAAGCCCAATTCCGGGCGAAGTGGAGCTGCGCGATGAGCGGACACGATCACGGCGAGGACGGCTTAAGCCGCCGCAAGGTGTTGGAATGCATGACCTGGGCCGGCACCGGGGTGCTCTGGACCATCACGGGTGGCGTGCCGCGCTCGCTCGGCATCATCGATTCCGCGCAAGCTGCGACCGCGGTCGCGCCCGGAATGACCTTCCTCCAGATCAGCGACAGCCATGTCGGCTTCGACAAGCCGGCCAATCCCAACGCGCTCGGCACGCTGGAGGAAGCCGTCAACAAGATCAACGCGATGCCGGTCAAGCCGTCGTTCATGATCCACACTGGCGACATCACCCATCTGTCCAAGGCCGCCGAGTTCGACAATGCCGACCGCATCATCTCGCAGAGCAAGCTCGACGTGCACTACGTGCCCGGCGAGCATGACTTCCTCGACGAGGACGTGAAGTTCTATCGCGAGCGCTACGGCCGCGGCACCAAGGGCGCAGGCTGGTATTCGTTCGACGCCGGCGGAGTGCACTTCATCGGCCTCGTCAATGTCGTCGACCTCAAGGCCGGAGGCCTCGGCAATCTCGGCGCCGAGCAGCTGGCCTGGCTCGAGGACGACCTGCGCGGCAAGTCGAAATCGACGCCGATCGTGCTGTTCGCCCACATCCCGCTCTGGACCGTTTATCCCGAGTGGGGCTGGGGCACTGAGGACGGCGCCCGCGCGCTGGACCAGGTGAAGGGCTTTGGCTCGGTCACCGTGCTGAACGGCCACATCCACCAGGTGATGCAGAAGGTCGAGGGTAACGTCACCTTCCATACCGCGCGCTCGACCGCCTTCCCGCAGCCGGCACCGGGAGCTGCCCCCTCGCCCGGACCGATGAAGGTCGAGGACGCAAAGCTCCGCGCTATGCTCGGTGTGGCTAGCATCAACTTCAAGCAGAACGAGCAGCGGCTCGCGATCATCGACACGCCGCTCCAGGGTTGATGCAGGACTAACGGAAGCTGACAATGAATACATTCAATCGCCGCGACCTCGGTGTCGCCTTCGGTCTCGCTTTGGCCGCGGCCATGCTGCTACCCGCCACAACCGCCCATGCCGACGACATGGAGGTGCATATCGACAATTTCGTCTTCCAGCCGGCCGAGCTCAGGATCAAGGTCGGGACGACCGTGACCTGGACCAACCGGGACGACATCCCCCACACCGTGGTGTCGGCCGGCAAGTTCAGGTCCAAGACCCTGGACACTGACGACAAGTTCTCGTTCACCTTTACCAATGCGGGTGACTACAAATATTTTTGTTCTCTGCACCCGCACATGACGGGGATGATCAAGGTTGAGTAACATCTCGAACCAAGGCATCAACGTCTTGCCCGGCCGGTGGTCCCACGCCGGCCGGGCTCATGTGCCTTCGGTCACACACGGAGACAAGACGAACAGGGACGAGACGAACAGCGACGACACGAAGCAACGAGCAGAACAAGAGGCAAAGCGAGGAGCGATGCCTGCCAACGACGATTTGCAGAAGGCGCAACGCTTCCGCGAGGCGGCTCTGCCCCATCTCGACGACGTCTACACGCTCGCGCGCTATCTGTTGCGTGACGCCTCCGATGCCGAGGACGCGGTACAGGAGTGCTATCTGCGCGCGCTGAAGCATTTCGACAGCTATCGCGGGCCGGCGATGAAGCCCTGGCTGTTGGCGATCCTGCGTAACGTCTGCAATGCCGAATATGCACGGCGCGCCCACAGGCACAGCGCGATCGACGATACGCCCGGCGCTGCCGAGCAGACGCCGGTCTGGCAAGAGACCGAGGCCAGCCCCGAAACCGAGGTGCTGCGCAACCGCGATGCGGGCGCGATCCGCAAGCTGATCGACGCGCTCGCCGAGCCGTTCAAGGAAACATTCGTGCTGCGGGAGATCAACAACCTGTCCTATCGTGAAATCGCCGAGGCGGTCGGTGCCCCCGTCGGCACTGTGATGTCCCGCCTCGCCCGCGCCCGCGCCATGCTGCGCGCGGCCTGGACGGCGGATGAGGAGCAAGCAAGATGACCTGCGACGAAGCAAGAATGCTGCTTCACGCGCTGCTCGACAACGAGCTTGATGCCGGCCATGCGCGCGAGGTCGAAACTCATATCGCCAGCTGCCCGACCTGCGCTGCGGAGCTTTCGGCCCAACGCGACATGCAGCGCGTGCTCGCGGACGCCGACTTGCGCTACACCGCACCGGCGAGCCTGCGTGCGCGTATCGAGGCTTCGCTGCCGCAGCCGCAGCCGCAGCGTCAACAGCCGAGCCGCCGCTCCGTGCTGCGCGGCTTTGCGATGGGCTCGGCAGTCTCCGCGCTCGCCGCCTCCGGCGTTGTCGCATTGGTGCTGCGCCAGGACGACCAGCAGCGCATCCTGTCGGAGGTCGTCTCCGCGCATCTGCGCTCGCTCCAGGCCGGCCACCTCATCGACGTGGTGTCGACCGACCAGCACACGGTGAAGCCGTGGTTCAACGGCAAGCTCGACGTCGCCCCGCCCGTCATCGACCTCACCGCACAAGGTTTTACGCTGGTCGGCGGCAGGCTCGATTATATCGACGCCCGTGCCATCGGTGCGGTCGTCTACAAGCGCCGGCAGCACGTGGTCAATCTGTTCGTGTCGCAGACATCGAACACCGAACACCGGCCGCCGAAGACCCAGACCATGCAGGGCTTCAACTGCCGCCGCTGGGGCGAGCGCGGCCTGAACTTCTGGGCCGTCAGCGATCTCGGCGCAGACGAGCTCGCCGAGTTCGTCGACAAGTTCGAGGCGGCGATGAAGGCGAATGTGGAGGGGTAGCGGCCTCGTTGATACGCGGGACCTTGAACCGTGTATCAGATAGTGATACATTGCCTGAGTGATCAAGACCTTCAGGGATAAGACGACTGAGGCGGTCTTTGACAGCGAAAGCCCTAAAGGCTTTCCGGCTGATCTGGTGAAGGTTGCGCGTCGGAAATTGCGCTATCTGCACGCAGCCAGCGAACTCAGCGACTTAAGGGCGCCGCCCGGCAACCGTCTTGAGGCCCTCGCGGGCGATCGCAAGGGACAGCACTCGATCAGGATCAACGATCAGTTCCGAGTGTGCTTCGTCTGGACAGCGCAGGGCGCCGCCGAGGTCGAGATTGTGGACTATCACTAGGAGACGTGAGGATGGCCAAAAAATTAAAGCCCATGCATCCTGGTGAGGTTCTTCGGGAGGAATTTCTGGTTCCGCTAGACATGTCGGCTGGCGCGCTCGCCAAGACATGCGGCCTTCCCCGCACGCGAATCGAGCGAATCGCGAGCGAGCAGACTGGGGTCACCGCCGACACAGCACTTCGACTCGCCAAAGCCCTCGGTACGACCGCCGAGCTATGGCTCAATCTCCAGAACGATTACGATATCCAGATTGCCAAACGCGATCTCGGCAAGGCGCTCGACCGCATCGAGACTGTAAACAAGCCCAAGGCGGCCTGAGGGATCAGGTTACGCCGACCGCCTCACCGCGTTGTCCACCAGCGTCTTGCCGAGCGACCAGATCGCGCCGGGGACCTTGTGGCTGCCGCCGATGACGTCGTCGAAGGCGCGCTCGATCCAGCCGCAATCTTCCTCGGTGATGGTGAGCGGCGGCAGAAGCTTGATGGTGTGGCTGCCATGGCCGGCGACTTGCGTGAGGATCTTGTGGTCCTTGAACAGCGGCACGGTGATGAGCTGGCAGAACAGGCCCTTGTTGGCTGCCTCCAGCACGTTCCAGGACGCCCGCAGCCGCAGCGATTTCGGCGGGCCGAACTCGACGCCGATCATCAGGCCCTTGCCGCGGACTTCCTTCAACAGCTCGTAGCCGGGCACCATGCGCGTGAGCGCGAGGCGCAGCTCGGCACCGCGCTTGGCGGCGGACTCGATCAGCTTCTCGGACTCCATGACGTCGAGCGTGGCGATGCCCGCGGCCATCGCCAGGTCGTTCTTGGAGAAAGTCGAGCCGTGCACGACCGCACGGTCCATCTGGTTGAAGATCTTGTCGAAGATGCTCTTGCGCGTCAGCACCGCGCCGACCGGCACATGGCCGCCGGACAGCGACTTCGAGAGCAGCACCATGTCGGGCTCGACGTTCCAGTGCTCGACCGCGAGGAAGCGGCCGGTGCGGCCCATGCCGGTCTGGATCTCGTCGGCGACGAACAGCGTGCCGTATTTCTTGCAGAGCGCAGCTGCACCCGGCAGGAACTCGTCGCTGGGCATGTTGACGCCCTTGCCTTGGATCGGCTCCACGACGAAGGCCGCCACCTCGCGCGAGGCCAGCGCCTTTTCGAGCGCGGCGAGATCGTTGAACGGGACCGAGGTGCAGCCCGGCAGCAACGGCTCGAAGCCGGTGCGGAAGTTCGAATCACCGGTCAGCGACAGCGCGCCATAGGTCAGTCCGTGATAGCCGTGGGCACAATAGACGATCCCCGGACGGCCGGTGGCGCCGCGGGCGAACTTGATCGCCGCTTCGACGCATTCGGCGCCGGAATTGGCGAAGAACGCCTTGTCGAGATAGGGGACGTACTTCAAAAGCCGCTCGGCAAGCACGCCGGCAAGCACCGAGACGTCAAACTGGACGAGGTTGGGCAGGTCGGCATCGAGCACGCTCTTGAGCGCCTCGCGCATGACCGGATGATTGCGCCCGATCGCAAACACGCCAAAACCGGACAAGAGGTCGAGATAGCGCGCCCCGTCGCGGTCGTAGAGGTACTGTCCCTGCCCCTTCTGGAAGCCGACATCGTAGCCGATGGTCTTCAGAACCCGAACGAACTGCTCGTTCAGATGCCGATTATGCAGGGCGCTGCGCTGGGCCTGGCGGTCCGCGAACAGCTGAGACATGTCTGGATTTGGGCTGTGCATCCGCTACATACTTCGGTTGAGGGCCGTCTCGTCAACTGAAAACGGAACGTCGCTGAAAACGGTCTGTGCGGCCTTTTGCCCTTTTTCGGACCATCTTCGCAAGCAGAGCTTTAGACCATGTTGCACTGCCAAGGAACTATCATGCGTTTAGCCCTTTACACCGGACTAATACTGGCTGGCGGTTACACCTGCCTGACCCCCGCGCTCGCCGCCGATCCCACCGGCGACTGGCGGGTTGCCGATGGCGTCGCCAACATTCGTGTCGCCCAATGCAATGGCAGCATGTGGGGTGCGGTTTCCTGGGAAAAACAGCCCGGCGGCCGCGACGAGAACAATCCGGACGCGTCGAAAAAGACCCGGCCCACGCTCGGCATGGCGACCCTGATCGACATGAAGAAGAAGCCCGGCGCCGATCAGTGGGAAGGTCAGGTCTACAACGCCAAGGACGGCCAGCTCTACAGCGCGACCATCACGCCGGTTGGCACCGACCAGCTCGAGATCAAGGGCTGCGTGATGGGATTCCTGTGCGGTGGCGAGACCTGGACCCGGGTCAGCCCCCCGATTCCCTTGAGCTCCGCCAACGCGATGGCCAAGGGCGCGCCGAAGTCCACCGGCGCGGCGCCGAAAGCCCCGGCGACGACGGGCGCTACAGCGGCGCAGCCTGCGCCCGCAGCCCCGAAGGCCGCCGGCACTGCCAAACCCGGTCAGAAGAGCGCCGCCGACCAGGTCGGGGACATCTGCCTACTCCCTGAGATTGCGGGGTTTGCCCATTAGGGCAGGCTGAAACAGCAGCACGGCGGCGAGCGTCGTCACCAGCGACAGCGCGAGCAGCTTGCCCATGCTGGACGTGCCGGGATGGCTCGACAGCCAAAGGCTGCCGAACGCGGTCGCCGTTGTCAGCGCGCTGAAAAAGATCGCGCGCGTCAGGCTGGTCTGGAGCAGGTTTGTCCTGCCCGAGCGCCAGGCCACGACATAGTAGATCTTGAAGGCCACGCCGACGCCGAGCAGCAGCGGGAACGCGACGATATTGGCGAAGTTGAGCGGCAAGCCGATCAGCACGCAGATCTCGAGCGTCACCGCGCCGGCCACCAGCAGCGGCACCAGCGTCATCAGCACGTCGACGAACCGGCGCAGCGTGATCCACAGCAGCAGGCCGATCACCAGCAGCGCGTAGATTCCCGCATGGATGAACGCCTTAACCACGGTGTCGCCGGATTTCAGGATCGAGACCGGACCGCCGATCGCGGTCGGCTCGGCAACGAGCACCGCCGCCGCAAATTTGCGCAGCGTGTCGTTATCGTTGGGATCGCCCTTCGGCAACGCCTCGACCCGGATGATGCCGTCCTTGCTCTTCCAGGCGCTGACGAGATCTGCCGGCAATGACTTCAGCGTGACCGGCTCGGCCTGCATCGCGTTCCGGAGCTGGTCGAACACGATCTTCATCGGCGCGATGAACACGTCCTGCGCCTTGTTCCGCGTGGCTTCATCGCCATTGGCGAGCTTTTCCAGCGCGTCCGCGAGCCGACGCGAGGCGACCGCACCCGGGCCCTTCGCATCGCCTGCGGTCCGGCGCAGATTGTCGACCGAGGATTTCAGCGCATCGACGTTTTCCTTGTCCGATGGCGCGGCGTCGATCTGGTCGGGATTGAGCGCGGGATTCAGCACCTTGGCGCCCTGCGCGATCAGCTTCAGCTTCGGCGGCTGGTCTTCGGGAACGAAGCTGTTGAGCGACATCACGCGCAGCACCTCCGGCACCTTCTCCAGCTTCGCCTCCACCTGCTTCGCCTGCTCTTCCGACGTGGTCATCACGTTGATGGCATTGGCGCCGGTGTTGGGATCCTTGCGCAAATCGAGGAAGGTCGCGATCGACTCCGCCTTCGGGTTGCGCAGGTTCATCGGGTTGAAGTCGAACTTCATGAAATAGAGCAGCGGCAGCCCGGCGACCGCCAGAAACATCGTGCCGCCGACGACGAGCACGCGGTGCTTCTCCAGGAAGTGATCGAGCGGCGCCAGGAAGGCATAGCCGACCGGCTCCTTCTCACCGGGCGGGTTCAACAGCTTCAGCATCGCCGGCAGCACCGTGATGCTGGTGACGAACGCGACCAGCATGCCGACTCCGGCGATCTGGCCGAGTTCGGCGATCCCCTTGTAGTCGGTGGGGATGAAGCAGAGGAAGCCGGCTGCGGTCGCCATTGCCGCCAGCGACAACGGAATTGCCGAGCGCTTGGCGGCCAGGATCAGCGCACCCGAGAGATCGTTGTGCTTGTAGCGCTCGGAGCGATAGCGGACGCTGTACTGAATGCCGAAATCGACGCCGAGGCCGACGAACAGCACGGCGAACGCGATCGACAACAAATTGAGCGAGCCCACCATCATCAGGCCGGCGGCGGTTGTCAGCGCAAGACCCACGAAGAGATTGACGAACACCGCGAAGATGATCTTCGCCGAATGCAGCGCCAGCCACAGGATGAGCAGCACGACGAGCACCGTCCCGATGCCGTTGACGACAGCGCCTTCCTGGACGGTTGCATATTCCTCATTGGCGATCGGGACCGGTCCGGTCAGCCGGACCCGCGCCTGATATTTGGTGGCAAAATCCAGATCGGCTGCGGCCTTGCGGATCGCGTCGGTTGCCCCCTTGCCGGGCTCGAGCGCGTTGTAGTCGAGGATCGGCTTGAATTCGATGAAGGCGCGCTTGTCCGAATCCGTCAGCGGCTCGTCACTGACGAGCTCGCGCCAGGAGAAGGTCGCGTTGCCCTTGTTGAGCACGGTCTCGACCGTTTGCGCGATCTGGTTGAAGGGCCGCTCGGTGTTGTCGAGCTTGACCTGCCCGCGCTTGACGCCGGCAAGTCCGGTCTCGAGCGCGCCGGTGAGGCCTCGGATCGAGGGATCGCCTGCCATGATCTCGATGAGGGGCGCGGCGGATTCGAACTGGCTGGTGACCTTGGCGACTTCCTCGGTCGGCAGGAACAACAGGCCATTCTTCTCGAAGAACTCGCCGGTGCCGAGCTGCTGCATCGACTGGAACTCGGTCTTGTTGTCCTTCAGCTTGGCATAGAGTGCGTCCGACGCCGCGGTCGCCATCTCCGGCGTCTTGGCTTCGACCACCGCCGTAATCGTCGCATCGCGGTCGAAGGCGCGATCGAACTGCTGGTCGCGTTGGCGCCAGTCCAGATTTTGGGCAATCAGCGAATTGATATCGGTGTTGATGGCGAAATGCTGGGACGTGTAATAGCCCGCCCCCACCGCCAGCAGGAGCCCGAGAACGACGACGAGGGAGGCAAACCGGGTGCAGGCCCTGACGATGGCAACGACGACGCTTTGCAGCACTACTTTTCTTTCTGCGGTTAACAGCTTGCCGGAAACGCCCGCTATGTAACGGAGTTCCCAGCCGAAACCTATTGCTGTTTTGAGTGGTTATCGCCGTCAGAAGGTTCGAGGTAAACGGCGGAAGACCATGGCAAAATCATGCGGGACGGTCGGTATAGCCGGGGAGTTGAGGCGGGAAAGTGACGAAGGGGCAAACATCGATGCCACCGTTTTCCTGACCAATCACCCTCTACTATAATACCGCAAAAGTGATCCAGTGGGGAACCAAAGTTCATTCTACCTTTCCTTGCTGCCGATTTTTTGACACAAAGTACTGCGCCTCCATGCACCGGGGCCCCGACAGCGGTGGGCAGCTACCGCGTGCGCGAAGCCGTGGTGCGGATATTGCAACTCATTGGTTCGTATCGGGGTGTCCCCTGAACTTGAGAGCGGATTGGTGCAACTTGCGTGATGGACGTCCAATGGAAGTTTATCTGGCGCAACCGCGCGGCTTTTGCGCGGGGGTGGTGCGTGCGATCGAGATCGTGGAACGGGCGCTGGAGAAGTACGGCCCGCCCGTCTACGTGCGCCATGAGATCGTGCACAACAAGTACGTCGTCGAGAGCCTGAAAAACAAGGGCGCGATCTTCGTCGAGGAACTGTCGGAGGTGCCGCCGAAGGCTGTGACGGTCTTTAGCGCTCATGGCGTCGCCCGCAGCGTCGAGGAGGAAGCGGCCGCGCGCGACCTTCCGGTGCTCAATGCCACCTGCCCCCTGGTCACGAAAGTTCACAATCAGGGGAAGCGCTACATCGCCAGAGGCCGCACCCTGATCCTGATCGGCCATGCCGGCCACCCCGAGGTCGAGGGTACCATGGGCCAGGTTCCCGCCCCCGTATTGCTGGTCCAAAGCGTTGAAGAAGTTAAGGTCCTTGAGCTGCCGGCGGATACGCCAGTGGCCTATATCACCCAGACCACCCTGTCGGTGGATGACACCAAGGACATCATTTCGGCCCTGCAGGCCCGCTTTACAGATATTCAAGGCCCGGATATCCGGGATATCTGCTATGCGACACAGAACCGCCAATCTGCGGTAAGGGACTTGAGCAAGCTGGTCGACGTGATCTTGGTGGTGGGCGCTGCCAATAGCTCGAATTCGAACCGGCTCCGCGAAATCGGCACTGAGGCCGGTGTCGCGAGTTATCTGATCGCCGACGGCAGAGCGCTCAATCCCCAGTGGTTGAAAGATGCCAGAACCGTCGGTGTGACGGCTGGCGCTTCGGCGCCCGAGGTACTCGTGGATGACGTGATCGAAGCAATGCGGCGGATCGGACCGGTCAAGGTCTCGGTGCTCCCCGGCCGCGAGGAAAACATCGAATTCCGGCTTCCGGCCCAACTGGCTGCGAGCTGACCCCACCCGAATTTCAAGCCCAGAAAGAAACTTGTAATGGCTATCCCCTTCTTCAAGGAAATGCGTATCGGCGGCTATTTGATCAAGCAGAAGCTGCTTGGCCGCAAGCGCTATCCGCTCGTGCTGATGCTGGAGCCGCTGTTCCGCTGCAACCTCGCCTGCGTCGGCTGCGGCAAGATCGATTATCCGGATGCGATCCTCAACCGCCGCATGACCGCACAGGAGTGCTGGGACGCGGCCGACGAGTGCGGCGCGCCGATGGTCGCCATTCCCGGCGGCGAGCCGCTGATCCACAAGGAGATCGGCGAGATCGTGCGCGGCCTCGTGGCGCGCAAGAAGTTCGTCTCGCTCTGCACCAACGCGTTGTTGCTCGAGAAGAAGCTCGATCTGTTCGAGCCCTCGCCCTATCTGTTCTTCTCCGTGCATCTCGATGGCCTGAAGGAGCATCACGACAAGGCAGTGTCGCAGAAGGGCGTGTTCGACCGCGCCGTCTCCGCGATCAAGGCGGCCAAGGCCCGCGGCTTCACCGTCAACGTCAACGCCACCATCTTCGACGGCCATCCGGCCGAGGAGATCGCGAAGTTCTTGGACCTTACCGTCGAGCTCGGCGTCGGCGTCTCGATGTCGCCGGGCTACGCCTATGAGCGCGCGCCCGACCAGGAGCACTTCCTCAACCGCACCAAGACCAAGAAGCTGTTCCGCGACGTCTTTGCGATGGGCAAGGGCAAGAAGTGGAATTTCATGCATTCCGGCCTGTTCCTCGACTTCCTCGCCGGCAACCAGGAATACGAATGCACGCCCTGGGGCATGCCCGCGCGCAACATCTTCGGCTGGCAGAAGCCCTGCTATCTGCTCGGTGAAGGCTACGCCAAGACCTTCAAGGAGCTGATGGACACCACCGACTGGGAGACCTACGGCACCGGCAAGTACGAGAAGTGCGCCGACTGCATGGCCCATTGCGGCTACGAGCCGACGGCGGCGACCGCAGCCATCAACAACCCGCTGAAGGCGATGTGGGTGTCGCTGCGCGGCATCAGGACCACGGGTCCGATGGCGCCGGAGATCGACATGAGCAAGCAGCGTCCGGCGCAGTACATCTTCTCGGCGGAAGTGCAGAAGCGCCTGTCGGAGATCCGCAAGGACGAGGCCGCCGCCGCGCAGGAGAAGGCCGCACGGAAGGCTTCGACCGCCGCCTAATCGCGATGCCCTGTAGCCCGGATGGAGCGCAAGCGAAATCCGGGACGGTTCCTCCCGTTGCAAGCCCCCAGATGCGCTCCGCTCCATCCGAGCTACGCACCCCGAAATAGAAAAGGCCCGATCGCCAATCGCGACCGGGCCTTTTGTTATCAGTGATCGCAGAAACCGCTCAGGCCGCCTCGGAGACCAGCGCTTCGCTCTCCACGAGCTCGGTGCCAATCAAATAATCCCGGCAGCCGCGCAGGCTGCGTAGCGCGCGGTTGAAGTCGAGGCCGGTCGAGACCAGTCCATGCAGCGCGGTCGGATTGCGCGCGATGCCGCGCAGCACGGCCAGCACGTCGATCTGGCCGTTCGGCTTGATGGCGGCGCGGGCGAGTGCCGGCAGCGCGCGATGGGCGGGATCGCTGATGACGCGGACCGCGGCGAACGGCAAGCCGGCCTCGGCGGCATAGGCGGCCGCGATGTGGCTTTCCATGTCGACGGCGGCAGCTCCGGTCTCCGAATGCAGCGCCGCCTTGCAGGAGCGCCCGGTGACCACTTCCTCGGCACCGGCGAGGCTGCCGCGCACCACGCGGCGGCGCCCCGACGTCAGGCGGTCGATGAGATCATCTCCGAGCGAGAGGCCAGCGGCCCAGCGGGTATCGCCCGCGAGCACCTCGGTCGCGAGCACGACGTCACCGGAGCGCAGCGTCGGGTCCAGCCCGCCGGCCACGCCGAACGAGATCACACCGCGAATCGTCTCGGGATCCAGCACAGTCAGCAGCGCCCGCAACTGGGTCGGGCTGCTCGACGAGCAAATGACCGCCATGCCCGGCCCCGCCGCGATGCGGGCCTCCTGAACCAGTCCAGTCACGATCAATATCGGCCTCGGATCAACGGTTTGACCCGCGGTAAGATAGTCCCCCGTCCCCAAAGTCACATTCCGACCCCTACCACCCTGCTGTTGGTGTTCCGCAAGTTCCGATACCGCGCCAACGCCCACAGCGGGAAGAACTTCGGGTAACCATGGTACCGTAGATAGAATACACGGGGAAAGCCTGTGGCGGTGTACCGCTGTTCGTCCCACAGTCCTTTTTCGTTCTGTGTTGCAATCAGGTACTCCACCCCGCGGGCGACGGCCGGGTGATCAACCTCGCCTGCCGCCATCAGGGCAAGCAAGGCCCATGCCGTTTGCGAGGCGGTCGAGGGAGCAGCCTCCCAGCCCCGATAGTCCAGCCGGTAGCTGACGGCATCCTCGCCCCAGCCGCCGTCCTTGTTCTGGATCGAGGCCAGCCAGCCGGCGGCTTTCCGGATCATGGGGTCGTCATGGCGGATGCCGGCCATGTTGAGGGCGCACAGCACCGACCAGGTTCCATAGATGAAGTTCATGCCCCAGCGGCCATACCAGGACCCTTCCGGGTGCTGGCTCTTCCGCAGGTAGGCGACGCCATCGGCGACATGCTTGCTGGTCGTCGCGGTCTCGCCGAGCTGGGCCAGCATCGAGATGCAGCGCGCGGTGACGTCTTCGGTCGGTGGATCGAGCAGCGCGCCATGGTCCGAGAACGGGATGTTGTTTAGATAATATTCGAGATTGTTGACGTCGAAGGCAGCCCAGCCGCCGTCGTCGCTCTGCATGCCCTCGATCCATTCCCGGCCGCGATCGATCGCGGCGTCATAGCCGGCCGCGCCATGCTCCCGGCGCATGCGGTCCATCGACATCACGACAACCGCGGTGTCGTCGAGATCGGGATAATGGGCATTGTTGTACTGGAAGGCCCAGCCGCCCGGGCGCACGTCGGGCCGCTTCACCGCCCAGTCGCCCTTCACCTCGAGCTCCTGCTTCGGGATCAGCCAGTCGAGACCCTGCTTCGCCGCAGGCACCGCTCTGTCACCGCCGGCTTCGAGCAGTGCGTGCGCGGTCAGCGTCGTGTCCCACACCGGCGAGACGCAGGGCTGGCAATAGGCCTCGTCGTCCTTGATCACGAGCAGCTTGTCGATACCCCGGCGCGTGATCGCGCGCGGCGGATAACTCTCATCCTTGCCGAGCGCCTCGTACATCATGACGATGTTGGCCATCGGCGGGTAGATCGCGCCCATGCCGTCCTCGCCGTTCAACCGCTCCTCGGTGAAGGCGAGCGCGGCATCGATGGCGCGCTTGCGCAGACTCTTGGGAAACATCGGCTCGATCACGCGCAAAATGCCGTCGAGCGCACGGAACAGCACGAACCAGGCCATGCTCTGGTGCGGCGCCTTGGCGGTCATGCCGATCGAGCGCGGATCCTGCAGGAACAGCTCGTCGATGCCGACGCCCTTGGGATTCTTCGCCCTTGGCTTCAGCGCGGCGATGACCATCAGCGGCACCATGGTGGTGCGCGCCCAGTAGGAGATCTTGTTGATGTGGAACGGCGACCAGAACGGCAGCAGCACGATCTCGATCGGCAGCACCGGTACCGCGCGCCAGGTCACGACGCCAAACATCGCAAGCATGAAGCGCGTGAAGACGTTGCTGTGAATGGCGCCGCCGCGGGAATGGATCGCCTCGCGCGCACGCGCCATGTGCGGCGCGTCGATGGAATCACCGATCATCTTCAGCGCGAAATACGCCTTCACGCTGGCGCTCATGTCGAACTCGCCGTCGTGCACCAGCGGCCAGCCGCCATGGGCGCCCTGAACGCGGCGAAGATAATTGGCGATCTTGGCTTCGAGCACGGCATCGACCGGCTCGGCGAGATAGTGGCGCAGCAGGACGTATTCGGCCGGAATCGTGCAATCGGCCTCGAGCTCGAACACCCAATGGCCGTCGGGTTGCTGGAAGCCGAGGACGCCTTCGGTGGCCGACGCAATGCTCGATTCCAAGTTCCTGAATTCTTGGGCTTCGCGGCTGGTCGCGTTCACGGAATCCATCTCGCTCGATTGCTCCGATAGTCGATTGAATTAGCCGAAATTGACCGGGACAAATGCCCGTCAGGGCCGCCTGTCACTATCCCTTGGCGGCCAGAACCAGATCGGCGGCGCGATCACCGGATCGGACCGATCCCTCGATGGTTGCAGGCAATCCCGTAGCAGTCCAATCGCCTGCAAGAAACAGGTTTTTCAGCGCAGTGACCGGCCCTGGACGCAGGGCATTCTGCGCCGGCGTCGCCGCAAATGTGGCACGGCGCTCGCGCACGATCTGCCAAGGGGGAAGCTCGCCGGACACACCGCCCGCCTTGCAGACGTCGTTCCAGATCGCCTGCGCGAGTTCCTCCCGCGGCATGTCGACCAGGCGGTCGCCGTTGCTGATGGTGACGGACAGCCGGTTCGGGAACGCGAACAGCCATTCAACGACGCCGCCGATCACGCCAAGGATCGGAGCCGATCCCGCCGGCGGCTCGACGCGGAAATGCGCATTCACGATGGCGCGGAATTCGGTCGGCGTCTTCAGGCCCGGCAGCAGGTTGGAGGCAGCACGCGGCGGCACCGCCATCACGACGACATCACCCTCGCCGATCTGGATCACATCCTCGCCGCCGAAATTCAGCGCGCCAACCTTGCCGTCCTGAGTCGCAAACGAGCGCAGCTCATGGCCGAGCTGAACGGTGTGGCCGCGCTCGCTCAAGAATTTGACGGCGGGTTCGATCAGCACCGCGCTGAGGCCGTCGCGCGCGATCAGCGGGCGGCAGGCCTGCCCGCCGGCGAGCAGCGTCTCGCGCACGATCGCGCCGGCAAGCCCCGCCGAGCCTTCGGGTGGATCGACGTTGAGCGCCGCGAGCAGCAGCGGCTGCACCAGGCGCTGATAAAGGACGCCCTCGCAGGGAATGGACTTGCCGACCAGCGTCTCTTCCGAGGCCCAGATCAGCGGCGCCAGCTTCAGATAATCGGTCAAGCCGGTGTCGGGGACGCGGCGGCTCTCGTCGAGCACCCAGGTCGGGAGCCGGCCGTCGCCGAGGTCGATCTGCCAGCGCTGCCCGGTCTTGATATCGACGAAGGGAAACTGCGCGCGCTCCGGTCCGACGAGGCCCGCCTCGGTGCCGATCGAGCGCGCATAGGCGCGCGCATGGCTGTTGCCGGACAGCAGCAAATGGTTGCCGTTGTCGATGGTGAGATTGGTGGCGCCGTCGAAATAGGAACGGCAGCGGCCGCCGGCCTGCTGCGTCGCCTCGTGCACGGCGATCTTGAAGCCGGCACTGGCAAGCCGCACGGCGGCGGAGAGGCCGGAAATTCCAGCGCCAATGATGTGAGCTGTTTTTTGCATCAGATGAGAGCGTAACGGAGCAGGATGGCGATGCGTGTGACCTTCGACACACGCACCGGCTCGCGCGGCGCGTTGAACCCGCGCGCGATCAGGAGATCCAGAATGGCATGATAGTATTTCGACATCATCCGGGGCGCGCGCACCGCGCGGCGCCGGTTGCGGTTCATGATCTCGTCCGACTTCTCGAAATACAACTTTGCGCGCTGCGCCAGCGGCAGGCAGACCTTCGGCAGCGCGCGCTCGACGATCACGCGGTCCGGATCGTTGGAGGTGATGCCGGCATGCAGCAGCGCTTCGCGCGGCAGATAGAGCCGGCCGAGGCCCGCGTCCTCGTCGATGTCGCGCAGGATGTTGGTGAGCTGGAGCGCGCGGCCGAGATGATGGGCAAGCTCGATGCCGTCTTCTTCCGGCAGGCCGAAGACCCGGACCGACAGCCGCCCCACCGCACTCGCGACGCGATCACAATAGAGATCCAGCGTCGCCATGTCAGGCGCGCGGATGTCCTGCGGCACGTCCATCTCCATGCCGTCGACGATCGCAAGGAAATCCTCGCGCTTGAGGCCGAAGGTCTTCACCGAGGCGAGGTAGTCCTTCAGCCGCGGCGGCGGATTGCCCTGGTAGAGCGCATCGATGTCGTTGCGCCACGCCTGAAGGGCGGCGAGCCGCTCGTCGCGCGGTCCGTCGGAATCGGCGATGTCGTCGACCTGGCGGCAGAAGCTGTAGATCTGGAACATCGCTTCGCGCTGGTCGTGCGGCAGGATGCGCATCGCGGCGTAGAACGAACTGCCGGATGCGGTCGAGCCATAATTGGCGCCGGGCGAGGTCGCCTCAAGCGTCATGTGCAGTCCCCGGTCTGGAAATGGCCTTGCGTCCGACCGCGCGGCGGCCGACTTCGCCGATCATGCCTGCGAGGCTGAAGGTGAGGAGCTCGAGCTTGTTCAGGTGCACGCGCTCGCGCAGGGGATCGCGCACCTTCAACAGGCGCACGATGCGGTCGGCATAGGCCTGGATCACCGAGACCTCGACGCCGAGGCGGAAATCCCGGATCTCCGCAGCTAGCGACCTGCCCTCGTCGAGCAGCGCTTCGTTGCGCACGGCGAGAGCCTGAAGGCAGGCCAGCATCGGCGGTGGCGACTGCGCCAGTCCGAGCTGCTCGACCGAGGCGCCACTCGCGGCCAGCGCATCGCGCGGCAGATAGACGCGGTTGAGCTCGCGGAAATCCTTGCCGCAATCCTGAAGATGGTTGTTGATCTGCAGCGCTGCGCAGAGCGCATCCGACGCGGCCCAGGTCGCGGTGCTCTCACCATGGACGTCGAGCATGAAGCGGCCGACCGGCATCGCCGAATAGCGGCAATAATGGATGACCTCGTCCCAATTCTCGTAGCGCAACTTGGTCACGTCCATGCGGAACGCGATGAGCACGTCGAGCGCGTGGCGCGGCGCCATGCCGCGTTCGGCCAGTGCGTGCCGCAGGCTGACGGCCTCGGCCTGGGTGTCGCCTTTGCCGACCAATTCCGCCTCGAGCAGGTCGAGATAAGCGAGCTTCTCGTCCGGCGGCAGCGTGGCGTGGTCGGCGATGTCGTCGGCGGTGCGGACGAAATTGTAATACGCCAGGATCAGCGCGCGATGACGCGGATGAATGATCCAGGACGCGACGGGAAAGTTCTCGTCGCGCTCACCCTTTCCGGATCGCAATTCGCTCGCAGAGGTCATCGAGGGCTGGTCTACAATCGTTTGGACAGGAAGGGCTTTTTCGCTCGCGCTAGCCCGTGCCGGCGATGCCGCCGCGGCCCCCATATAGGGGAATACGGCCGCAAAACCAATCCTGTCTCTCGATGGCTGCCCTTTGCGGATCAGGTCCGAAAAGGCGGCCCTGGGGGCCGCCTTTTGTGGGCCAGTGGCCGAGCTTACTGGTTGTGGTTCTTCAGGACCTGGTCACAGGCCTGCGAAATCTTGGCCCGGTTTTCCTTGAGGCAGGCCAGGATGGTGAAATCGCCCTGATCGATGACCGGACGGCAGAGCTTCTGCACATCGCGCGAGCAGGCCTTCTGCTCGGCGTCCGTGCCGCGCCCTTGCTGGGCGAACGCTGCGGTCGAGAGGGAGGCCGACAGCAAGGTGAGAGCGACGAGAAGCTTACGCATTGTATTCCTTCATTCTGACGGCAGAATCGCACCAATCCCGGACAGCACAGCGCGACGACCGGAGCGGATTGTTCTGATGGGCAAGTCGCCGCGGGAGTAGCGGCCTCGGAGAAGGCACAAGCACTGGCAAATGCGGCCAAATTGGCGCCACGTCCACCAAATCAGGTCTTCCCTGCGCCTTCTCTGGCAAATGTAAGAGATTGATACTACGTCATAATTCAGGCACGCCGCGTTTTGCTGCGCACCTGTTGCAGAGCTGCATCTCTTCCTCCCGCCTTGGGCGTCAGAAACATGCCGAAACGCAGAGAATCCCGAGGCCAACCATGGCAAGCGCGCTTCGCGATGCCGACGTGTGGGCGGCCGGCCATTGAACCTGACACAGGCTCGGAACACTAAACCTTCGATGTGGCGAGACGTCCTTGGTGACAAGCGGACGTCGTTCCAAAACGGGATATTTTGAGATGAAATTCTTTGGACGATCTGAACTGGCAATCAAGGCAGCCGGCATCGGCGCTGTGCTGCTCTTCTCGGTTTCGACAAGTCAGGCTCAGTCGTCCGGACCGTTTGCAGGTTTCGAGGGCGCATGGACCGGCACGGGTACGGTGTCGCTGTCCGACGGCTCCACCGAGCGCATCCGTTGCAAGGCCGACTACAAAGTTGCCGGCACCGGTCTCAGCCTCAAGCAGGCGCTGCACTGCGCGTCCGACAGCTACAAATTCGACCTCACCAGCGACGTGACCAGCCAGGGGGAGCGGATCTCCGGCAATTGGAGCGAGACCAACCGCAACATCTTCGGCAATCTGCAGGGCACCGCCGGCGGCGGCCAGATCGAAGTGTTCGTCGAGGCCAACGGCTTTGCCGCCAATTTGTCGCTGCGCACCAACGGCACCAAGCAAACGGTGCAGATCTCATCCAAGGGCGAGATTCGCGGCGTCAACATCACGATGACGAAGGGCTGACAGCTCTTACCGCTTCGAAAGCAGCAAGCCCCGGATCTCGCGAACCGGGGCTTTGTTGTTTTTCGGAGGCGCGGCGCAGTCGCCCGGACCGCGCCGATTCGAGTGCCCGATGAATGAAGCCGCTCAGATCGCGGGCTTGTCGGTGCCCTGAAGCTTGGCGTGCAGATTGATCAGCCACATCGCCGTCGGCCGCAGGATGAAGAGATCGGCGACGAGCGCCATCACCATCGAGAAGGCGCTGAGCCAGCCGAACAGCCGCAGCGAGGGCAGGTCGGAGAACACCGTGACGACGAGGCCGCAGGCCAGCACCAGCGTGGTCAGGATCAATGCTGGGCCGACCAGCACGGTGGCGCGCTCCACCGCCAGCGCCGAGCCGACGCCCGGCTTGCTCTCGAGCCTGAGGCGGTTGAGGAAGTGGATGGTGGCGCTCAAGCCCAGGCCGAACGAGACGGTGAGCGCCACGACGCTGGCGAATTGCAGTCCCTCGCCCATCGCCCACAGCACCGTTCCCGACATCACGACGGGGAAGATACCCGGCAGGATGCAGGCGAACATCACGACCCAGGAACGGAAGGCCAAGCCGATGAAAATCGCGACCAGCGCGAATTCGACGGTGAGCCCGCGGTTGAGTTTCTCGATCATGCCGGCCGAGTTGCGCGCGGCAATCGCGGCAAGACCCGTGACCGCCACTTCATAGCCGGGATGCTTCTTGCGGACGGCGTCGAGCTCGGTATCGAGCTTGTCGACGATCGGCAGGAGCTGGCTGGAATCCTTGTCCGGCACGCGACCTGCGACCACGACGGCGTCCTGCTCGGCATCGATGAACCGGCGCACCAGATGCTCCGGAATGACGCTGACATATTCCTTCAGCGTCGCGACGTCGGCGCTGCCTGCCTTTTCCGCGAGCCAGCGGCGCAGGGTCTCGACCGACCAGACATTGCCGACACCGGCTGCCTTCTCCACCGTCGCGTGCACGTCCGCGATGGTCTGCAGCGTCTCCGGCGAATAGAGCGATTCCCCCTTGGGGAACTGGACCAGAACGTTGACCGGGTTGGCGCCGGTGAGCTTGGCGTCGAGCCGGTCGCTGGCGGCGACCGCCTGGCGCTTGTCCGGCACCTGGTCGGCGAGCCGGTAGCGCGGCTCCAGATTGGCGTAAATGACACCGAGGCCTGCCACGAACACCACGGCGATCAGGCTGAACAGGCCGGGGCGGCCCACCATGCGCACCGCGATCCAGTAGCAGAAATTACGCAGCGCCTGCACGCCGGCGTCCGCGCTCTGGAACTTGGTCGCAAAGACCTTCTCGTTGCGCACGAGCAGCACGCCGAACACCGGCACCAGCGACAACACCGCGACCAGCGCGATGATGGTGGCGGCGAGACCCGCCTCGCCAAACTTGCGGATCAGATCGGAGTCGGAGAACTGGAGCGCGATGAAGGAAATACCGGCGGTGCCGTGCGTCAGCACGCAGGCCGGTCCCACCACCAGCACCGCGTTCTTGAATGCGGTGAACTTGTCCTGGCCCGCGATCAGCCGGTCGCGCGCGGCGAAGGTGAGCTGCATCGAGTCCGAGAAACTGATCACCATGATGAGCGGCGTCATCACGTTCAGGAACATGTTGAGATTGAAATTGGCCCAGCCGAGCGCGCCGAGCGCCAGCAGGATCGCGATCATCGGCGGGAACGCCGCCGCCACCATGAACGAGATCTTGCGGAAGAAGATGATGGCGATGACACAGCCGGCGAGAATGCCGAGGATGTTGTAGGTGAGCCCGTCGCGCTCGACCGCGTTGCGGATTTCGAGCTGCATCACCGGCACGCCGGAAAGCTGCACGTTGAGGCCGGTGTCGCCGAGGTCTTCCTTCATCAGCGCCCGGATGTCGGCGACGGTCTTGGTCAGCTTGTTGGAGGCGACCACCTCCGGATCGAGCGACAGCACGATCAGCGCCAGCGTGCCGTCCTCGGACAACAGCTTGCCGCGGATGATCTCGTTGGTTTTGACACCCTCGATGAACTTGTCATAAGCCGCGCCCTCGGGCAGCTCGGGCGGGAACAGCGCGGCGGGAAGCTTGCCCGGCGCCGGCGCCTGACGCGCGGAGAACAGCGAGACCAGTCCGCGCGTGCCGTCGATCAGCTGCATGTCGGTGACGAAGTCGCGCAGCTTCTCGAGGTTGTTCCGCGCCAGCAGGGTCTTGCCCTCGACCACGACGAGGACGTCGAATTCCTCGGCCGGGAACTTCTTGGTCACCGCTTCGTACTGGCGGAATTCCGGCGTGTTGGACCGGAACAGCTGCGACAGCGAATCGTCGATCTTGATCCGGTGGATGCCGAACACGGCGCCGACGATCAGGACGAGCAGGACGATGCAGGAGACGATGGGCGCCCGGACTGCGATCAGCCCGATGCGCTCCAGCCCGAAGGCGATCGAGGACGCAGGCCCCTGCTCGACCTTGTCGACATGAACCTCACTCTCGCTGTGCTTTTCGAGCATGCCTTGTCCAGTTCCTAAATCGGCTCGGGTCTGTGAGCTTGTCGCGCCCCGCGAACGGCTTGAAAATGCCATACCAATGGGAGGCTTGCCCTTTGAAAATGCGCAGAAAATCGCCGCGAGGGGTTTAGCAGGTCAATCACCCTTCTCGCAAGCAGGCGGAGTGTGGCCGAATCGATCAAGATGTGGCGATTTTGCCTCAATGCCCTTCATTCGGGCAAAGCCGTGCCAATTCGACGCGGCGCGCGGTCCGCGCTCTCGTCCTTCAGCGCCACACCGGTCACTTCCCGCGCGAGCCCCTCGCGGACCAGCCAGGCGATCTTGAAGGCAGCCTCGTCATAGCTCAACCCGGCCTTGTGGATGTTCGACACGCAATTGCGCTCGGCATCGGTGCGATCAGGCTTCGGGGCGAAAGTCAGATAGGCGCCGAGACTGTCGGGCGCCGACAGGCCCGGCCGCTCGCCGATCAGCATCACGACCATGCGCGCGCCGAGAATGGCGCCGATCTCGTCGCCGAGCGCGACGCGCGCGCCTGAGGCGACGACGACATGGCCGATCGCGACACCATCGTCGGCTGCAAGCAACGGCAGCAGGCGCATCACCAGCGCGGCCGCATGGGCGTGGACCGCCGCCGCCGACAGCCCATCGCCAATCACGACCACGAGTTGGCACGGCTCCGAGGCGCTCTGCGTCAGGGCATCGACTGATCCGGCATCGAGCCGTCTGCCCAGATCGGGCCGCCGCAGATAGTCCCCGCGGTCGACCGCCCGGCTGTTCGCCTCGGTGACGACGAGGCCAAGCGCGCGGAGATCTGCGACCAGCCGCCGCGCATCGAAGACGGCATGCACGGCATCGCGGGCGCGGGCATGGTCCAGCGTGAAATCGAGCAGCGCCCGCGTCGGCAGGCTCGCGCCGCTGCGCCCGAGCGCGACGCGCGCGGGCGTAAGCGACCGCAGATCGAGGGTCGGACGACGCGGGATGGCCGGATCAGACATGTCGCATCATTCGGCGGGGACGGACGCCTCGCGTAGCCGGATCGAATAGTTCGAGGCGTTCTGCTGGCCGGTCGAGGCCGCCCGCGCAAAAGTGATGAGATGGTGCGCGATCAGGGTGCAGCCGATCAGGCCTTCGAGATCGCCGCGCTTGATGCGGCCCAGCGCGAACTTCCAGAACACGCGCTTGTAGTCGCCGAGCACGCCGACCTTCCAGAAGATGTTTCGCAGCATGACGAGGCCGCGCCTGATGTTGGGCCAGGTCTTCATCTCGTCCGGCGTCGGCATCTTCAGCCGGTGCACGTAAACGTGGTCGCATTGATACTGGAAGCGCGCGTAGACCTTCTCGGGCTCGTAGGCGACGGCCATGGCGTGCTTCCAGGACGCGACGACGTCGTCGTAGGGCAGCAGGAAGTTGACATTGGAATCGCGCCCGTCGTCCTCGACCAGGCGTCCCTCGCGCTCCAGACGGTCCCACAGCGGCGTCTTCGGCAGCGCCTGAAGCAGGTTGATCGTGAGCAGCGGAATCCGGGAGTCCTCAACAAAGGCGAGCAGCGCCTCCGAAGTATTCGGCTTGTCGGTATCGAGCCCCATGATGATGCCGGACACGACCTCCATGCCGTAGGAGTTGATGGTTTGCACGCCCTCGAGGATCGGGACCATCATGTTATGGTCCTTGTGCATCGCCTTCAGCGCATCGGGGTCGGGCGTCTCAATGCCGCAGAAGATGGTGACGAAATAGGCTTCGCGCATCTTCTCGAGGATTTCCGGCCGCTTGGCGATGTTGAGCGTCGCCTCGCAGGCGAGCCGCACCATGTAGCCGGTCCTCTTCTGCCATTCGATCAGATGCGGCAGGAGGTCCAGCGCCGCCTTGCGGTTGCCGATGAAATTGTCGTCGACGAAATAGACCGTGTCGGTCATGCCGCATTCGCGCAGGCGGTCGAGTTCGGCGATGATCTGCTCGGGCGACTTGAGGCGCGGATTGCGGCCATAGAGGCCGGGGATGTCGCAGAACTCGCACTGATACGGACAGCCGCTGGAATACTGGATGCTGCCGAGGAAGTATTTCTTGACGTCGGCGAGCTCGTAGGCCGGGATCGGAAACTCCGTCATCGGCACGCGGTCTTTGGTGGTCAGCACCACCTGCGCTTCCGGACGCGAGGTGTCGCGGGACAAGATTTCGAGCAGCTGATTGGTGGCGTCTCCGAGCTCACCGACATGGAGATAGTCGAACGACGGATAGTAATCCGGGCAGGCGCTGACAGAGGGACCGCCGAGCGCCACCGGCAGATCGAACTCGTGGGCGCGGCGGCAGATGTCGTTCATCTGCTGGCGCTGGATGTGCATGCCGCTGACGAAGACCGCCTCCGCCCATTCGAACTCTTCCCTCGTCGTACGGCGAAGGTTCTCGTCGACGAATTTGACCTGCCACTCCTCGGGCAGATAGGCCGCGAGCAGCAAGAGTCCCTGCGGCGGCATGAAGGCGCGGACGCCGTCGGTCAGGGGATAGGAATGCTCGAACGTCCCGAACGACGATGTGTATCGCGGAAACACGCAGAGAATCCGCCGGGACGTCCCGTTACTTTCAGCTCGCATCAAAGCTCCCCCGCCACGCTCGACTTAGCTGCGGAAATTGCCAGACAGACACATAGCGTAATGCTGCCGCCGGAATTTCTCAATATTGTGGCACGAGCATAATTCCCGGAAGCACCAATGGTTGCTTCAGGCCGCCGGGTGGCTTCGGCCGCGTCATGCGATCAGCCGGGAGGCAAAATCGGGCAGCAGGCCTGCATCGCCGGCAAGACGGAAATCGGGGCCCGCAATGCCGGACCGCACCAGCCAGTCGTCGAACTCCGGCGCGCGGCGCAGTCCGAAGACGTCGCGGACATACAGCGCGTCGTGAAAAGACGTGGACTGATAGTTCAGCATGACGTCGTCGGCGCCGGGGACACCCATGATGAAGGTGACGCCGGCGGCAGCAAGCAGCGTCAGCAGATTGTCCATGTCATCCTGGTCCGCCTCGGCGTGGTTGGTGTAGCAGATGTCGATCCCGAGCGGCAGGCCGAGCAGCTTGCCGCAAAAGTGATCCTCCAGCCCGGCCCGGATGATTTCCTTGCCGTCATAGAGATATTCCGGGCCGATGAAGCCGACCACGCTGTTAACCAGAAGGGGAGCAAAAGCGCGGGCCACCGCATAGGCGCGCGCCTCGCAGGTCTGCTGGTCGACGCCGTGATGGGCGTTCGCCGATAGCGCCGAGCCTTGCCCGGTCTCGAAATACATCACGTTCTGCCCGACCAAGCCGCGCTTCTGCGACAGCCCGGCCTCCTGCGCCTCCTTGAGAAGCGCGAGGTCGATGCCAAAACTGCGGTTGGCAGCCTCAGTGCCGGCGACCGACTGGAACACGAGGTCGACCGGCGCCCCCTGCCCGATCAGCGACAGCGTCGTGGTGACATGGGTCAGCACGCAGCCCTGCGTCGGGATCTTCAGCCGCGCGATGATCTCGTCGAGCAGCCGCAGCAATTGTCCGATCACGGCCGGGTCGTCGCTCGCCGGGTTGATGCCGATGCAGGCATCGCCGGCGCCGAGCAGGATGCCGTCGAGGATGGAGGCGGTGATGCCCTTGGCGTCGTCGAAGGGATGGTTGGGCTGGAGCCGGGTGCTCATCCGGCCCTTCAGACCGATGGTGTTGCGGAAAGCGGTGGTGATCTCGCATTTCCGCGCCGCCAGGATCAGATCCTGGTTGCGCATCAGCTTCGAGACCGCAGCCGCCATCTCCGGGGTGATGCCGCCTGCCAGCTTGCGCAAGATTTCGGGCGTCGCGGCATCCGACAGCAGCCAGTCGCGAAAGGCGCCGACCGTCAGCGAGGCCACGGGCGCGAAGGCCTTGGCGTCGTGCCTGTCGATGACGAGGCGGGTGACCTCGTCGGTCTCATAGGGGATGACGGCTTCCTGCAAGAACTGCCCGAGCGGGACGTCGGCCAGCGCCATCCGCGCGGCGATCATCTGTTCGGCACTTGCGGCGGCGATCCCGGCCAGCCGGTCGCCGGAGCGCGGCGGCGTCGCCTTGGCGAGCAGGTCGCGCAGATCCGGGAACGTGTAGGTCGTGGCGTCGATGGTGTGGCGGTAGACCAAGGGTCTCTCCGGGCTTCGTCGGCCAAAGGCCGACTCCTGGGCAATCCCAAGACTATACCTTCAGATCAAGACGCTGAAATATCTACCTTTCCTGCGACCGAGGGCGAAGGGCGCCAAACCCGGCGTTAACGCTGTGTCCATCTTCATTCTGCATAGTTTTGCAATAATTTGCACGACCGCGCTCTCCGGCCGCTCCCGGCCATTCGGGCCTCTGGAAACCATGACAACCGACCAATCTGGGAATGCCGCCGGCCTCGCCGGCCGCTTCACGCTTGCCAACAAGCTCTACGCCATCTTCGCGCTGTTCGCGCTGCTCACGGCGGCGATCGCGATGCTGTCTGACTACAACAGCCGCCGCGGCGCCGAGCTGACCACCGCGATCGAGACCGCCAACGCCGCCGCGCTGAACGTCGAGCGGGTCAACTCGCTGGTCTATGCGGTCGTGATGGAATCGCGCGGCGTCTACATGTCGACTGAACCGGCCGTGGTGAAGAAATACGGCGAGGGCCTGCTCAAGTTCAACGCCCAGATCCTCGATGTCGTGAAGCGCTGGGAGACCATCGTCAAGGCTGACGATGCCGAGCAGTTCGCCACCTTCAAGAAGCGCATCGAGCAGTTCGTCGAGTTTCGCAAGGAGCTGGTGCGCCGCGGCGTCGAGATCAATGCGGCCGCGGGCCGCGAATGGGGCGACAACGACGCCAACCGCGCCGTGCGCTCGGCGCTGAACAAGGATCTCGAGGCGCTGTCCAAGGTCTATGCCGAGCGCGCGAGGCAAATCGCGCACGAGACCGAGACCAATCGCACTCTGTCCTTCGTCCTGACCTGCCTCGCCGGCGTGGCGCTCGCACTCGTCGTGATCGGCATCGTCATCATCGCCCGCTCGATCGCACGCCCCCTCTCCGCGATAACCGCGACCATCAAGCAGGTCGCTGACGGCGCCGAGAACGTCGTGGTGCCCCACAGTCACCGCGCCGACGAGATCGGCGCACTGGCACGCGCGATCCAGATCTTCCAGGACGCGATGGGGCGCAACCGCAACCTCGCCTCCCAGGTCTCGCAGGACTCCGCCGCGCGCGAGGAGCGCGCCCGCCACATCGAGCAATCCGTCGACGCGTTTCGCGAGGCGATCGGCGCGATCATGCGCGGCCTCAGCGACAACGCCTCCGTCATGCGCGAGACGGCGCAGACCATCACCCGCGTCACCGCGGACGCGAGCAGCCGCGCCGGCACGGCGGCGAACGCCACCGAGCAGGCCTCGCACAACGTCACGGCGGTAGCAGGCGCGGCCGAGGAGCTGTCTGCGTCGGTGGTGGAGATCGGCCGGCAGGTGCGGCAATCCGCCAGCGCGGTCGAGCAGACCGGCCAGCGCACCGAGAAATCGATCGCCGAGATCGAGAGCCTGGCGGCCGCCACGCAACGTATCGACGGCGTGCTCAGCCTGATCCAGGCGATCGCCGAGCAGACCAATCTGCTCGCGCTCAATGCCACCATCGAGGCCGCGCGCGCGGGCGATGCCGGCCGCGGCTTTGCCGTCGTCGCGCACGAAGTGAAGGCACTCGCGGGGCAGACCGCAAAGGCAACCGCCGACATCAGCGAGAACGTCTCGATGATCCAGTCGTCCACCCGCAACGCAGTCGACGCCGTCCGTGAGATCGGCGGCGCGGTGCGCGAGATCAACGACGTCACCTCGGCGATCGCCGGCGCCATCGGTCAGCAGGACGCCGCCACGCGCGAGATCTCGTCCAACGCACAATCGGCGGCCCAAGGCAACGAGACCCTCGTCGCCAACATCAGCTCGCTCCGCGACGCCATCGGCGAGACCGACACTGCGGCCTCCTCGGTGCTGACGGCTGCGAGCAGCGTGACCGAGACGGCGGAGACGCTGTCGCGCGAGGTGGAGAAGTTCTTCCAGAACCTGCGCTCGGGTGCAGCGGACGGCCGCGTCGCCAAGGCGGGGTAGCAGCACGTCCATCGCCAGCAGAGCCGGCGGTGGGTCGCTCCATCAAAAAACGCGAAAACAACCCCATGCACAGTAGCCGGGGATAGCGATATCAACGGCTTGGCTCTAGTCTAAAACTATTCGTATTTTACGAAATGATATTTGACTCGTCGGGCAAAACACTGGCATGATGTCAGTGTTGGAGCTTTCCGCACTGGGCCGGCAGATCGTGAGAAGCCGAAGGCTGGCTGAAGCCGCCTCCCTGTGAACCAAAGCCGCGGAGCAGTCCGCGGCTTTTTGCGATCGCCACCATCAGGCGTTATCGGAAGCGATGCAGGAGGCAGTGATCCTTGGAAGCGGCCTAAATGCTCAGGCTTTTCGGCGGGAGCAGGCCGGAAAGATCACGCGCCGAGACGCTATCGCGAGCTGAAGCGGGGCGCCATACCGCGCTCTTGGAGCAGCGCGCGGAACTAAACCCGGCGTGGCATGTTCATTCCCAACGTGGCTTGGCGCTCCCGATTCAATGCCGCCGTTAGCGCAACATCGTTCGCTTCAGATGCTCATGGCAACAATGCGTACCCGTCGGGATCGTAGCCCCAGCCGATCGGGCCTGGTCAGTTGTGACCGGCCTCGCAAACCGGCCTGAAGCTCATGCACCGACTTCGACAGCTTGCATCATGTCAGGACTGGACGACCTTCCCAAAGATGTGCCGTCCGAACTCACTGGACCCTCAACAAACTCGCCGTCTTTCCCGGCCTAGCGAGGAGCTGTGATCAGGCAGCCATTCAAAGCACGAACACCGGAAGAACTGATTTCGCTGTTGAGCGCCGTGGCGATGGCTATTCTCGCCGCGATCATTGTCATGGTGCTCTATTACGGTCGCGAGATCATCATACCTATAGCGCTTGCCGTCTTGCTCAGCTTCGTGCTGGCACCCCTGGTTCGACTGGTTCAGCGTCTGCGCGTTCCACGCAGTTTGGCTGTGGTGAGCGTGGTCGTAATCGCCTTCGCGTTCATATTTGCGATGGGCAGCCTGCTAGCCACCCAACTCGCGGAGCTGGCCGGCGATTTGCCGCGATATCAATCCACAATCAGCGAGAAGATCCAATCCTTCCGTGAGACCACCGCCGGTCGAGGCACGCTCGAGCGGGCTTCGAGCATGTTGAAAGACCTCAGCAAGGAGCTCGACAAGCCCAAGGACGCCGCGAATTCGTTGGGAACCATAGCAGCTCCGAAAGCGGCCTCGCCGAAGCCCGTTCCTGTGGAAGTGCTTCAGCCCGATCCCGGCGCGCTGGAGAGCTTGCAAACGCTGATTTCACCCTTGCTTCATCCGCTCGCAACGACCGGGATCATCGTCATATTCGTGATCTTCATTTTGCTTCAGCGCGAGGATCTTCGTAATCGTCTGATCAGGCTGGCCGGTTCGGATGACCTGCAGCGCACCACGGCTGCCCTTGATGACGCGGCGAGCCGCCTCAGCCGGCTCTTCCTGATCCAGCTTCTCGTGAACGGGAGCTTCGGCATCGTCATCGGAATGGGTCTCTGGCTGATCGGCGTTCCAAGCGCGATCCTGTGGGGCATTCTGGCGGCAGTGCTGCGCTTCGTGCCTTACATTGGGGCAGTCATCGCCGCCGCCTTTCCTCTCGCTCTCGCGGTCGCCGTCGATCCAACCTGGACGATGCTGCTTTGGACGATCGCGCTGTTCGTGGTGGTGGAGCCCGTCGTCGGCCATGTGCTGGAGCCGATGGTCTATGGACACAGCACGGGACTGTCGCCGGTGGCCGTTGTCGCTTCTGCGACGTTCTGGACGGCGCTCTGGGGTCCGATCGGCCTCGTTCTGGCGACACCCCTTACGGTGTGTCTGGTCGTACTGGGCCGCCATGTCGAGCGCCTGGAGTTCCTGGACGTCATGTTTGGAGACCGACCAGCGCTCTCTCCGCCTGAGATATTCTATCAGCGGATGCTCGCCGGCGATCCGACCGAAGCATCGGCAAAAGCCGAGGAGTTCTTGAAGGAGCGATCTCTCAGCTCCTATTACGACGAAGTCGCGCTGCGAGGACTGCAATTGGCTCAAGCGGATGCCGAGCGCGGCGCTCTGGATCCCGACCGGCTCACCAAAATCAGGGATGCGGTCCAGGAATTCGCCAACAACATTTCAGAGCAGGATGAGCGTCCGCCTAAGGTCAACCCGACCACAGATATCGAAGCTACATCTGCCATAGAGGGCGTGGCTGAGGACGCGCCTTATGAGAGTCTGCGGGTTCTGCGCAAGGAGGACTTGCCTTCTGAATGGCAAGGCGATCATCCCGTGCTCTGCCTGGCTGGACGAAATCCGATCGACGAAGCCGCTGCGATCATGCTGGCTCAATTGACCGGTGCGCATGGCTTGCCGGCGCGAGTTGAAGCGGCGGAAGCGTTATCAACGGCGAATATCTTCCGGCTGGAGACCGCCGGGGTCGCCATTGTCTGTCTTGTCTATATGGACGCAAGTAGTCCTGCCCATATGCGTTACTCGGTGCGACGGCTTCGCCGTAAATTGCCCAAGGCTACAATCATTCTCGGTTGCTGTATGAAGGACATCGACCCAGGCGCGCTGGAAAGCCTGCGGGAAGGTGCCAAGGCGGATCTGGCTGCTGCAACTCTGGGCGGGGCTCTTAAACTCTGCATGGAGGCGACGGGTGTGGACTCCCTTGGCACAGGAGCTGAAGGCCCGGTTTCGAAGATCACGGCCGCTTAGGAGTTTGTACGCATGGACATGGCTGCCGCAGGCGCGCAGCAAACCATGATGTCATCATGGCGATAACGCCGGGACCTTCGGTCGTGCTGCGCGACCTGCTGGTGCGACGGTTCAACCAACCGGTCCGGGTGTCCAATCGCCGCCGGCAAGCGGCCGGACTTTTACATCAGGAATGACCCCGCGCTCCAGGCTCGGATCGAAATGACGCATCGTCCGCTCATTGAAGTCGATGATGCGGCCGGGCCTTAGCGGTCCCACGTCGTTTATCCTGACGATGACCTTCTTGCCGATGGCCTCGACGAGGGCGTATTTCGGCTTCACGCCAAATCGGACCCCACCGAATTTCTTTCGCAAGCTCGTCTTGATGGCAGCCGACCAGACCGAGGGGTCATAGCGCTCGCCGGAAGCCGTCTTCGGCCCGCCCTCCTCTCTGCCTGGCTTGAACGGATTGTACATGGATGCCGCGCCAACGATCGCTTCTCCGGAAGCGGCATTGTCGGCAGCGCTTGAGTGAACCCCACCAGCTTCACATCGCGCAATAGAAACGGAAACGGCAAGCGCAACCACGGCGCCGCAAACTGCGGCGCTCGATCGGAACACCATTATATCTCCTGTGATTTTCGATTGTTCGGTTCCGATGCCGCAAAGCGTATTGCGGGTCGAGCCAACCCCTGGCTCCGGAACCGTTTGTAGGAACCCCAACAGTTCCAGCACGGTGTTTCAGTTGTTGCCGTCTAAGACAGACATTGCGTCAACAGCATGACGACGACAGCGACAGCGAAAAAGTGCGACGACATGACTCTCACGGCGCCACCAATCAGGATAATCGATGCGCTCGCCTGCCTGACCGTGTTTTCATTCTCGTCGGCGTTGGTTTTCGCAGAAGCGCTCATCGCAGCGACGCTCCGGCGGGGCAGCCACTTCTTGCACAGGGAGAGAAGGAAGGAGAGATCGTCCCTAAGCCATCACCCCGCCACGCTTGATCAGCTCCTTCCCCACCGCGGCCAGATGCACCTGATCCGGTCCGTCGCCGATGCGGATGAAGCGGGCGTAGACGTAAGCACGCGCCAGGAACGTGTCCTGCGAGACGCCGGCAGCGCCGTGGATCTGGATGGCGCGGTCGATGACGCGGGCGGCCATGCTGGGCACCACGATCTTGGCGGCCGCAATCAGGTCGCGCGCGATCTTGTTGCCCTCGCGGTCCATCCTGTCGGCGGCCTGCAGCGTCAAGAGCCGCGCCTGCGCGATCTCGCAGAAGGAGTTGGCGATGTCCTCGCGCACCGAGCCTTGCTCTGCGAGCGGCTTGCCGAAGGCCGTGCGCGAGACCGCACGCTGGCACATCAACTCCAGCGCGCGCTGGGCGCAGCCGATCAGCCGCATGCAATGATGGATGCGGCCGGGGCCAAGCCTGCCTTGCGCGATCTCGAAGCCGCGGCCCTCGCCGAGCAGGATGTTCTCCGCGGGCACGCGAACGTTCTCGTAGACGATCTCGGGATGGCCGACCGGCGCGTCGTCATAGCCGTAGGTCAGCATGTCGCGCACAATGCGCACGCCGGGCGTCGCTCTCGGCACCAGGATCATGGATTGCTGGCGGTGGCGATCGGGATCGTCGGGCGCGGTCTTGCCCATCACGATCAGGATCTCGCAATCCTCGTTCATCGCGCCCGAGGTGAACCATTTGCGGCCGTTGATGACGTAGTCGCCGCCGTCGCGCCTGATCTCGCACTGGATGTTGGTGGCATCGCTGGAGGCGACCTGCGGCTCCGTCATCGAGAAGCCGGAGCGGATGCGCCCCTCCAAGAGCGGCTTCAGCCAGCGCTCCTGCTGTGCCGGCGTACCGTAGTTGGCCAGCACCTCCATGTTGCCGACGTCGGGCGCCGAGCAATTGAAGATCTCAGGCGCCCAAAGGATGCGGCCCATGATCTCCTTCACCGGCGCATATTCGAGATTGGTCAAGCCGGTGTTGTTAGGGTCTTGGCCGTGCTCGCCAGAGAGGAACAGGTTCCAGAGCCCCTGCTCCCGCGCCAGCCGCTTCAGGTCCTGAAGGACCTGCGGCGTCCGGTAGCGTGTCGCTTCCGGCTTCACCTGCTCGTAATAGAGCTCCTCGACCGGCTCGACATGCGTCCGCATGAACCGGCGGACGCGCTCCTGCAGCTCGAGCGAACGTTCGGAGTGGTGAAAATCCATGGTGTTCTCCTTTTCCTTCTCCCCTTGCGGGAGAAGGTGGCATAGGCGGCCTTCGGCCGCCGTTCCTAAGAACGCCGAAGCGGAGCTTCGGCTATGGCGCCGGATGAGGGGTCGCATCCGCGAGTTCAAATGTGGCGGAGAGAAACCCCTCACTCGGCTGCGCTTCGCGCATCCACCCTCTCCCGCGAGGGGAGAGGGTGCACTGTCTCTGCGGCCGCTTGCGCAGTCCCCTCACGTGCCGCGCAGCAGCTCGCTCGCGACGATCCAGTCGTTGCCGTTGAACTGGAGCATATAGCCGTCCTTGATCGGGCGGAAATCCTGCGGCGTGGTGTTGAGCGTGATGCCGGGCATCAGCAGCGACAGCGGCACGTTCTTCAAATTGGCCGCCTGCGCCATGATGTTCTCGCGCGTCAGATTGTCCTTGCACTGCTTCAGCAAGACCACCAATGCCTCGGCGACGGTGTAGCCGTAGAGACCCGCGACGTTGTTGACGTCGGCATTGGGCAGGCGCTTCTTCATGAAGTCGATATAGGCCGTCATCGCCGGATCGTCCTTCGGCGCCTCGACGAACGGCTTGAGCGAGCCGAGCGAGAGCACGCCCTTGCCGGCATCGAGGCCGGCCGGAACCATCACGGTGGCCTTGTTGGCGCAGCCTGAGGCGAGGAAACGCGTCGCCTGCCAGCCGACCTCATGCGCTTTCCGGATCGCCTGGGCGCAGGCACGCGGCGTCACCGAATAGATCATGAACACGTCGGCCTTGGTGTTGGCGAGCGTCAGCACCTGGGAATCGACGGTGGGGTCGGCGACCTCGAAGCTCGACGCCATCGCGATCGCCTTGTCGGCGTCGGCGCCAAGCGCTTCCTTGACGCCGCGCAGATATTCCTTGCCGGCATCGTCGTTCTGATAGAGCACCGCGAAGCGCGCGTTCGGGTTCTTGGCACGGGCATAGGCGACGTCGATGGCGGCCTCGCTGGTGTAGTTCGGCGCCCATGGCAGCGCCATCGACCAGGGCATGTTGGCGGGATCGTTCCACTTCGAGGCCGAGCTGATCAGAAACAGCTGCGGCACCTTGTTGCTGTTGAGATATTTCGCTATCGCCGAGCTCGGCGCGGTGCCCATGGTCGCGAAGATGAAGGCGACGCCGTCGCCCTCGACCAGCCGCCGCGCCGCTTCCATGGTTTTCGGCGGTGAGAAGGCGTCGTCGAGCGACAGGAGATTGAGCTTGCGGCCGTTGATCCCGCCCTTCTCGTTGACCTCGTCGAAATAGGCCGAGAGCACCCTGCCGGTGATGCCGAGCGGCGATGCGGGGCCGCTATAGGGCATGGTGTTGCCGATCTTGATCTCGGTGTCGCTGATGCCGGGACCGTAGGATTTTTGTGCGGAGACAGGCGTGGACAGGCAGGCAGCCAAGGCTGCAGCCAGGACCAAAGCGGCTTTCATGGTTTCTCCCCGGTGATGATCGCTGCGCGAGTCGGAAGGCGCGGCGTGCTGCTTTTTGCCAGCGCGCCAGATCAGCGGAGATCCGTGAGAGGGTCTTGCGTCGAGTTGCTGATCAGTGGCGCCGCTTCAGGCTGAAGCCCAGGCTCACCCACCCCGCGCCCGCCATGATCAGGTCGATGCCGAGAAACAGGCCGAGGATGTAGACGCTGTTCACCGGCCAACGTGCCAGGATCAACAGCCCCAGCAGCAGCGTGATGGCGCCCGAGAGCGCCACCCAGACCCACGGACTTTCACGCTTCATGCTGAAAGCGAGAAAGAGTCGGACGGCGCCGGAGGCGAGCAGCGATGCACCCAGGAACAGGGTCAGCAACACTGCAGCAAACAGCGGGTTCTCGAAGGTGAGAAAGCCCGCGATAACATAGAGTACGCCGAGCAAGGCCCAGATCACGAACTTGCCCCAGCTTTTCATCTGGAACGCGCCGATGATTTCGGCCGCGCCTGCGACGATCATCATGGCGCCAACCACGATCACGCTCGCCACCGTCGCCATTACAACACTGCCAAGTGCGACGAAGCCGGCGACGAGGTAGACGACTCCCAAGGCTACGATCCAGCCCCATTTGGCATGCAGGGCCGAGATCCCGGAGCCCAGGCCGGAAGGATGGGAGATATCCGAGGCACTTGTCATGACGGCCACTCCTGCATGGAAGCCCGCGAGCACAGGCCAGACTAGCGCGCGCCGCACCGGGACAACAGCCAGCACAGCAGCCCTCGCGGCCAGCAACCTTGACGCAAATCAAGACCGGATGCGCGTCTCAGCCGCGTGTCCGCTCCATCTCCAGCTCGGTCTTGAGATTGTCGAGATCCCTATAAATTGAAGCAACCGCAAGGACGCGGCCGCCCTTGCGATACTTCAGCAGGCAGTCCTTGCCGGAAATGCTGCCGTCGATCGCGATGTCGTCGAAACTCTCGGCGTGGCCGACATAGTTGATCGGCACGTCATAGTGCTGAGACCAGAAGAACGGCACGGCCTCGAAGCGCTCGCGCTTGCCGAGCATGTTGCGCGCCGCGGTCTGGCCCTGCCGCTCCGCCACGACCCAGTGCTCGACGCGGATGGTTTGCCGCGAATGCGGATCGGGCCAGCGCGCGATGTCGCCGGCCGCGAAGATACCGGCTATGCTGGTCTCCAGATATTCGCTCACGCTGACGCCGCGGTCGGCCGCAAGCCCTGCCTGCTCGGCGAGCGCGAGGCGCGGCTTGACGCCGATGCCGACCACGACCAGGTCGGCCTCGATCACGCCGCCGCTCTTCAACGTGGCGCGCGTGCCGTCCAGCTTTTCCACCGTGTCCTCGAGATGGAAGTTGACGCCGTTCTCCTCATGCAGCGCGCGCACGAAGTCGCCCATCTCGGGACCGAGCACCTTCTGCATCGGCCGTTCGTCCGGCGCGACCACGTGCACCTCGAGCTTGCGTGCCCGCAAGGAGGCCGCAACTTCGAGGCCGATGAAGCTGGCGCCGATCACCAGCGCACGCCTGGCGCTGCCGGCCGCCTTGATGATGGCGCGGCTGTCGGCGACAGAGCGCAGCGTGTGGACATGAGGCTGGTCGGCACCCGGAATCTGCAATCTGACCGGCTCGGCGCCTGTCGCGAGCAGCAGCCGGTCGAACGGCAGCCTGTCGCCGTTGCCCAGCGTCACGCTGCGCGTCTTCGCTTCGATCGCAGAGACATTCGTGTTGAGCCTGAGATCGATGCCGGCGTCCTGATAATAGTCCTCGCCCCGCAGCGACAGCCAATCCTCCGGCGCGTTGCCCGCGAGGTAGTCCTTGGAGAGATTGGGCCGGTCCACCGGCATCGCGCTGTCATTGCTGAGCATGGTGATGGCGCCGGCAAAGCCCTCGCGACGGAGCGTCTGCGCCGCCGCGAAACCCGCCGCGCCGCCGCCGATGATGACGATTTTCTCCGGCGTTGGCGCTGTCCGGTGAGACGCCGGAGGCTTCGGCACCTCGCGCTTGCGCTGAACGATGATCTTGTCCTGATCGCGCGAGACCTCCCACACCGCCAGCGCATTCAGCGCCGGCGGACGGGTCGCCTCGCCTGACCGCAATGAGAAACAGGCGTGATGCCAGGGACAGCGGATGGTGTCGCCAACCACGAGTCCTTCAGCGAGCGGACCGTGATAGTGGCTGCAGGTCGGCTCGATCGCAAAGATCTCGCCGCCGGCCTGCACCACCAGGACGTCTTCCTCGCCGACATGGCCGAGCAATTTGCCGTCCTTGAACGCGGCGAGCGTCACGCCCCGGCTCAGGTCGGGCCCGCTTGGCTTCTTGTCCTCGGTCATGGCGTTGTGCCTCCTTGAGCCGTCGCGGATCAATCGTCCGAATTGGCCAGCCCAAGCAGCTCCTGGCGTGTCAGCGCATTGTCGCGGAACACACCGAGCATGCGGCTGGTGACGAGATCGGTGCCGGGCTTGTGCGCGCCGCGCGTGGTCATGCAGTGATGCGTTGCCTTGATGATGACCCCGACGCCTTCGGGCCTCAGCACATCATTGATGGTGTTGGCGATCTGCGCGGTCATCTTCTCCTGAATCTGAAGCCGCTTGGCGTAGATGTCGACGAGACGCGCGAGCTTGGAGATGCCGACGACCCGGCCTTGCGGAATATAAGCGACCCAGGCGCGGCCGACGATCGGCGCCATGTGGTGCTCGCAATGGCTTTCGAAGCGAACGCCGCGCAGGACGATCATCTCGTCATAGCCTTCGATCTCCTCAAACGTCTTTTGCAGGATTTCGGTCGGATCCTGCGCATAGCCGGAGAAATACTCCTCGAAGGCGCGCGCGACCCGGTCCGGCGTGTCGCGCAGACCGTCGCGCGCGGGATCGTCGCCGGCCCACCGGATCATGGTCCGGATCGCCTGCTCGACCTCCGCCCTCTCGGGCCGCTCGCTCGGCGCCTGCGCGACCGCGACACGTTCCAGCCTGCGCGTTTGCGTCTTCATCGAAAACCTCCCCTGCAACGGACCGCATACAGAACGCGGCCCCACAGCTTGGACGGCTGCGATTGGAAAAGGTTCCCGGGATCAGGAAAAATCGGAAGCTGCGAGAGCGGCAAGACTGAGGGACGAGAAACCCGGCTCTATGCGGCCGCTTTCCGCACATCGAGCACGGCCTGCGCCCATTCGGCCGGCCGCTCCTGCGGCAAATTGTGGCCGGCCCCTGTAAAGACGCGCCGCTCGAAAAAGCCCTCGAATTTGCGTGCATGGTGCGCGGTGCCGGGATTGACGCCGTCGCTGTCGCCGTCGATCGCGATGGTCGGCACCCGAACCGGCGGCTGGGCGGCGAGCTTCGCCTCGATCGCGGCATAGGTGGGATCGCCCGCGACCAGCGCGTAACGATGTCGATAGGAGTGGATCACGACATCGACGAAATCAGGATTGTCGAACGAGATTGCGCTGGTCTCGAATGTCGCATCGTCGAAGGCCCATGTCGGCGACCACATCGACCAGAGCTGGCGTGCAAAACCGCGCCGGTTGCGCTCCAGCGCGCGGCGGCCGCGCTCGTTGTGGAAGAGATATTGATACCAGAGCGCCGCCTCCTCCGGTGGCGAAGCCGGCTCCATCGAACGCGCGATGTTCTGGATGTTGTAGGAATTGCCCGAGACGAGGCCGATCACGCGCTCCGGATGCAGCACCGAGACCACGCAGGCCGCGCGCCCGCCCCAGTCGTAACCGCCGACGACCGCGCGCGAGATTCCAAGCGCATCCATGAACGCCAAGAGATCGGCGCCAAGCGCCGCCTGCTCGCCGGAGCGCAACGTCGCAGCGGAACGGAATCGCGTCGGCCCGTAGCCGCGGAGCCAGGGCACCAGCACCCGCGCGCCCGCTTGCGCAATGACCGGCGCGGTCTCGGCATAGGCGTTCACGTCGTAGGGAAAGCCATGACCCATGATGCAGGGCCAACCGTCCGGCGCACCGTATTCGCGATAGGCGATGTCGAGGATATCGGTGGTGATTGTTTTTTGTTGCATTAAAAGGCGAAGCTATTTTTGCGGCCCCGACAACGTGATGTCACGCTCGGCGCGGAAGACGTTGCTGTAGAGGTTGGCGATCCACTGCCGCCCAATCTCGGTCTTGTTGAGGTAGCCGATCTCGGTCTGGATGTGCGGCGCGACGCTGTTCCAGTAGAACTGAGGATAGCGGTTCACGATGTCGGCGGGCGAATCGTAGCCGAGCTGGCGGTTCATACCGACTTCTTCGAATTCGTAGTAGAGCGCGTTGGCCTTGCGCAGATAATTGGGGTCGCCGAGCTGGCCGATGAAGTCGGCGGCGCGCAGGATCGAGGCGTCGTCGTCATAGTCCTGGCCCTGGCGGGCCGGAAAGCGGGTGCCCTCGATGGCGCGGGCGATGCGTTCCGGATCAAGCCCTGGGATATGCTGCAGGCGGCGCATGACGTACAGCTTGGACCGGTCGACATGATACATCATCAGGCTGGCATCTGATGAGCCGCGGGGCAGCGAGACCTTGGTGCCTGCCGCATCGACCACAAAACCGTCCTCGTCATCCTCCTCGAACAAGCCGCGGACATAACCGATGTCATGGGCAAGACACGCGATCAGGACGTGGACGTAATCCTCGGCCGAGAGATGAATATGAAGATACCGGCCGCTCAGGATGGAATGGCCCGCCAGCGTGACCAGCATCGTATGTTCGACATTATGATAGAGAGCGTCGCTGTTTCCGATGCATTCCATCGCGGTACGGGTCGCGCTCTCGACGATGTTTGCCGGAGAATCGCCGTACCTGCGGCGCATGAACGAACCCAGCGTTTTCTCCAGGGATTCCGCCGCCAGTCTCGGTAACGTCATCATGGATGCAGCCCCGTCTGTCGGTGGTTTTCCACGCCAATACCCGACGTCTCATTCTCGTCCTCGACGCAGGCGCCAGCATAGCCCATCTTGGCCGACTGGCCAAACCCGGGAGCGTAAACACGGAAATATGTTGCGGTTTGTGCCCCGCGATATCACGGTTGCGCTGCGGGCCCGACACACCTTGGCAGGGCGTCGCCGGCACGGCAGGGCCCGCAATCATTCCACCAGCAGCACGTCGACGGCGACGTCGAGCTTCTGCTTTGGCGAACCGACGATGATGCCGTCGACCGGTGAAACGTCGGAAAAGTCGCGGCCGACCGCGAGCACGATATGGTCGCCAGCAACCATGAGATCGTTGGTCGGATCGAAATCGACCCAGCCAAGCTCCTCCCCGCACCACAGCGACACCCAGGCGTGGGTGGCATCGGCGCCCTGCAGGCGCGGCTGGCCCGCCGGCGGAATGGTGCGAAGATATCCACTGACATACGCGGCGGGTAAGCCCAGCCCGCGCAAGCCCGCAATCATCACATGGGCAAAATCCTGACAGACGCCATGGCGCTTGACGAAGACCTCGTCGAGCGGCGTCGAAATCACCGTCGCCTTCGGGTCGTAGCGAAATTCGGCGCGGATGCGATGCATCAGATCGACCGCCCCGCCGAGGATGCCCGCGCCGGGCGCGAAGCTTTCCGCCGCATAGGCGCTGACCGGTCCCAGCACCGGCACCAGCGGGCTCGCAAAGACATAGCCGACCGGCGAGGACGGCCCGAGGCTCGTCGCCTCGAAGGCGATGTCGCGAATGCTCTCCCAGCCCGGACTGGCAGCGGCGCGCGCCGGCGGCTGGCGCGACACCTTCACGCGAGAGCGGGAATCGATGCGCAGAGTGCGATGCGCGGCCTCGATCACGACACTCTCGGTCAGGGTGCCGAAGAAATCGCGCCGGACGCTACGCTCCGCGGCGCGCGGACGAATCTCGACCTTGTGCGAGATCAGCTCCTGGCCATGGCCGCTCCTCGGCTCCAGCCGCAGCGTGCAGCGGGCGAAGCTGACCGGGCTCTCGTATTCGTAGGTGGTGAGGTGACGGATATCGTAAATCACGCCAACCCCGTCAGCTTTTCCGGCCGGCTCGCATTGGGACCGTGCGGGAAGTAGTGCTGCCCGACCGCCTCGGCGAGGCTGAGCAGATCCTGCTCCAGGGCGAACAGCGTCTTGACCTCGAGCTTCTCGGCCTCCGCGGTCGCGAGCATCGCCTGCATCGCGACCGCAAGCCGCTGCGGCTTCTCGATCAGGCCGTGCTCCTTCAGGCTCGGCAGCGCGGCGATATGCTCGTTCAGCGCCGTCACCTGGAACGCCACCGAGCGCGGATTGTAGCTGTCGAGCACGGCGAGGTCGCGCACCGGCGCCAGGATCGGCGCCAGCAGATAACGCGAGCGGTACGTGATCTGGCAATCCACCAGCGTCAGCAGAATATCGAGATCCTCGTCGCCGGCCTCGTCATAGGCAAACTGCCGGGCAAAACGCGTGGTGTTGATGGCGCGCTCGGTGCGCCGACCGATATCGAGGAAGCGCCAGCCGGCCGCACGGTTCATGTTCTCATGCGCAAGGCCGGCAAAGCTCGCGAGCTCCTGCAAAGTCAGCTCGGCCGCGCTCAGCACGCTGTCGTCGTCCTCGACCTCGACGGCAAGACGCTCGGCCATCTCGGTGATGACTTGCCAGGCATCGGGCGACAGCCGCTCGCGCAAGGAGGTCGCCGTGCGCTGGGCCGCGCGGACCAGCGACAGTGCCGAGCCGAAACGCTCCGGGCTCTGCAGTGCTTCGGCGACGATGCGGCCGGGCGCCGCGCGCGAGGTCTGTGAAATCGCGCCCCAGGTCACCAGCAGGCGCTGGATACGCTCCGCCGATTGCAGCGAGGCCGCGGTGCCCTTGTTGGGCCCGCTCGGCGAGCCCAGCGCCCGCACCAGCCGCAACGTCGCCTCGGCGCGTTCGAGATAGCGGCCGAGCCAGAACAGATTGTCAGCCGCGCGGCTCGGCAGCACGCCGGCGATACGGCGGATGCGCACCTTGTCGGTGGCGGGCAGCAGCGTCGCGGTCGAGACCTGCTTGTCCGAGACCACCCAGACGTCGGCGGAACGCGCGCCGTCGCCCATCGACACCGCACGCGCATCGGGCTGCTCAGCGATCCGGCAGAAGCCGCCGGGCATGATGGCCCAGCCGTCGGGCGTCGCGGCTGCGAACACGCGCAGCACGAAGGGACGCGGCGTGATCTGCCCCTGCTCCCACACCGGCATGGTCGAGAGCCGCACCACCTCCTGGCCGACATAGTCCATGCCGCGCGCGGCGATGGCGTCGCTCAGGCGCCGGCGCCCGGCGGCGTCGAGCTCGCTCGCGAGCACGGGACCGTTGCTGTCGAAACCGGGAACGCCGCGCCGATAGGCGCCTTCGATCGCGACCTCGTCGAGCCGCGACAACACCTCGTCGCGCGCCGAGCGCTGGCCGCACCACCAGGTCGCGATGTGCGGCATCTTCAGCTCTTCGCCGAGCAGGCGACGGCTGAGCGCCGGCAGGAAGCCGAGCATCGCCCGCGCCTCCAGCACGCCCGAGCCCGGCATGTTGGCGACGACGACGCCGTCCTTGCGCAGCACGTCGATCAGGCCGGGGACCCCCAGCCGCGAGGAGGCATCGAGCTCGAGCGGATCGAGCGAATTGGAATCGACACGGCGCAGCAGCACGTCGAGGCGCTTGAGCCCCGCAACCGTGCGGATGTGGATATGGTTGTCACTGACGGCGAGATCGTCGCCCTCGACCAGCAGGAAGCCGAGATAGCGCGCCAGCGTCGCGTGCTCGAAATAGGTCTCGCTGAAGCTGCCCGGCGTGAGCACGCCGATCCGCGGCTCGTCGCGGTCGGCGCGCGCACGAAGGCTGTCGCGAAACGCCTCGAAGAACGGCGCGACACGCGGCACGTTCATCGACTTGTAGAGATCGGAGAAGGCGCGCGAGAGCACCAGGCGGTTCTCCAGCGCATAGCCCGCACCCGACGGTGCCTGCGTGCGGTCGCCGAGTACCCACCAGCGGCCGTCGGGCCCGCGGCCCACATCGGCGGCATAGAGCGAGAGATAGCGCCCTCCCGGCGGCGGCACGCCGCAGACGGGACGGAGATATTCGGGGCTGCCGGCGATCGCGGCCGCCGGCAGCGCGCCTTCGGCGACGAGGCGGCCCTCGCCATAAATGTCGCGCAGCACGAGCTCGAGCAGCTCGGCGCGCTGGGTGATGCCGTCGGACAGCTGCTTCCAGTCGGCCTCGTCGATCAGCAGCGGCAGATGGCTGATCGACCAGGGCCGGTCGGCGCTCTCGCCGGGCGCGCGATAGGTGACGCCGGCCTCGCGGAGATGACGGTCCGCCATGCCAAACCGCCGCTCGACCTCGTCGGGCGCGAGCGCGCCGAAAGCATCGAAGAAGCGGCTCCAGACCGCGCGGGGCTTGCCGTCCGGGCCGAGAAACTCGTCGGGGATGCCAGGCAGGCGCCTATAGTCGCGGACCCATTGCGCGAAACGGCGCTGGCCGTCACGTTGACCTTGCGCCTGACCCGCCTTGTCGTCCTCTTCGGCTGCGCCCTCGGCCATGCGCCTCTCCCTGCCCCCGCATCATACTCATTGCAGGAGCGGGGACCGCAAGTCGAGGGTCAGCGGAAACTCATTTGTGCGTTCCTCGGGCGGCGGCTGCATCGGGCCCGGCGTATGGCCGTGGTCCTGGAATCGCGCCAGCCGCCGCGCCTCGGCCTCGTAGGTGTTGACCGGCTTGGTGTCGTAGCTGCGGCCGCCGGGATGGGCGACGTGATAGACGCAGCCGCCGAGCGAGCGGCCGTTCCAGGTGTCAATAAGATCGAATGTCAGGGGCGCGTGAACGGGAATGGTCGGGTGCAGGCCGGAGGCCGGCTGCCAGGCCTTGAAGCGGACGCCGGCCACGGCCTCGCCGGAGCGGCCGGTGGCGGTCATCGGCAGGCGGCGGCCGTTGCAGGTGACGATATGGCGGCCCTCGACGAAGCCTTCCACCTTGACCTGGAGCCGCTCGACCGATGAGTCGACATAGCGCACGGTGCCGCCGGCCGAGCCCTCCTCGCCGAGCACGTGCCAGGGCTCCAGCGCCTGCCGCAGCTCCAGCGTGACGCCGCCATGATGGATGCGGCCGAAGGCGGGGAAGCGGAATTCGAGCTGGGCCAGATACCATTCAGGCTCGAACGGATAGCCGGACTGCTTCAACTCGGTCAGCACTTCGAGGAAATCTTCCCAGATGAAGTGCGGCAGCATGAAGCGGTCGTGCAGCGCGGTGCCCCAGCGCACGAACTTGCCTTGTTGCGGCTCACGCCAGAATTTTGCGATCAGCGCGCGGATCAGCAGCTGCTGCGCTAGCGACATGCGCGGATCCGGCGGCATTTCGAGCGCGCGAAATTCGACCAGGCCGAGGCGCCCGGTCGTGCCGTCCGGTGAATAGAGCTTGTCGATGCAAATCTCGGCGCGATGGGTGTTGCCGGTGATGTCGACGAGGAGATGCCGGAACAAGCGATCCACCAGCCACAGCGGCGCCTGAGTGCCCGGCGGCGGCACGTGCGTGAGCGCCACCTCGAGCTCGTAAATGCTGTCGTGGCGGGCTTCGTCGATGCGCGGTGCCTGGCTGGTCGGGCCGATGAACAGGCCGGAGAAGAAATAGGACAGCGACGGATGACGCTGCCAGTGCAGGACCAGGCTCTTCAACAGATCAGGCCGGCGCAGGAACGGCGAGTCCTGCGGGCTCGATCCGCCGACCACGACGTGATTGCCGCCGCCGGTGCCGGTGTGGCGGCCGTCGACCAGGAAGCGATTGGCGCCGAGGCGCGTTTTGCCGGCATCCTCATAGAGCCCGGCGGTGATCTCGACCGCCTCGCGCCAGTTCTTGGCCGGCTGGACGTTGACCTCGATCACGCCGGGATCGGGCGTCACCTTGATGACGTCGACACGCGGATCGAACGGCGGCGGATAACCCTCGACATGGACCTGGAGCTGCATCTCCTCGGCCGTCGCTTCGAGCGCCGCGATCATCTCGAGATAATCCTCGATCTGCTCGACCGGCGGCATGAAGGCGCAGAGCACGCCGTCGCGGACCTCGACCGACATCGCGGTGCGAACCGGCACGGAGGTGTTGAGCTCTTCGGGCTCGAGCCGCTCCGGCGAGTCCGGACGCGCCGGAAGGCTGAACACGGGCAGCTTGCCGCGGGCCTCCATCGGATCCCGCTCGACGATGTAGGGATATTGATCGGGCGGGACATAGCCGAGCGAGTCCAGCGGCAGGCGCAGGCCGAGCGGCGAATCCCCCGGCATCAGGAACAGATGACTGCGCCGGAGCTGCCAGCGCTCGCTGCGCCAGCGTGGCGCCGCATTCCAGCGCTGCACGGGCAGCACGAAGCCGCGAGGATTGTTGAGCCCCTGCTCGAACACCCGCGCCATTCGCGCGCGGGCCTCCGGATCGGACAATTTGGAATCGGACGGATCGACGTTGACGGGAAGCTCGGCTTCCTTCTGCAGCCAGTACGCGGTGTCCTCAAAGGCCGGCATGATGTAGCCGGGATCGAGCCCGAGCCGCAGCGCCGTGCCCTCCACGAACGCCTTGACGTCCTTGGCCTGCGCCGGCCGCGGATTTTCGATGCTGGCAATGAGGTCGGCATTCTTCCAGATCGGCACGCCGTCCTTGCGCCAGTACAGTCCAAACGCCCAGCGCGGCAGGCTTTCGCCGGGATACCATTTGCCTTGCCCGAAGTGCAGCAGGCCCCCGGGTCCGAAACGCGCGCGCAGGCGGCGGATCAGATCGTCGGCGAGCCCGCGCTTGGTCGGACCGACCGCGTCCGTGTTCCACTCGGCGCCTTCGAGATCATCGACGGAGACGAAGGTCGGCTCGCCGCCCATGGTCAGACGGACGTCCTGCGCTGCAAGATCGCCGTCGACCTGCTCGCCGAGATCGTTGAGCCGTATCCAGGATTCGTCCGAAAACGGCTTTGTGATGCGCGGCGCCTCGCGAATGCGCTTGACGCTCATGTCGAAGGCGAATTCGACCTCGGCGAAGCCGGCGCCGCCGGAGATGGGCGCGGCCGAGCGGTAGTGCGGCGTCGCCGCGACCGGGATGTGGCCCTCGCCCGCCAGCATGCCCGAGGTCGCGTCGAAGCCGATCCAGCCCGCGCCCGGCAGGTAGACCTCGGCCCAGGCGTGGAGATCGGTGAAATCGTTCTCGACCTCCGGCGGCCCCTCGATCGGATCGATGTCGGGACGGACCTGGATCAAATAGCCGGAGACGAAACGGGCGGCGAGACCGAGGTGACGGAAGGTCTGAATCAGAAGCCAGGCAGAGTCACGGCATGAGCCGGCCGCGGAGGAGAGCGTCTCCTCCGGCGTCTGCACGCCCGCCTCCATGCGGATGACGTAGCCGATCCTTTTCTGCAGCTCCCTGTTGAGATCGACCAGGAAGTCGACGGTGTTCGGGGCTTCGGGCGGGATCGTGTCGAGATATTTCGCGAACAGCCGATCGGGCTTGACGGTCTCGAGATAAGGCGCGAGCTCCGTCTTGAGATCTTGCGTATATTCGAACGGAAAGCTGTCGGCATAGGGCTCGACGAAGAAGTCGAACGGATTGACCGTGGTCATCTGCGCCGTGAAATCGACCTCGATCTTGAGCTCGGTCGTCTTCTCCGGGAAGACGTAGCGCGCGATCCAATTGCCCAGCGGATCCTGCTGCCAGTTCACGAAATGATTGGCTGGAGTGACCTTGAGCGAATAACTCAGGATCGGCGTGCGGGTATGCGGCGCCGGCCGCAGACGGATGGTCTGCGGGCCGAGATCGATCGGACGGTCGTATTTGTAGTGCGTGACGTGGTGTAATGCGACGTAGATCGACACGGGGTGCGGTACTCCAGCAGCTTTTTTGAGCAGAACACCGCTGGTGACCTCGATCAAGCACTAACAACGGGCAAACGGTGCCTACGAAGTATCCCCGTTGTCCACGGAGCAATCGCAGCGTCATTGCCGGGCTCGTCCCGGCCATCCACGACCTTCACGGTCCCCAAGAACGTGGATGCCCGGGACGTCTAGCGCGAAGACGCGCTTCGCGCTTCTGCCCGGGCATGACGACCTCATGCGGGGCAACGTTACGCCGCTGACGTCAGCCGTTGCAGGAACTGCGTCACCTCGCGCCGGAGCGTCTCGACCTCGCCATGGACGCGTTCGGAGGCGCTGTTGACGCGGCTCGCCACACGGCCGGTGTCGGCGGCGGCTTCGCTGATGCCTGTCACGTTGGAGGACATTTGCGAGGTGCCGGCCGAGGCTTCCTGGACGTTGCGGGCGATCTCCCGGGTGGCGAGACCCTGCTGTTCTATCGAGGCCGCGATCGAGGCGGTGATGCCGTTGATCTCGGTGATGGTCTGCGCGATCGCCTCGACGGCGGCGACCGAATTGGTGGTCGATTGCTGCATCTCGCCGACCTTGGCGCTGATCTCCTCGGTCGCCTTCGCGGTCTGGTTGGCGAGGCTCTTGACCTCGGATGCGACCACGGCGAAGCCCCGGCCGGCCTCGCCTGCCCGCGCGGCCTCGATGGTGGCGTTGAGCGCCAGGAGATTGGTCTGCTCGGCGATCTCGCTGATCAGCTTGACCACGTCGCCGATCCGCATCGCCGCATCCGCGAGCGTGCGGATCTCGCTGCCGGCACGATTGGCTTCGTTCACCGCCCGCCCCGTGCTCGCGGTCGAGCCCGCGACCTGGCGGCTGATCTCGGCGATCGATGACGCGAGCTGCTCCGCGGCGCTCGCGACGGTGGCGACGTTGCGCGAGGCCTGGTCGGACGCACTGAGCACGCCGGAGGTCTGCCGGCTGGTCTTCTCGGCCGCGGCCGCCATCTGGCCGGCGTCGGATTCAAGATCAGTTGCCGCGCCCATCAGCGTGCCCGCGACCTGGTCGAGATGCGTGCCGAACTGCTTTGCGAGGTCCGCGATTTCGACCACGCGGCGGCCGAGGCTGTCGGTGCCGGAATTGATGACCGTGGCCGAACGGCGGAACGAGCCGGGTAGTCCGCGTGCGAGGATCTTGCGGAAATATTTACCGCGGCTCGCATAGTCCATCGACGCCGAAGCTTCCCGCAAATAGGCATCGGTGATGTCGAGCATGTCGTTGACCGACTTCTGAATGGCGCCGATGCGTCCGGCCTGGCGGATGCTGAGGATCCGCGCCTCGAGGTCGCCACGTGCGGCCTTGCGGCACACGTCTGCCGCCTCGTCGACGGCCACCGCCGTGCGATGCTGGCACCAGACGGCATAGGCGAGCAGCGCGACCGTAACGCCTAACAACGCCGCGCCGGAAATTCCGGTTGCCCCAGTCAGCGAGAGCACGAACGCAACGACGGCAAGAACGGATGCGAGCGCGGTCGCTCCCTGCGCCTTAGAGAGAGAGCACAAATTCATCGTAACCGACACCCTGTTGGTTGAGCAGCCCGACCATCGCCTCGAAGCTCGCATGCATGCCGTCCTTGGCATTGGCATGCCGCGCCTCTTCCGCGCACAGCGCCTTGTAGATCGGCTTGATACGCTCGATCTGCGCGGGATCGGGCTTGCGACGGTTGGAGTGATAGCCGACGATATTGCCACGCTCGTCGAATGTCGGCGTGACGTGGGCGAACACCCAGTAATGGCTGCCGTCCTTCGCGAGGTTGACGACGTAGGCGAAGATCTCCTGCCTGGACTGAAGCGTGTCCCACAGCAGCTTGAAGACGGAGCGTGGCATCTCGGGGTGGCGGATCAGGCTGTGGGGCGCACCCATCAGCTCCTGCCAGGAGTACTTCGCCATGCGGATGAAGACATCATTGGCGTAGGTGATGCGGCCCTTGAGATCGGTCTTCGACACGATCAGCTCCTCCTCACCGAGGAGATTTTCCACGCCGGTCGGCCGTATCGTACGCGTCATCGTTGACGAATCCTCACGAAGGGCGAACGCCCCGAATGAGTGGAGCTCGCATCCTCCCAGGGATTACGGCAGAAGATGTTAATCAGGTGTGACCGCGGGAACCCCCGCGATCGCTTGACGGCTCCGTATCATTACTTAGGAGCGTCGCTTGCAGTGCGGTGCTACCGCCGACGCGCAACGACGGGATTACATCGTCGCGCCCAGCACCCACGGCGCGAACTCGGCGCCGCCGAAATCAAAACTCTCGCTCTTGGTTGGCTGTCCGGACGCGGTCTTGAGGATGAGATCGAAAATGCGCTGGCCGCACTGCTGGACGCTCTCCTCGCCTTCGAGGATGGTGCCGCAATTGACGTCCATGTCCTCTTCCATGCGCTTGTACATGGGCGTGTTGGTGGCGAGCTTGATCGAGGGCGCCGGCTTGCAGCCGAACACGCTGCCGCGGCCCGTGGTGAAGCAGACCAGATTGGCGCCGCCGGCGACCTGCCCGGTCGCGGCAACCGGATCGTAGCCGGGCGTGTCCATGAAGACGAAACCCTTCTTGGTGATGGGTTCGGCGTAGCGCAGCACCTCGACGAGGTTGGTGGTGCCGGCCTTCGCCATCGCGCCGAGCGACTTCTCCAAAATGGTGGTGAGACCGCCGGCCTTGTTGCCCGGGCTCGGATTGGCGTTCATCTCGGCGCCTTCGCGCGTCGTGTACTCGTCCCACCAGCGCATGAGATCGACCAGCTTCTCGCCGACCTCGCGGCTGACGGCGCGGCGCGTGAGCAGATGCTCCGCGCCATAGGTCTCCGGCGTCTCCGAAAGGATCACGGTGCCGCCGTGACGTACGATGAGATCGCTGGCCGCGCCGAGCGCTGGGTTGGCGGAGACACCCGAATAGCCATCCGAGCCGCCGCACTGCAGAGCCACGGTGAGCTCGCTCACCGGCACGGACTCGCGCTTGACCTTGTTCGACTCCGCGAGTGCCTCGCGCACGAAGGCGATGCCCGCCTCCACCGTCTTGCGGGTGCCGCCGACCTCCTGGATGTCCATCGCGCGCAGACGTCCTGCGAGCTTCTGCTCCTCCATCAGGCCGCCGATCTGGTTTACCTCGCAGCCAAGGCCGAGCACGATGACGTGCGAGAAGTTCACGTGCCGCGCATAGCCGCCGAGCGTGCGGCGGAGCAGCGCTAAGGGCTCGTTCTGCGTCATGCCGCAGCCGGTCTTGTGAGTCAGCGCGACCACGCCGTCGACATTGGGGAAGTCGGCCAGCGGATTGTCGCCGGTGAACGGATTCTTCTTGAAGACGTCCGCGACGAGGCTTGCGACATGCGCGCTGCAATTCACCGATGTGAGGATGCCGATATAGTTGCGCGTGGCGACGCGGCCGTCCGGGCGGCGAATGCCTTCGAAGCTCGCCGGCAGATCGAAATTCGGCGTCGGCTTGACGTCGGCGCAATAGGCATAGTCCTTGGCGAAATCGCCCATGCCGCAGTTCTGCACGTGCACGTGCTGGCCCGGCGCGATCGGCGTGGTCGCAAAGCCGATGATCTGGCCATAGCGTATCACCGGCTCACCGACTGCGATCGGCTTGATCGCGACCTTGTGGCCGGAAGGAATGCGCTCGACCGTCGTCACGCCGTCGGCCACCAATGTTCCCGGCGGCAAGCTCGCGCGCGCGATCAGCACGCCATCATCGGGATGCAGGCGAATGACGGGGCTGATGGTCATGGGAGGTCTCCTATATCGAAACTATCGGCCCCGGACGCAGCGCAGCGTGAAACGGTGCGCTGCTGAGCCGGGGCCCAGTTGTTTACGTAATGTGCTTCACTGGGTTCTGGGTCCCGGCTCTGCGGAGCGGAGCTACGCGCCGCATCGCGTCCGGGACACAGAGAGAGCTCAGGCCTTGCCGCCGGAATCCTTCCGCGTGGCATTCACCTGCATCTTGGCGTAGGTCGTCATCAGGCCGACCTCGTTCGAGAGCGTCACCAGCTTGAAGCCCATGTTGATGGCGCGCGCGGCACCTTCGGCGCCGCTGCAATGGATGCCGGGGTTGAGGCCGCGCTTGCCGCACTCCTTGATGATCCTCTCGTAGATCGCGAGGATTTCGGGCTCCGTGCGATCGAGCTTCGGTTCGAGGCCGTAGGAGAAGCCGAGGTCGGATGGGCCGATATAGACGCCGTCGATGCCTTCGACGTCGAAGATCGCTTCCATGTTCTCGACCGCGGTCCTGGTCTCCATCATCGGCAGCAGCACGATGTCGTCGTTGGCCGTCTTTTGGTAGGAGCCCGCGGTGCCGTACATGCCGGCGCGGATCGGGCCGTTGGAGCGCACGCCCTTCGGCGGGTACTTGGAATAGGAGACGAGGTTCCTGGCTTCCTGCGGCGTGTTGACCATCGGGCAGATCACGCCATAGGCGCCGCCATCGAGCACCTTGCCAATGATGCCGGGCTCGTTCCAGGGCACGCGGACCATCGGTGTGATCGGGTGCTTGTCCATCGCCTGGAAGCACTGCACCATCGACAGATAATCCTGCACGCCGTGCTGCATGTCGACGGTGACGCTGTCGAAGCCGCATTGCGCAATCATCTCGGCCGAGAAGCCGGAGGGAATCGCGAGCCACGCGTTGACCACGGCCTTGCCCGACTTCCAGATTTCCTTGACCTTGTTCGCCACGTTGCCTTCCTTCTTTGTTTTGGACCGTGTTATTTGGACCGTGTGATTTGGACTATCGTCACCATGACGAGCGTCGCGACAGCACAACCGCTGTTACCGCGAACTGGCGCGTCGCGCTACGCTCGCAATGACGCAAGACCTATGCGGTCGCCCTCTGGATGCTGACTTCGCTGACGCCGACCTCGCGGGCGGTATTCACTATTGCCGCCCAGGTGTCATCCGGCAAGGGGATGCCGTTTTGGGTCCGCTCAGCCCGGGTTTTCCGCTCGGGATCGCCGGGGATCAGCACCTGATCGACCCCGGCCACCGGCTTGGTGGTACGAATGAAGTCGGCATAGCGCGACACCTCTGCGTCGAAGACATGGGAGGTATCGACCACTTTCGGATCGACATAGAAGGCCAGCATGCCGTTGGCGAAGCGCCGACCGCCAGACGTGGCCCCGGTTCCGGTCAACGCGCCGCCGAGCAGCTCGCACATGAAGGCAAGGCCCGAGCCCTTGTGCTCGCCGAACGCACGGATCGCGCCCGTTCCCTTGGTGTGATCGCGCGGCCCATCCGGCGTGTAGGGGCCGTAGAGCACGGCCGGCTCCTCGCTCAGGCTGCCGTCGGCATCGACCAGCGCCTCCTTCGGCAACTTCTTGCCGCCGCGGCTTGCGACCAGCACCTTGCCCTCAGCCACGACCGAGGTTGCAAAGTCCAGCACGATCGGATCCTGGCCCTCGCGCGGAATGCCGACGCAATAGGGTGCGGTGGAGAGCCGTTTCTCCACGCCGCCGAACGGCGCCACCAGCAACGAGCCTGCGGCATTGACGAAATGAACCGAGATCAGTCCTTCGGCGGCGGCCATCTCGGCCCAATCGCCGACCCGGCCGATATGGCCGGCATTGCGCAGCGCGACTGCGGCAAGTCCCGCCTTCCTGCACTTCTCGATGCCGATCCGGACCGCTTGCGGCGTCACGGTCTGGCCGTAGCCGAACTTGCCGTCGATCACCGCGAGCGAAGGCGTGTCGAGCACCAATTCGGCGTTCTGGTTGGGCACGACCGCGCCGGACTTCTGCCAGCGAATATAGACGGGGACGCGGATCACGCCGTGGCTGTCATGGCCGGTCAGATTCGCCGTGGTTAGATAAGTGGCGATGCGCCGGGCTTCGTCGGGCGACGACTGCGCATGCGCGAAGACCTCGGTCACGAAGTCGATCAGCTTCTGAACCTGGATGGTGACCATGAGGGTCTGTTTGCCTCTACCTCGGCGCCGATTTTGCAGTCATCGGCTTGAGCGGCACTTGAGCGAAAAAATGCGGCGATGTCCATGATTGTTGCCGCGCGCTTGCGCATATCTGCTTTCACTCCTCGGCACTTGCCTCCTCGCCCGCGCCGAGCCCTGCGAGACTCTGTTCGAGTTCGCCGAGCATCTCCTGCAACTCGACGAGCTTGCGTGCGCCAAAGCGTCGCGTGATCTCCGCATAAATCGCTTCGGAGGACGGCGCGACGGAGGCCATCAGCTTCACGCCCTTTTCCGAGATCGAAACCATGCTGCGGCGCTGGTCCGCCTTCGCGGTCTTGCGCTCGATCAAATTGCGCGCCTCCAGATCACGCAGGATCCGCGACAGGCTTGGTCCGAGCAGGAACGCGGTGCGCGCCAGTTCCGTGACCTCGACCGTGTCGATCGCCGCGAGCGCGCGCAGAATGCGCCATTGCTGCTCGGTCAGGCCATGCTCGCGCAGCGAAGGACGGAATTGCCGCATCACAGCTTCGCGCGCCCGCAGAAGCGACATCGGCAGCGAGCGCGAGAAGTCGCGCATCGGCACCTGCCGGACGGCGGGCTCGCTTCCGTTCGCAGGATCAGCCGGTCTTTTCACCATGACGCCCCTTCATGCCGCAAAACGTTTGCAGTGCAGCAAGCCAATTTGCGATTGACGCATTCACTTAACATGTTAAGTATCTTCCCGCACCACGGTTTGTAAGATCACACATGGCGCTTTCCAACGACGATATCCGAGCTTGCGCGAACCGTCTGCATCAGGCGGAAAAGACCCGTACACAGATCCGGCAGCTCTCGCAGGACTTTCCCGACATCAGCATCGCTGACGCCTACGCGATTCAGAAGGCCTGGGTCGACGTCAAGATCGCCGAGGGGCGCATCGTCAGGGGACACAAGATCGGCCTGACCTCGAAGGCGATGCAGAGCGCGCTCGGCATCAACGAGCCGGATTCCGGCGTGTTGCTCGACGACATGTTCTTTGCCGATGGTGGCCTCGTGCCGACCGAGCGCTTCATAGCCACGCGCGTGGAAGCCGAGCTCGCCTTCGTCATGAGCAAGCGCCTCGCGGGCCCCGACTGCACGCTGTTCGACGTGCTCAACGCCACCGACTTCGTGGTGCCGGCGCTGGAGATTCTGGACACGCGGATCGAGCGCGTCGATCCCCGGACCAAAGCGACGCGAAAGATCTTCGACACCATTGCCGATAACGCGGCGAACGCCGGCATCGTGCTTGGTGGACGGCCGATCCGCCCACTCGACGCTGATCTGCGCTGGATCGGTGCGTTGTGTTTCAAGAACGGCCAGCTCGAAGAGACCGGCCTTGCCGCCGGCGTGCTCAATCATCCCGCAACGGCCGTTGCCTGGCTCGCCAACAAGATCGCACCGCTCGGCCTTGCGCTCGAGCCCGGGCAGGTCGTGCTCGCGGGCTCCTTCATCCGTCCGATCGAGACCCGCAAGGGCGACACAATTCAAGCCGATTATGGCGCCTACGGCTCGGTGAGCTGCTACTTCGCCTAGACGAACAAAAAGACAGGGAGTGAAACCGCGATGCCGCATTTCACGATCGAATATTCGGCCAATCTCGACGACCGCCTCGACATCGGCGCGGCGTGCGAGGTCGTGCGCAAGGCGGCGGTCGAGACCGGCACCTTCCCGCTCGGCGGCATCCGCGTCCGCGCCGTCAGATGCGAGCATTATGCGATCGCGGACGCGCGGCAAGACTACGGCTTTCTCGACATGGTGCTGCGCATCGGCGAAGGCCGAGACCTCTCCACCCGCAAGAAAGCCGGCGAGCACGTCTTCCAGGCGCTCTCCAAACATCTCGATCCCGTGTTCGCTGCGAGCAAGTTCGCCCTCTCGTTCGACATGCAGATCAACGACAAGGACACGAGTTGGAAGCGCAACAACATCCACGACGCCCTGAAAGCGGAGGCCGCCCATGGATAAGCCCACGCCGAAAACCGATGTGTTCCAGGCCAATCGCGACCGCATCGCACCGCTGCTGAAGACGCTGCGGGCAGACGGCATCGGCCACATGATCGACGGCAAGATCGTGCCGTCGATCTCAGGCGAAACTTTCGAGACCAAGTCGCCGGTCGACGGCGCGACGCTCGCAAGCGTCGCCCGCGGCAACGCCGAGGATGTCGATCGCTCCGCCACCGCTGCCGCACTCGCCTTCAAATCCTGGCGCGACATGGGCCCAGCGATGCGGAAGAAGCTGCTGCATCGCGTCGCCGACGCCATCGAGGACAATGCCGAGGACATCGCGGTGCTCGAATGCATCGACACCGGCCAGGCCTATCGCTTCATGGCCAAGGCTGCGATCCGCGCCGCCGAGAACTTCCGCTTCTTTGCCGATCGATGCGGCGAGGCCCGCGACGGCCAGAACACGCCGAGCGACGAGCATTGGAACGTCTCGACCCGCGTGCCGATCGGCCCGGTCGGCGTGATCACGCCGTGGAATACGCCGTTCATGCTTTCGACCTGGAAGATCGCCCCTGCCCTCGCAGCCGGCTGCACCGTCGTGCACAAGCCGGCGGAGTGGTCGCCGATCACGGCGGCTATTCTTGCGAAGCTCGTCAAGGAAGCCGGCGTCCCCGACGGCGTTCTCAATACCGTCCACGGTTTCGGCGAAGAGGCCGGCAAGGCATTGACCGAGCATCCCGCCATCAAGGCGATCGGCTTTGTCGGCGAAAGCTCGACGGGGTCGGCGATCATGGTTCAGGGTGCGCCCACGCTGAAGCGCGTGCATTTCGAGCTCGGCGGCAAGAACCCGGTGATCGTATTCGACGACGCCGATCTCGACCGCGCGCTCGATGCGGTCGTGTTCATGATCTACTCACTCAACGGCGAGCGCTGCACGTCGTCGAGCCGCCTGCTGATCCAGGCCGGCATCGCCGAAAAGTTCATCGAGAAGCTGACCGCGCGGGTGAAAGCCCTGAAGGTCGGCCATCCCCTCGATCCCGCCACCGAGATCGGGCCGCTGATCCACGAGCGGCATCTGGCAAAGGTGTGCTCGTATTTCGACGTCGCACGCCAGGACGGCGCGACGATCGCGGTGGGCGGCAAGGCCTATGACGGCCCGGGCGGCGGACATTATGTCGAGCCGACGCTGGTGACCGGCGCGCACGGCAAGATGCGCGTGGCGCAGGAAGAGGTGTTCGGCCCCTTCCTCACCGTGCTGCCCTTCAAGGACGAAGCAGACGCGATCGAGATCGCCAACGACATCCGCTATGGCCTGACCGGCTATGTCTGGACCAACGATGTCGGCCGCGCATTGCGTGTCGCGGATGCGCTGGAGGCCGGCATGATCTGGCTGAACTCGGAAAACGTCCGCCATCTGCCGACGCCGTTCGGCGGCATGAAGGCCTCCGGCATCGGCCGCGACGGCGGCGACTACTCGTTCGACTTCTACATGGAAACCAAGCACGTCTCGCTCGCGCGGGGCACGCACAAGATTCAAAAGCTGGGAATTTAAGCCACCGTCGTTCCGGGGCGCGAAGCGAACCCGGAACCTCGAGATTCCGGGTTCGGTCCTGACGGACCGCCCCGGAATGACAAAGGCCGAGAGGGGAAACGCAATGCCCGTACCGCAACATATCTTCGAGCCGCCGTTCAACATCATTCGCTCCAGCCACGCCGTGCTGGACGTGACCGATCTGAAGCTCAGCCGCGAGTTCTATGAAAGCGTTGTCGGCCTGCATGTCGAGGACGCCGACGACAAGGTCGTCTATTTGCGCGCCGCCGAGGAGCATCAGCATCACTCGCTGGTGTTGCGCAAGGCGGCGGTGCCCGCCTGCAACCGCCTCGGCTTCAAGGTCGGCAATGACGGGGATCTGGACAAGGCTGCAAAGTTTCTGTCCGAGAACGGCCTGGGCTACGCCTTCGTCGATCAGCCCTTCCAGGGCCGCACGCTGCAGTTCACCGACCCCTTCGGCTTCCAGATCGAGCTGTATGCGTCGATGGACCGGCGGCCGCATCTGCTGCGCCGCTATGACCTCTACAGGGGCTGCCATCCGCAGCGGCTCGACCATTTCAACGTGTTCGCCGCCGAGGTGCAGGACACCGTCGAATTCTATGCCCGGCTCGGCTTTCGCCTCACTGAATACGCCGAGGAGGACGGACCGAACGGGCGCATCGCCGCTGCCTGGATGCATCGCAAGGGCAATGTCCACGATTTTGCCATCACCAACGGCAAGGGTCCGCGGCTGCACCACTTCGCCTACTGGACGCCGACGGCGATGAACATCATCCATCTCTGCGACGTCATGGCCTCGCAGGGCTTCGTGAAGAACATCGAGCGCGGCCCGGGTCGCCACGGCATCTCGAATGCGTTCTTCCTCTACGTCCGCGACCCCGACGGACACCGGCTCGAGCTCTACACCAGCGACTATTTCACCGGCGATCACGACCACGAGCCGCTGCGCTGGTCGCTGCGCGATCCGCGTCGCCAGACATTGTGGGGCGCGCCTGCCCCGCGCTCCTGGTTCGAGCAGGGCTCGCCGTTCTCCGGGCAAGCCGTGCGTGAGCCGAAGTTCGTGGCCGATGTGCTGGTGGCGGATTAAGCAATGACACTCCCTCGCCTCGCCACCTATTCCGTCAACGGCGCCGTCAGCTACGGCGCCGTCGTTGACGGTGGCATCGTCGATCTCTCCGCGCGCCACGCCAAAGACTATCCGACGCTGCGCGAGGTGATCGCGGCGGGAAAGCTCGCGAGCCTCGCCGAGGAGGCCGCCAGCCGCACGCCCGATCACGCGCTCGGTGACATCATCTGGCTGCCGCCGGTGCCCGCGCCGGAAAAGATCATCTGCATCGGCGTCAACTACCCCGACCGCAATGCCGAGTACAAGGACGGCCAGGACGCGCCGAAATATCCGAGCATGTTCATGCGGAGCCCACGCTCCTTCGTCGGCCACGACACGCCGCTGGTGCGCCCGCGCGCCTCCGCGCAGCTCGACTATGAGGGCGAGATCGTGCTGGTGATCGGCAAGGCCGGCCGGCACATTGCGGAAAGTTCGGCGCTCGATCACATCGCCGCGATCACGCTCTGCAACGAGGGCTCGGTGCGCGACTGGCTGCGCCATGCCAAGTTCAACGTCACGCAGGGCAAGAACTTCGATTCCAGCGGCAGCCTCGGCCCGTGGCTGGTGCCCTACACGCAGGAATCGCAGATCGCCGACATCCGCCTCACCACGCATGTCAACGGCGAGCTGCGACAGGACGACCGCACCAGCCGGCTGATGTTTCCGTTCCGCTATCTCATCAGCTATATCTCGACCTTCGCAACGCTCGTTCCCGGCGATATCATCGTCACAGGCACGCCGACGGGCGCCGGCGCCCGATTCGATCCGCCGCGTTATCTGAAGCCCGGCGATGTTATCGAAGTCGCGGCCGAGGGCATCGGAACCTTGCGAAACGGCGTCGTCGACGAAGCCTGAACAATGATTGAAATGGAATAATGCCATGACCACCCTCACCGGCGGCGAAGCGATCGTAAGCGGCCTTGTCGCCCATGGCGTCGACACCGTGTTCGGCCTGCCCGGCGCGCAGGTCTACGGCCTGTTCGACGCCTTCCATCAGGCGCAGCTCAAGGTGATCGGCGCGCGGCACGAGCAGGCCTGCGGCTACATGGCGTTCGGCTATGCGCGTTCCAGCGGCAAGCCCGGCGTGTTCAGCGTGGTGCCGGGTCCCGGCGTGCTCAACGCAAGCGCGGCACTGCTCACCGCCTTCGGCTGCAACGAACCGGTGCTGTGCGTCACCGGCCAGGTGCCGACGCAATTTCTCGGCAAGGGCCGCGGCCATCTGCACGAGATGCCGGACCAGCTCGCGACCCTGCGCACCTATGTGAAATGGGCGGATCGGATCGAATATCCCGGCAACGCGCCGACCACGGTCGCGCGCGCCTTCCAGGAGATGACGTCCGGACGGCGTGGCCCCGCCTCGGTCGAGATGCCCTGGGACGTCTTCACCCAGCGCGCGGATACAGCCGCAGCACAGGTGCTGGCGCCCTTGCCTGCGCCGCTGCCTGATCCTGACATGATCAAGCAAGCGGCCGCGCTGATCAGGAACAGCAAGGCGCCGATGATCTTCGTCGGCAGCGGCGCGATCGAGGCGCGCGAGGAGATTCTCGAACTCGCCGAGATGATCGACGCTCCTGTCGTCGCCTTCCGCAGCGGCCGCGGCATTGTCTCCAATGCGCACGAGCTTGGGCTGACCATGGCGGCAGCCTACAAGCTGTGGCCGACAACCGATTTGATGATCGCGATCGGCACGCGCGCCGAGCTGCCGGCGTCGGGCTTCCGCTGGCCGTACCAGCCGAAGGGGCTGAAATCCATTCGTGTCGATATCGATCCGGCCGAGATGCGCCGGCTCGCCTCCGATGTCGCTGTCGTCGCCGACGCCAAAGCCGGCGCGGCCGATCTCGTCGCCGCCGTGAAGAAGGCCGGCTATGCCAGGACGAGCGGCCGGCGGGGAGAGATCCGCGAGGCGACTGCAACGGCGCAAGCCGAGATCCAGCGCATCCAGCCGCAGATGGCGTATCTTAACATCCTGCGCGAGGTGCTGCCGGCGAACGCTATCGTGACCGATGAATTGTCGCAGTTCGGTTTCGCCTCCTGGTACGGTTTTCCGATCTACGAGCCGCGCACCTTCATCACATCAGGCTATCAGGGCACACTCGGCTCGGGCTTCCCGACCGCGCTCGGGGCCAAGGTCGCCAATCCCGACAAGCCGGTGGTGGCGATCACCGGCGACGGCGGTTTCATGTTCGGCGTGCAGGAGCTCGCCACCGCCGTGCAGTTCAACATCGGCGTGGTGACGCTGGTGTTCAACAACAACGCCTACGGCAATGTCCGCCGCGACCAGCGCGAACGATTTGACGGCCGGGTGGTGGCGTCGGACTTGGTCAACCCGGATTTCGTGAAGCTCGCGGAATCCTTTGGTGTCGCCGCCGCGCGCGTCACCGCGCCGGACCAGTTCAAGGCGGCGATGGAGAAGGCCCTGGCGCATGGCGGGCCCTATCTGATCTCGGTCGAGGTGACGCGGGACTCGGAAGTCAGCCCGTGGGCGTTCATCCACCCGCCGAAGCCTTGAGGTGAACGCCGCCCTCTAGCCGCGCCGCCGCGATCACCAGCAGGCCCGCGCCTGCGACCGCCCAGCAGGCTACCGGGGCCCAGTGCAGCAGCGGCGCGTAGTCAGGCATTTTCTGCAAGCCGCCGGCGACCGCCGCCATCCGCGCGAAGGTCCCGAGTGCCAGCGCCGAGAAGACGAGGCCAGTCACCTTTCCCTCCGCGCCAGTCGAGCCGATGGCCAACGCAGCCGAGATCGCGCTCATCAGCATGCAGCCCCACGCCGCTCCGGCGAGAAACTGCGCGACGATCAGCGTGTTGAGGCTGCCGGCGAATTCGGCCGCAGCAATCGCGACCGCTCCAAGCAGTCCGGCCGCGCCCATCACGATCACGCCGCCACGGTGCTTGACGACGAGGCTTGCCGGAAACATCGCAATGTTGAAACCGATCCAGAACACCGGCATCAGCCATTGCAGCTCATCCGGCTTGGCAAAGCGCAGGTAGAACGGCGCGCTGTTCAGAGCGAAGTGCAACTGATAGCCGAGCGCGAGCGCCACCATCGCGACGATGAAGGCGATCGGCACGAGGCCAAGCGGCTTTGCCGCTTCGGCCGGTGTCGGCGGCGCGGTGTCGCGGGCCACCTCGTGCTCGATCCGTGACAGTCCGAGCGCGGTCAACAGCAACACTGCGCTCGATATCACGAAGGGCAGCCGCGCATCGTGCTCGCGCAGCACCACGCCGAGATAGGGCGAGACTGCGCCGGCGACGCCATAGCCGAGCATCGCGAGCGCGGCGAGGAACGGCACCTGCGGCCGGGCGCGGTATTTGCCGAGCAGGGTCAGCGGCGGCGCGCGCAGCGCGGACGAGGCGATCGACCAGACCACGATCAGGCCAATGAACCACCCCTGCGCGGCCACGCCGCGCCCTGCGACGAAAGGCAGCGCGACGAATGCGCCGCAGGAGATCGCGGCCAGGAGCCCGACGAACAGGCCAAGCCTGCCGAGATGGGGAGCGATCCTGTCGGCGGCTATCCCCATCGCGGTGTCGGCGATGGTGAAGATCGCCTGGTCCAGCATCAGGATGAGGATGACGGCTGATGGCGCGATGCCGACCTCAGCCGCGAGCTTTGGCAGATAGATGACGTAGGTGGTCCAGCCAAGCGTGAACGCCAGTTGCAGCACGGCCAGATACAGGCCGGTGCGGTTGGCCGCGCCAGTGCCGGCCGAGAGCTGTGTGGTCGCCATATCGCCGTCTCCCCCGCCGGAAGCTTAGACGAGCGGGGGCTGCGAGGAAACGCGTCAGCGGACCTTTCGGAACGTCAAATTGACCCGCTTGCGGCCGAGCAACGCATGCTCGCCATCGGCCAGGGGCGCGACGCCGTGATAGGCGAGCCTGCTGGGGCCGCCCCAGACCACGACGTCACCATGGACGAGGCGGAAGCGGCGCGGCTTGTCGCTGCGTGCCATGCCGCCGAACAGGAAGCTCGCGGGCAGGCCGAGCGAGACCGAGACGATCGGCGCTGAATAATCCAGCTCGTCCTTGTCCTGATGCAATGACAGCCGCGTGCCGGGCTCGTAGCGATTGACGAGGCAGGCATCGGGCGCGAAGCCGGCAAAGCCGCCCTGCTCCGCGGCGCGGCGGGCGAGGTCGCGGAGCACGGGTGGCATCGCCGGCCATCGCGCACCGGTTCGCGGGTCGATGGGATCATAGCGGTAGCCAGTGTGATCGGTGATCCAGCCACGCTCGCCGCAATTGGTCATCGCCACCGACATCAGATGCCCGCCGGGCGTGGTCATGCGACGGAACGGCGACTGCGCGACGATGGCGCGCACCGCTTCGATCAACTCGCTCTCGATCGGCTTGACGAAGCCGCGCAGCAGAACGGCGCCGTCGGCGATCTCCTCGCGCGACGGCTGGGCTTCGGCGACATGGTCGAACAAATCCGCCATCAGCGGCAGCGCTTATTTCGCATCGTGAAAGATCACACCCAGCGTGTGGCGCTGGCCAGAGCGAATCCGGCTGACGCCATGGCGGAGATTGACACGGTAGGTGCCACGTGTCCCCTGCACCGGGCGATGATGCACAGCGAAGGCCACCGCGTCGCCCTGCGCGAGCGGAACCACCTCGGCGCGGGACTGCATGCGCGGACGCTGCTCGGTCAGCACGAACTCGCCGCCGGTGAAATCGGGGCCCGGTTCGGACAAGAGGATCGCCACCTGCAATGGGAACACGTGCTCGCCATAGAGATCCTGATGCAGGCAGTTGAAATCGCCGGCCTCGTATTGCAGCAGCAGCGGCGTCGGCCGCGCTTGGCCCGCCTCGTGGCACCGCTTCAGGAACGCTGCGTGTTCGGCGGGGTAGCGGATGTCGATCCCCATCGCCTCGTTCCAGCGATTGGCGACGCCCTGGAGATGCGCGTAGAGCGCCGGGCGCAACTGCGCGATCAGATTGGGCAGCGGGTAGGAGAAATATTTGTACTCGCCGCGGCCAAAGCCGTGGCGGCCCATGACGATGCGGCTGCGGAAGTTGGCGTCGTCGGGATAGAGCGCGGCGATGGCGCGGCACTGATCCGGCGTGATCAGGCCCTTCAGGACGGCGCAGCCATGGGTGTCGAGTTCGCCGGTGATCTGGGGCCAGTCGAGGGCATCGACATGGGCGGCGAGGTCAGTTGCCGGAGATTGAGCCGATTTGCGTGCTGTTGCTGTCATGGCACTGACTTTCGCAGGACCGCCCTGTCCTCTACCACCCGATTTCCGTCCCTCTCCCCGTCATTGCGAGCGGAGCGAAGCAATCCAGAATCCCTCAGCGGAACCAGTCTGGATTGCTTCGTCGCATGGGCTCCTCGCAATGACGGCGGAGAGAGTTCCGCTGGCAATGACCGTGGGGCGTATCAGCCCCGCACCGGCAGCGTCACCACGTCGTAGCCGTGCTTGATCGTGCGCTTCAGCACGGGGTCTTCCAGCTCGAAATCGAAGCGGTCGGCGGGGCGGATACCGCCTTTCGCCGCAAACGTACCGCCGAACATGGCGCAGCCGTCGGGGAATTTCCCACCCTCGAAACCGCGCGCGATCAAGTCGTCGACCGGGAGCATCGCGTCGAGCGTGCCCTCCTGGTAGAGCACGCGCTCGCCCTTGATGGTGGCCCAGGAGCGCAGGATCATCCTGTCCCAATGGCCGATGACGTCCTCGAGCTCCCACAGCGTGGATGCGACCGGCTTGTCGCACATCTGCTTGGAAACCGTGACGTTGTAGGCTTCGACCTTGCGGTCGGTGTGGTCGGAGCCGCAACCGACAAAAATGCGGCCCTGCCAGCCGATCAGCACGAACTCGACCTCGCCGCTGGAATCGCCGCCGGTGCACTCGATGCTGTCTTCCATCGTCAGGCGCCGCGCCGAGGCGCGATAGTAGATCGGCGTCGAGGCCGGCGGGGCGATACCCATCTCCTGCAGCTCGGCAATGTGCTTATCGCGCGCAACCGGATCGCGGCCGGTCCAGCCGGCGATGACCATCTGGTCGATTGCCAGCGTCAGCGGCGTGGTGGTGTCCTGGGCATCGACGGTGAAAGTCAGGTCAAACACGAATAACGGCCTCCACGCCGGCAGCAAGCTCGAAGATACGGCGGTCCGATCCGCCCGCGCCCGCCAGCATCAGGCCGACGGGAATCTCGCCCTCGCGATGCGCCGGCAGCGAGATGGCGCAGCCGTCGATCATGTTGATCAGGGTGCAGTTCCGGAGCGCCCGCAGGTTTTCCCTGGTGAACGCCTTGTCGTCGGCAAGGTCCGAAATTTTCGGCGGCGTGTTGGCGGTGGTCGGCAGCACCAGCGCGTCATAGGGCGCGATGCGCGCATTGACGCGGGCGATCAGCGAGCGGCGCTCGTTGAGAAGATCGATGTAGTCCGCCGCGCTCTGCGCCCCGCCGCGCATGATGCGCACGGAGACTCTGGGATCGTAGACGTCGCCCTTGGACGTGAGGAGGTAGCGATGCCAGGCATAGCTTTCGGAAGCCGCAAAGCCACCCTTGGCGTTCATCGGCCCGATGTCGTGGAATTCGGCCATCTCGATGCGCTCGATGATCGCACCGTGATCGGCAAGGCTCTTGAGCGCCCGCTCGAATGTCGCGGCCACAGCCGCATCGAGGTCGTCGAGCACGATCGTGGTCGGCACCGCCAGCCGCATGCCCTTGACCGGGCGAGGCTTCAGCGGGGCGATCGGCTCGTTGGCGAGCACGGCATCGAGAATGGCACAGCAACTGACCGATCGTGCCAGCGGCCCGATGCTGTCGAGCGAGAACGACAGCGGCACGGCCCCGTCGAGCGGCACGCGCCGCTGCGTCGGCTTGTAGCCGACGATGCCGTTATAGGCCGCCGGAATCCGGCAGGAGCCGCCGGTGTCGGTGCCGAGCGCGCCATGCGCCATGCCGTCGAGCACGGAGACCGCGGCGCCCGAGGACGAACCGCCGGGCACGTGGCCCTCGGCCCGGTTCCAGGCGCCCTTTGGCGTACCGTAATGCGGATTGATGCCGATGCCGGAATAGGCGAACTCGGTCATGTTTGTGCGCCCGATCACGACAAAGCCGGCCTTGCGCAGCCGCGCTACCGTGGGGGCATCCTGCTCGGCCGGCGAGGAATCGTCGAGCGCGCGGGAGCCGGCGCGCGTCACCTGCCCCTTGATGTCGAAGAGATCCTTGATCGAGACTGGGATACCGGCGTAGCGCGACGGCGCCGCCTTCACCTTGCGCAACCCGTCCATCGCATCCGCCGCCACAAGCGCGGCATCCTTGTCGACATGGATGAAAGCACGCTGGCCCTCGCCGGCCGGATCGGCGATTTTGGCGATGCAAGCCTCGACCAGCTTGCGGGAGGTGGTGCGACCGCTTTCGAGGTCTTCGGCGAGCTTCGTCAGTGTCGAAAAATCGGGCATGTCTGTCTCACGGAATATTTGCGCGCAATGTATAGCGCTGCCTCACTTCGACACAAGCATTGTGCGCATGATGGCATGCATGCGCATTGCTGGACCGTTGACGCGCCATGGTCGATTGTCGCATCAAGATCGCAACAGCCGGGCTCAGCTTGGCCTTGGGAGGACCTGCCGAGATGGCCGAACCGCAGCGCGCGCGACCGAAACCGACGCCTGAGACCCAGCATTTCTGGGACGGCACCAAGGCGGGCGAGTTGCGCCTGCAGCGCTGCGACGCCTGCGCGCATGTCTATTTCCCGCCGCGCCCGTTCTGCCCGTCCTGCGCCTCGCGCAAGGTCAGCATCTTCAAGGCGAGCGGCAAGGGCTTCCTCTACAGCTACGTGATCAACCACCGTCCCGCCGCGCCCGGATTCACGCCGCCTTACGCGATCGCGGTGGTTGAGCTTGCCGAGGGACCCCGGATGATGAGCAACATCATCGACTGCCCGCAGACGCCGGAGGCGCTCGAGCTCGATATGAAGCTCGAGGTTGCCTTCGAGGCGCTCGACGACAAGATCACCCTCCCCGTGTTCCGCCCGGCGAAGGGATAGACCATGCGCAGCAATCAGGTTGCCGTCGTCGGCGCGGCCGAGACCACCGAGCTCGGAATCATCCCCAACGTGTCGCAGCTCCAGCTTCATGCGGATGCGGCGCTCAATGCCATTGCCGATGCCGGGCTGAAGCTGTCGGACATCGACGGCTTCGCCACCGCGGTCGAAACGCCGCAGCAGGTCTGCCACTATCTCGGCATCAAGCCGACCTGGGTGGACGGCACCTCGGTCGGCGGCTGCTCCTTCATGCTGCACGTCCGCCATGCCGCCGCGGCAATCGAGGCCGGCCTGTGCAAGACCGTGCTGATCACCCATGCCGAGAGCGGCAAGTCGATGATCGGCAAGGCGCCGCGCTCTATTCCCCCGGAGAGCCTGCAAGGGCAGTTCGAGGCGCCGTTCGGCGTCTACGGCCCGCCCAGCATGTTTCCGATCCCCGTGCTGCGCTTCATGAAGACCTACGGCATCACCCACGAGCAGATCGCCTCGGTGGCGGTGGTGCAGCGGGAATGGGCGGCGAAGAATCCGCGCGCGATGATGAAGGATCCCATCACGGTCGCAGACGTCCTCAACTCGCGCATGATCGCCTATCCGTTCCGCCTGCTGCAATGCTGCCTCGTCACCGACGGCGGCGGCGCGCTGATCCTGACCTCTGCCGACCGCGCCAAGGATTTTCCGCGTAAGCCGGTCTACATCATGGGCACCGGCGAGAGCGTGGAGACGCCGATGGTCAGCCAGATGGAGACTTTCAACTCCTCGCGCGCGTTCAAGACCGCCGGTCCCCTCGCCTTCAAGGAGGCCGGCATCGCCCACAAGGACGTCGATCATCTCATGATCTACGACGCGTTTGCGCATCTGCCGCTGTTCGGTCTCGGCGACCTCGGCTTCATGCCGCACGAGGAGACCGGCAAGTTCATCGCCGACGGCAACACGCGGCCGGGGGGTAAGCTTCCGCTCAACACCAATGGCGGCGGCTTGAGCTACATGCATTCGGGCATGTACGGCATGTATGCGCTCCAGGAGAGCGTCCGGCAGATGCGCGGCATTGCGCCGGCGCAGGTCGCCAACGCGAAGATTTCGGTGTGCCACGGCGTCGGCGGCATGTTCGCCGCGTCGGGCACGATCGTGTTTACGAACGAGAGGTAATCCAAATGACGAAATCACTCCAAGACAAGGTCATCATCGTCACCGGCGCAGGCCGCGGCATCGGACGGGAGATCGCGCTGCTCTGCGCTGGCGAGGGCGCCAAGGTCGTCGTCAACGATCCCGGCGTCGCCGCTGACGGCGCCGGCACCAGCGCAGCGCCAGCCGAGGAGGTGGTCGAGGAGATCAAGAAGCGCGGCGGCACCGCCGTCGCCAATTTCGAGTCGGTGGCCGAAGCCATCCCCGCCAGCAAGATCGTGAAGACCGCGACCGATCATTTCGGCCGGCTCGACGGCGTCGTCAACAATGCCGGCATTTTGCGCGACATGATCTTCCACAAGATGAGCGTGGAAGCGTTCGAGGCCGTCATCAAGGTGCATTTGATGGGCTCGTTCTACGTCAGCCACGCCGCAGCGCGAATCTTCCGCGAGCAGGAGAGCGGCTCGTTCGTGCATTTCACCTCGACCTCCGGCCTGATCGGCAACTTTGGACAAGCCAATTACGCCGCCGCCAAGCTCGGCATCGTCGGCCTGTCGAAATCGATCGCGCTCGACATGGGCCGCTTCAACGTCCGCTCCAACTGCGTCTCGCCGTTCGCCTGGACCCGCATGATCGGCACCATCCCGACCGAGACCGAAGCCGAGAAGGCGCGCGTCGAGAAGATCAAGCAGATGGGCCCGGAGAAGATCGCGCCGGTCTGCGCCTATCTGCTCTCCGATGCCGCAAAGGACGTCTCCGGGCAGATCTTTGGCGCCCGCATGAACGAGCTGTTCCTGTTCAGCCAGAACCGCCCGCTGCGCTCGGTGCATCGGAGCGAAGGCTGGACCCCGCAATCGATCGCGGAGCACGGCATGCCGGCGCTGAAGGGATCGTTCTACAAGCTCGACCGCTCCGCCGACATCTTCCCGTGGGATCCCGTGTAAGGAATCTCGTCTGACCGTATTTCCGGCATTTCTGCCCTGCGATCTCCGGTTATCTTAGTCCGGAGATCGCTCCGCTTTACGCCCGATTGCTGGCGGATCATTTCCTCCCAACACAACTTTGGGAGGAAACCATGACAAGAATACTGACCGACTCCGACGACACGACTGCAAGCAGCGGCCTCGCCCGCCGCACTCTGCTCAAGGGCGCCGCGACCGTTGCCGCATCCGCCCTGCTCGCCTCACGCGCGGACGCCCGCGACTTCGGCGCCAGTGCCGAGCCGCAGCGCTATCCCGATCCCGACATCATCGCCATCGATCCCAAGCGCTTCAAGGCCAAGGTCGGCAACACCGCAATCAAGCGGCTCTATACCGGCTGCCTGTGGGCGGAAGGACCGGCGTGGAATGCGCAAGGGCAATATCTGGTCTGGAGCGACATCCCTGCCAACCGCCAGCTGCGCTACCTCGACGACGATGGCCACATCTCCGAACAGTTCCACAAGCCGTCGAACGAGGCCAACGGCAACTCGTTCGACACCGAGGGCCGGCAGATCAGCGCGGAGCGCACCCGCCTCGTCCGCTACGAGCATGACGGTTCGGTCACGACGCTGGCCGAACAGGCCAACGGCAAGCCGCTCAACGGCCCCAACGACATGGTGGTGCATCCCAACGACAAGGCGATCTGGTTCACCGATCCCGGTTATGGCGCGATCAGCATCTACGAGGGCAAGCTTGCCAATACCGGCTCGCTGCAGCCGTATCAGAAGGAAGCGGTCTATCGCATTGATCCGCAGAGCGGCCAGGTCGCGAAGGTGGCCGACGAGCCGTTCAAGCCGAACGGCATCGCTTTCAGTCACGACTACAAGAAGCTCTATGTCTGCGACACCGGCATCACGCATTATCCCGAAGCCAAGAACGTGGTGTGGTCGTACGACATCGACGGGACGAAGCTGTCGAACCCGAAGAAGCTGATCGACATGACCCTCGACGGCAAATCAGGCTTTCCGGACGGCCTGCGCGTCGATACCGAGGGCAACATCTGGGTGGGCGCCGGCTGGGTCGGCCCCGGCTATGACGGCGTGCAGGTGTTCGCGCCGAACGACGGCGCGCGCATCGGGCAGATCCTGTTGCCCGAGACCTGCGCCAATGTCTGCTTCGGCGGCAAGAAGCGCAACCGCCTGTTCATGACCGCGAGCCAGTCGCTCTATGCGGTGTATGTGGAAACGCAGGGCGCGCACTTCTGTTGAGGCCGTGCTCTCACCACGCGTCATGGCCGGGCTTGTCCCGGCCATCCACGACCTTACGCGCTGCACCTAGAACGTGGATGCCCGGGACGAGCCCGGGCACGACGACTGAGGGTGGGTCGCCTTACCCCGTATTCCTCAACCCCGCCGAGATCCCGTTGATCGTCAACTGAATCCCCCGCAGCACCTGTTCGTCCGGGTTCTGCGCGCGGTGCTCTTTCAGCAATTCGACCTGCACATGGTTGAGCGGGTCGAGATAGGGGAAGCGGTGGCGCACCGAGCGTTCCAGCAGCGGGTTGCCTTGCAGCAGCCGGTCCTGCCCCATGATGTCCAGCAGCGTCTCGATGCAGGAATGCCATTCGCGACGGATGCGACCGAAGATCTTTTCGCGGAGCGCTTCGTCGGGCACGAGCTCGGCATAGCGCGAGGCTATCGCGATCGAGCTTTTCGCCAGCACCATGTCCATGTTCGACAGCAGCATGCGGAAGAACGGCCATTCCTTGTAGAGCTCTTTGAGGAACGGCATGCCCTTGTCGGGATGCTCCGCGATCCATTGCTCGACCGCGCTGCCAAAGCCGTACCAGCCCGGCAGCATCAGGCGGCATTGCGCCCAGGAGAACACCCAGGGAATCGCGCGCAAATCCTCGATCGCACGCGTCTTCTTGCGTGAGGCCGGGCGGCTGCCGATGTTCAGCGTCGCGATCTCGTTGATGACGGTGGACGCCCAGAAATAATCGACGAAGCCGTCGGTCTCGTAGACGAGGCCGCGATAGGCCTTGAAGGCGAGGTTCGAAAGCTCGTCCATCGCGGTCAGATAGTCGCGCCGGGGCGCGCTCTGGCGCGGATGCAGCAGGCTCGCCTCCAGCGTCGCGGCGGCAAGGATCTCCAGATTGTTGCGGCCGACTTCGGCGTTGGAATATTTCGACGAGATGATCTCACCCTGCTCGGTGATGCGGATCTGGCCATTCACGGCGCCACCGGGCTGGGCGATGATGGCGTCATAGCTCGGGCCGCCGCCGCGGCCGACCGAACCGCCGCGGCCATGGAACAGGCGCAGCCGCACGCCATGGCGCTCGAACACGTCGACGAGCCCGATCTCGGCCTTGTAGAGCTCCCAGCCCGAAGTGACGAAGCCGCCATCCTTGTTCGAGTCGGAATAGCCCAGCATCACCTCCTGCACGCTGCCGCGGCTGTCGACGAGGCGGCGGTAATCGTGCAGCGACAGCATGCGGTCCATGATGGTGGAGGACGCTTGCAAATCCTCGATGGTCTCGAACAGCGGCACGATGTTGATGGCGCTGCGCCCGGAGGGATGGACGAGGCCAACCTCCTTCAAGAGCACCGCGACCTCGAGCATGTCGGACATGCCCTTGCACATTGAGATAATGCATTGGGGAATGGCGTCCGAGCCGAACTTCGCATGCGCCTCTGCTGCGGCATGGAACACGTTGAACTCGCCCATGGTCTCGTCACTGTATTTGACGAACGGCGACACCAGCGAGCGCGTCGAGCGCAGCTCGTTGGTGAGCAGGGAGATGCGCGCGTCCTCGCCGAGGGCGAGATAGGACATGCCGGGGTTGGCGGCGTCCATCAGCTCGGCGATGGTGCGCTCGTGCACCGCCGAGTTCTGGCGGATATCGAGCCGGGCCAGATGGAAGCCGAAGCAGTCCACCGCACGCCGCAGCAGCCGCAGCCGGCCGCGGGCGATGACGCCGGCGTTGTTGGAGATCAGCGAGCGGTGCAGCACATCGAGATCGGCCTTGAACTCCCCGACGCTGTCGTACGGCGCGCCCTTGCCGACCGGCCGCCGCGTGATCTCGACCTGAAGCATCTCAGCCGTGGCGGTGAGGCGCGCATAGATGCCGGAGACCGCAAGACGATAGGGCTCGCCGCTCCGGTGCGGCGAGGTATCGGGCGAGCGCTCCGCCAGCGTGCGCAACTCCTCGGACACGTCGGCGAGATGCGCCGCGATCGACAGCTCGGAGCCCAGCACGTGCAGCTCGTTGAGATAGAACTGCATCACCCGGCTCGACTGCAGCCGCAGCGTGCCGCGCATCACGTCGGCGGTGACGAAGGGATTGCCGTCGCGGTCGCCGCCGATCCAGCTGCCCATGCGCAGGAACGAGGCGAGCTCGCCTGCCGCCTGCTCGCCGTCCTCCTGCAGCCGGTCCTCCAGCCCGTTGACCAGCCGCGGCACCTCGCGGAGAAACGTGTAATCGTAGAAGGACAGGCCGTTGGCGACCTCGTCGAGCACGGTGAGCTTGGTCCGGCGCAGCAGATTGGTCTGCCACAGCGTCAGCACCTCGCGACGAAGCTGTTCGTCGCTGGCGGCGGCCTCCTCCGCCGTGAGCGCGACGCGCTCGCGACGATCGAGCAGGCTAGCGACCTCCATCTCGCGGTCCATCGTGCTCTTGCGGCGGACCTCGGTCGGATGCGCGGTCAGCACCGGGCTGACCAGCGCGCTCTTGAAGAAGTTGCGCAGGGCATCGGCACCGATGCCCGCAGCTCTCGCATGGGCGAGCGTCTCGGCCAGCACGCCGGAGCCGCCGCCCTTGTTGGCGCGCATCTGGCGAATGTTGTTCTGGTCTTCGGCGATGTTGGCGAGGTGGGAGAAATAGCTGAAGGCGCGGACGATCCGCACCGTCTCCGAGGTCGACATGCTGTCGAGGATCTGCTCGAGCTCGCGGCGGGCGAGCCGGTCCTCGTCGCGGTGGAATCGGATCGAGGTCTGCCGGATGCGTTCGACCAGATCGAACAATTCAGGCCCCTCCTGGTCGCGCACCGTGTCGCCGAGGATGCGCCCGAGCAGGCGGATGTCGTCGCGCAGCCGCGCATCTGCTTCCAGCGCCTGGACATCCTCGGGGCGGTTGGGGCGCTGATCGGCAGTGTCGGATGGTAATGTCTGGAGGGACATGGCTCGGCTCCCCTTGTAGAGCTCCCTATGGCTCCCCGGCCCGGTCGAGTGTGCGATATTCTTCTACCGCAGTGCAAGGTGAACTTGGTGGCGACGCACACCTCCGCGGTCTCGCGGCGCGGGCGCCCGAGTTTTGCTGTCCGTTTCGCCCTCGTCGAGAAGAAAGGGCGCAGGGAAGGCCGGGCGCCGGCTGGCACCCAAGGTCCGCACGCGAGAAACGCACGCGGGGGTGACCACAGGTGATGCCGGAACATCCGGCCTTCCCTGCGCAATGGTTTTACGGCTTATGGCGCGCTCTTGTGTCCAGAAAATCTGACAAGATGTGCAAACGGGCGGTTCTCGCAAAACCGCCCGTCGCTGGATCTGAGCC